>NZ_CP067007.1:329181-658363 GCF_018128925.1 Nitrosopumilus sp. K4
AATATTTATTCATTATCTCTGGACCGTTAATTGAATACATGTTTGCTTCTGATTCACTTGCCAAAACTTTTGCAATGAGTGTCTTGCCGCATCCTGGTGGACCATAAAGTAAAATTCCACTATGTGGTTCTACGCCTAACCTTGCAAATAATTCCGGATGCCTTAATGGAAGCTCTACTATTTCTCTCATTGCTTTGATTTCTTGTCTAAGCCCCCCTACCTCTTCGTATGTTACTCTGACTTTTCGGTCAACTGCTGTGTCTGTTGATATTGTAAGGGTAGTTGAACGGTCTATTTTTACAACTCCTTTTGGAGTTGTTTTTGTTATCTTAAAATCCATCGAGTTTCCAAGTATCATTACAGATATTTCATCACCATGAGTAATTGGCAATCCTTTCAATCTGTTTTTTACAAAATCTGTAAATTCTTTGTCTACTGTTACTGAATCATTTACTGGAATTAATGAAATTGTTTTTGCAATTTTTGATGTGACTTTTCTAATCTTTACAATGTCGTTTAGTGATGCACCAACATTTTTCCTTGTTTGACCGTCGATTCTTACAATGTCTGGAAATTTCTCATCTTCATCCACTGGCCACACTACTGCACAACTTGATCTTGAACCCATGATTTCAATAATGTCTCCTGGTGTAACTTTTAGAAAATCCATGGCTTCGGGTCCGATTCGAGCTCGCTTCTTTCCAACGTCTCTTTGTTTTGCTTCCCCGATTCTCATCTGCAAAGGTTCTTCTTTGCGTGCCAAAAAACCACCTATTTCATGTCAACTGACATTCTACTCATATTGAGAACTTCAAATTCACTAACGCCCTCAACTGATCTTACAGCTTCTTCTAAAGAATCCATTTGACCTTCTTTGTCATCTAAAATGAATTCTGCTTTGATGAATTCTAATCCAAATGCAAGTGGTTCTTTTGCATGTCTTTTCATAGAAATCCCTTCTGCAAGTTTGCCTTTGATAGTTTCTGCCAATTTATCTAGATCAATGTCTGTTCCTTCTGGAAGAATTTTTGTAACTAGTAATAACTGAGCCATTTTCTAAGGTCCCTGAAAGTTGCATGAACTACAAGTATAGCTTCTTGCTGCTTCTCTGCAACTTTCACATCTCCAAATTAGATCCACACCACAATTTGGGCAATTGAATTTTACACATTTATCGTTAGGCATAATGTGTCTGTGGCAACAACTGCATGTTGGTAATGAAATTGTGGATGACATACCACGATTTTCTGCAAACATCATTTATACCTTCCTTAGAATTTGTGCACGATTTAACTCAATAATTTCTTAAGTTCACCACTGATTAATGTTTGAGCTGTTCTGATGGATCCTCTCATTCCAAGTAATTTAACAATTGAACTAGTATGAAAATCAAAATCTTCTTTTTCAGAAATTTCTTTTGTGATCTCAGGTGTTACTGATTCAAACAGTTTGTTTATTGTGCTGTTGTCTAGTCTTTCTAAAAGTTTTCTAACCAATAATTGCTTTTCAAATTCTTTTCCAAATTTTTCAATCCATTTTTTTTGATATTCTTCTAGATCTTTTGGATTGTCTGATTTTAAGAAATTAGAAATTGCTTGACCTGCTAACAATCCTCCCATTCCACTTGAATATATCCCTCCGGCAGTAGTTGGTTTTGCCTGACCTGCCGCATCGCCAACAATGACTGCCTTTCCTTCTACAAATTTTTCAATTGGGCCCTTAATCCAAATTGGAGCAAAAATTTTTCTAATTATGGAATAATTATTTTTTGTACTGAGGAATTTTTCCATTGTCTCAGATGCATTAATCCCTCTGCCTGCAATTCCTATTTTCCCTTTTCCTTCCCCTGAAGGAATTATCCATGCAAAAAACTCTGGATACTTTTTTTGATCAAAAAATACCTTTACTTCTCCTTTTTTTATCCAATCTGCAAATATTTCATATTGTGCTGAAGACAAAATCCCTGTCCTGTCTTTTTGAATCAGTGATGATACTCCCCTTGCATCAACAAAAATTTTGCATTTTACTTCTCCATCATTTGTCCTAATTCCGTCTTTTGTAATTTCTTGAAAACTTGTTCTGACTTTGATAACTGCTCCGTTTTTCTGTGCTTGAAAAGCTAATTGCTTGTCTAATTCACGTCTGCTGATTTCAGCAACTTTTTGTTTTTTTGAATTAATGGAAAAACTTTTGCCGTTTGGGGCAAAAATTTCAGCAGTCTCTATTAGATGATCAAATGTTTTTCTAAATGGAATGACTCCTAACTCCTCTAACCCTGTTGTGCTTACAAGACCTCCGCAATGCTCAGGGGTTCCAATTTCATAATCCTCTTCAATTACTAGTACGCTGTTTTTATTTCGGGCAATCTCTCTGGCACAAATTAATCCTGCAATACTTCCTCCTGCAATTACTACATCAAAGTACACGAATTTTGTTACTTTGTCAATTATTTAATTCAAAAGTTTTTCATTAAGCCTGCTTTCATGATATCTACATGGGAGAAATAAAACAGGTAATTGTTGTACGAACTGATCTTGATATGGGCAAAGGAAAGATTGCCGCACAAGTAGGACATGCATGTGTTCTTGGTGCTGAACATGTAAGAAAATCTCATCCTGAATGGTTTAACGAATGGTGGGGAGGTCAAGAAAAAGTTGTTGTAAAAGTTTCTGGAATTAAAGAATTACAAGAAATTAAGAGGCATGCAATTGACTTGGATCTTCCTTGGTCTGAAGTAACTGATGCTGGTCATACTCAAATCGCACCTGGCACCACTACCTGTATTTCAATTGGACCTGCGCCTGAAAATTTGATTGATAGAATCACTGGTGATTTAAAATTGCTATGAAAATACAATTCTTCTAGAAAAGATATAATGAGGATATTTAATTTTTAATTTGTGAAGAAAAAAGGAATTATTGTTACTGTGTTTTTTGCTGTTCTTCTTTTAGCGTCGACTGTTGCAATTGCTATACCTGGAATTGCACCTGATGATGAGTCTGCTGATATTACAATTACTGGAACCCCTGCTGACAATTTTCCAGATGAACAACGTCCTCAATTTTGTGGTTCAAGCAATGCTAAATCTACTCCCTACGTTCAAGAATTCTCAATTCCAACAGAATGTACAAGTCCTTTAGCTATTGTTGCTGATTATGATGGAAATGTGTGGTTTGCACAAACCAATACTGGCAAAGTCGCAAAATTTGATCCAAAGACTGAAATTTTTTCTGAATATGAAAACCCATCCTGGCCTAAAGGCGGACGCTCAATGATGTGGGGAATTGATTTTTCACCTGATGGTTATGTTTGGTTTACTGATGAGGCCTATGATTCTCTTTGGAGATTCTCGCCTGAGACACAAAAATACCAACGTGTTGCATATCCTTCGGAAGGAAATTCTTTACCCCAAAGATTACAGATCGATGGTTCACAAATTATTGTAAATGATTTTACTGGAAACAAAGTAACATTTTTGGATCCTACTCAAACAGGTGAGGATCTAAACTATCTTAGCTTACCTTCCCCTGTAGATAATTCAGTTACTGGGGATTTTGCAGTTGATAGAGATGATAACCTATGGTACACAAACTGGTTGTTTCAAGAAAGTGGTGTGCTTGTAAAATATGATCATACTGGATTTCAAAAATCTGTTGCAAATTCAGAAGAAGATTCACTCCCTTTGTTTGACTTTATAGAAATTTTTGAATTACCTGATTCTGTTCTTACTCCAAATGGAGCTGTAGTGTCACCTGATGGAAGAGTATGGCTTGCAGACACTTCGAGTTCTCATTTTTTCAGTTTTGATCCTCAAACAGAACAGTTTACACAATATGTGACATCTGATCCTCAATTGATGACGTATGGTAATTTCTCTGGTGTCATCAAGACTCCTATATCTAGACCTTATTGGATAGATGTTGATCCTGTGGGGAGATTGGTTTTCAATGAACAAACTGCAAACAGTATTGCTGTTATGGATCCTACCACTGAATCTCTTGTAGAGTACTCTATTCCTTCAAGAAATCCATTTTGGGGTGATTGTGGAGATGCTACTAATTGTGGAATAGCCCAAGTGTTTGATTTTGCAATTGATGGCCAAAAAATTTGGTTTACAGAATGGGTTGAAAACAACATTGGAGTAATTGACACCTCAAAGAAATTACCTCTATCAGTTGATTTAGAATCAAATACATTATCTATGAAAACAGGTGAATCAAAGAGTGTAACTTTTACACTGTCTCCTCAATCTCAAAATGATGTTTCTGATGTTTCTCTCATAATGTCTGACACTCATGATTTTATCGATGTTGTGACAAACTATCCAAAAACATTCCAATTGGATTTTGATGGTCCTAGACCTGTTGAGACAACAATATTTGTTGATGGTTCTGCTATTCCAGGAACTTACAAAATACTTCTAGGTGCACAAACAGAGCACGTATCAATTAGTAAATATTTAACATTAAAAATAGAGCCGTGATTCCAACAATAGACTCGCAAATAGGAATAACTGTTTACAGTACTATCTTTGACGGCATTGGTGGCACCATAAGAAAAAACCCTGAAGACTTTGTTGTATCTGAAATCATTTCACACAAATCTCAAAAATCAATAAATGATCAAGATGGCTATGCCGTATACAAACTAAAAAAGAAAAAAATTGACACAAACCATGCATTATCTGATGTTTTTAAAAAGAAAGGACTACGCCTCAAAGCTTTGGGATTAAAAGATGCATCTGCAGTAACTGAGCAATTTGTTTGCTCAAACAACAAAGGAAAATCAATTACTGATTTTTCCACAGAAAAATACTCTCTTCAGAAAATTGGATATGTGAAAAAACCATTGTCAAAAAAAGACATGATTGCCAATCATTTTAAAATCAAAATCTCTGACTGTGAGAAACGACTGTCTGAATTTAATGAATATGACAAAATTTTGAATTTTTATGGATATCAGAGATTTGGCTCAAAAAGACCCGTAACTCATCTAATTGGCAAAGCAATTTTGCAACACAACTTCAAAAAAGCACTTGATCTAATTTTGTCTTTTACATCACCTTATGACTCTAAAGAAAATACTGAGATTAGAGAAAAATTAGTAGATAAATCCAATCTCAAACAATATTTTGATCAAGTTCCTGTTCAAATGGATATTGAACGAATGGTAATGCGTGAGATGATTGAGCATGATGATGAACAAAAGGCAATTAGGATAGTTCCTTTGAAATTAAGACGCTTTTACATCCAGGCATATCAATCCTTTATTTTCAATCATTCTTTGAGTATGGCTTTTTCTGATGGTGAAAATTTGTTTGAACCTCAAGAGGGTGATGTTTGTTATGATGAGAACGGAAACATTGGAAAATATGTAAATGGTCTTAATCAATTTCTTGCTTTGCCGTTTGTAGGGTATTCATATTACAAAAAAACCCGATTTGATTACCAAATTTCAAAAATTTTAAAAAATGAAGAAATTACCCCAAAAGAATTTTTCATAAAAGATATGCAAGAAGTTAGCAGTGAGGGTGGATTTAGACAGGCTGCAATAAAATGCTCCGATTTTTCTAGTTATGATGATGTTGTTGAATTTTCTTTATCTAGGGGATCTTTTGCCACTGTTTTATTACGTGAAATAATGAAACCCCAAGATCCAATTAGTGCTGGATTTTAATTGTGCTCTGATGTTTTTTGAGATGTCTTTAAGTTACTGTGTGTTTTAGAAATTTTGTTAGATTTGGAAAAAGCATTCATGTTAATTAGTTGTGAAATTGGACAAGAACAATCACTGTTTTCTGAGTTAAACAAAATTCCTGAAATCAAATACTGCTTGATTACATATGGGAGTTATGATATTGTTGCAGAATTTGAAACAGAAACTGCTCAAGAAATGAATGATGTAATTACATCGAAGATTAGAAAATTAAGTAAAATTAGAAGTACAATAACTCTAAGATCTATAAATTAATTCTTTACAAATATGAGTAAAAACCCAATACCTGTAATTACTACTCCTGCAATTGAAATTTCTAATCCGTATGTAATCCAATCAGGATTTGAATACATAAATGATGATTCTGGACCTACTATTGAGTTGCCCTGAAGATGAAATATGATTCCCATGATTAGGGGTATAATGCCTACAAAAATGACGATTTTTGCACACTTCAATGTCTCTCAAAGCCTATTGTATGTAAAAAGGGTAAAGAGAATTGATAATTTGACCAAATGATTTTTTGATTTGGTCTTTAATCATTTTCTTTAGATTCTCAAAAATGTACAACTGGGAATATGGGGAGTCACAACCTAGAGGTTTCAAATATCTGAATCTGACTTTATTTTCAATTTCTGCCCTTTCTTCACTTGTAATATTTTTAATATTTCATCCTCAAATTGATGCAATTAATCGTGAATCGCCCATTTTGATAAATATCATGTTTGTTCCTGCTATGGCAGTTGGATTCCTTTACGGGATAAAAATTACTGAGCGAGCAGTTAGACCAACAGAAATTCGCAGTCCTTTTAAACGCTCAATTGTAAAAATTTTCTTGTTCTTTTTTGTTATAGGTGGGATGTTTAGTTCTGTAAATTTTGCAATAAATGGAGGAAGCATAATGCCTGAAATGAGTATCCTAGATGATGGTCTTTTGGCATATGCTCATGAGTTTATCACTGCAAACGGTGGAGCGACATTTCTTATAATCACAAGTATTACATTGATGGCTGCTGCAACCAAACGAATTGTTGGAATGAACACTGGATTTCTTAACCGTGTAGTTACCTTTGTTGGAACTTTTGTTTTCTTTACAATGCTTGCATTGAGTTTTACAAAGTCTGATCCTACTTCATCAGGTGTATTTTTGTATACTTTTTACCAAGCAGGAATTGTTGGTGGAGCCTTCTTTGCAATGAATAGGTTGACAAGAAATCTTAACACTATGGAAGACTTTGCAAACGGTTTCTAAATCACTCGTCTAAATCTACATAAATTCCGGAGATTTCGTTGTTAATTCTGTCCCAGTATTTTTCACAGCCATCTGATTTGAAATCATTGGCTTTGCATTCGTTAAAATGAGCTGTATTTTCTCTTTGAATTTTGTCTGCATATAACACATCAGATCCAATTGCTAGGGCTAAAAGCGCTATAACTGTAAGACTTGCAGCGACTACAATCATTGACTGTCCTACTTTTGCATGATTGTGCGGATCTTTCATTTAATCAAAAATCCATTCTCCTTGAATTTAATCTTTTCAAGGTTCTCTTATCGATCATTTTTGGCACTATTGGAATTTGGTAATAATGTTGAAAAGAAAGTACACAAATTCTATTTTATTGAGTATTCAGATTCTTCAATATGAATTTCTAGGGCCAATCAAACTTGATGAATGGGGTCCCCCGATGGAAAAGGTCGTTTATTTGATCATGTCTCGTAGCAAGGACACTTTCAATATTCTATATGTCTCTGACTGTGAAAAAACGGAAGATGCTGGATTTTTTACTAAAAATCCTAATTTTAAACCCTGGATTGACAAATCAGGATCTGAAAAATTCCTCTATTTGGCAATATATCCCATGTTTGACTCTCCTCCTGAACATAGAAAATTGGTTGTTTCAAAAATCATTTCCCATTACAAGCCATTATGTAATGTGCAAGAAATTCCTGAAGACAAGCCAGATTATATTATAAAACCACAATTTGATTCTGAAAACAATCCTCCATTTTCTTGTCCTTGTTGTGGTTCTGAAATGAAACTGGAAAAAACTTTGGAGAAATCCAGTATTTTCAAATGTCCTGAATGCGGCCTAAGTGATTCTAAGCTTAACTCTTGACTTTATTTTGAACATCAAATAACTGCAATGTAAGTAAATCAATTGCTTTTTTCAGGTGCTCAAACTCGTTGATTGAGTGGATTTGTCCTTCCACTAATGCTCTGAGCACTTTGACTGACCCCTTTTGAAATTCATCTGATGCTACTATCTCCATAGCGTTTAATTTTGAAAGCAAATTGTCCAACTCTTGTTTCATTTCATCGGCTGGAACATGCTTTTTCATACTATGTCTAAAATTGAATTAGTATATGAATTATAATCACATTAAATCTTCGTCAATTTTTTGAATTGGATCTAAATATTGCTGGCAAGTGCAGTTTGGGATTTGACATTTTCCCATTTTTATTAATGATGAACTCTCCTCAGCTGGAATGTGTGCTTCATCTGTATGGTGACATCGTTTGCAATTCATTATCGTGATTTTTTTTGTCTGTTATTTATTCTAGATCAAAAATTATGGTATGAGTACTGCCCTTGCCTCAATTTCTGAATTTTTCAGTTTTTTCAAAACTTCGTTTGCTTCTTCTAGTGGATATGTCTCTGTAATTACCTCTAAGTTTTTTTCATTACAAATCTTGATCACTTGCTCCATGTCTTTAGTAGAACCAATCAATGTTCCCCTGATGGTTTTTTCCTCAAATGCCATGAATTCCGGATTTTTTCCTACAGTTGCAATTACGATTAGACCTCCTTTCTTTACTGCTTTTATCGCAGTATCGGTGACTATGTCTGCTGGTGCAAAAACAATTGCAGCATCAAGCATACCGTGTTTGGCTTTAATTTCTTGTAAAAACTCATCTTGGCTATCTGAAAAAACCATGGTGTCTTTTGCCCCCAATCTCTTTGCAACATTGAGGTGATTTTTTGAACGTGAAAATGCAATAACATCTACTCCCTCGACTTTTGCAAATTGCACTGCCATGTGTCCTACTCCTCCAATTCCAAAAATTCCAATCTTCTTGTGAGTCTGAGGCTCTGCTGCTTTTACTGCCTTGTATGCAGTAATTCCTGCACAAAATAATGGGGCTGCATATTCAGCTTTCATATCTTGAGGGACTTTTGTTGCAAAATCTTCTGAAACTGTAATGTATTCTGTGTATCCTCCCCTGAATGATTCTCCTGTAACTGTTGACGATTCACAAAGGTATTCTTTACCCTCTTTACAATACTGGCAGGTTTTGCATGCCTCTAATAATGGGGTCACCCCAGCTCTGTCTCCTACTTTGAATTTTGTTACATCTTTTCCAATCTCGACTACTTTCCCGACTACTTCGTGACCTGGAACAGTAGGAAGAAATGGTGGGATACCGATATCTTTCCAATCTCCTTCAATTCCGTGAAGCTGAGAATGGCAAACACCACACGCTTCAATTTCAAGTAAAATTTCATTTGGTTTTTTTATTTCATGTTTGTCAATATGAGATAATTTCAGCGGATTTGATTCAACAGGGGCACACTCAGATAATACCATGGCACGCATTTTTTCCATGACTTTCTCTTGTTCATATGAAATTTTAATATTCGCACTGCTCTGAATCTTGGATAATTAGAGAAATAAAGGTCCGTATTCTATATCTACACATGACTGGTATCTCTGATGATGATAGGGAAAGAGTAGAACTTTTACATCGTGTATCTAGCTCAAAAAATGAATTTAAGAAATTGACTCTTCAAGAACTAAAAAGGCTACAAGAATTGATAGAGAAAAAAGATTACAGCCATGACAAAAAAGCTCACAAATCTAAAGTAAAATTACTGGGAAAAATAAATGTGAGAATTTATGAGCTAGAAGAAGGCAGAGGCATCTGGGGATAGTCAATTAGGTACAAATATTATAACAGACGTTAACAACTGTGACAAAAAATAATCTGATTCATGAGTCTAGCCCTTATCTGCTACAGCATGCACATAATCCTGTAAATTGGTATGCTTGGAATGATGAAGCACTACAAAAGGCAAAAGATGAAAACAAACCAATTTTTCTTAGTATTGGCTATAGCTCTTGCCATTGGTGTCATGTTATGGCTCATGAATCTTTTGAAAATGAAGAACTTGCTGAATTTATGAATGAAAATTTTGTTAACATAAAAGTTGACCGTGAGGAAAGACCTGATATTGATGATATTTATCAAAAAGTTTGCCAGATTGCAACTGGTCAAGGCGGTTGGCCATTGAGCATTTTCCTTACGCCTGATCAAAAACCATTCTATGTGGGAACTTATTTTCCCATTTTTGATTCACATGGTAGGCCTGGATTTGGTAGTATAACTAGACAATTGGCACAAGCTTGGAAGGAAAAACCACAAGACATTGAAAAAACTGCTGAAAATTTTCTTGATGCATTACAAAAAACTGAAAAAGTTTCTACTGCTTCAGATCTGGATCGAAGTATTTTAGATGAAGCGGCCATGAATCTGTTTCAACTGGGTGATTATTCTTATGGTGGGTTTGGGTCAGCACCTAAATTTCCAAATGCAGCAAACATCTCCTTTTTGTTTCGTTATGCAAAACTGACTGGTCTTTCAAAGTTTAACGAATTTGCGCTCAAAACTCTAAACAAAATGGCAAAAGGCGGAATTTTTGATCAAATTGGAGGGGGATTTCATAGGTACTCTACAGATGCAAAATGGCTTGTGCCTCATTTTGAAAAAATGCTTTATGATAATGCGTTAATTCCTGTAAACTATGCCGAAGCATTCCAAATTACAAAAGACCCTTTTTACCTTGATGTTTTAACAAAAACACTTGATTTTGTATTACGTGACATGGCTTCTGATAACGGTGGGTTCTATTCTGCATATGATGCAGATTCTGAAGGCATAGAGGGAAAGTTTTACGTTTGGAAAAAAAGTGAAATAAAAGATATTTTGGGTGATGACGCTGAACTGTTTTGCCTGTTTTATGATGTCACAGATGGGGGTAACTGGGAAGGGAACAACATCTTGTGCAATAATGTCAACGTGTCTACGGTGGCATTTAATTTTGGAATCTCAGAAAATAAAGTACGAGAAATTCTTCGATCTTGTGAAAAAAAATTATTGGATGTTCGCTCAAAAAGAGTTTGGCCGGGACTAGATGATAAAATTTTAACTTCTTGGAATGCTTTGATGATCACTGCATTTGCAAAAGGCTACCGTGTTACAAATGATCCGAGATATTTAGATGCCTGCACCAATTGCATTTCTTTTATTGAAAAAAATCTCCTATCCGATGAACAATTACTTCGAACTTTTAAAAATGGTAATGCCAAAATTGATGGTTATTTAGAAGATTATGCTTATTTTACAAATGCGCTGTTAGATGTATTTGAAGTAAAACCTGACTCAAAATACCTGAATTTAGCAAAAAAATTAGGACTGCATTTGGTATCTCATTTTTGGGATGAGTCTAGTGGCAGTTTCTACATGACCTCTGATACTCATGAACAACTAATCATACGACCAAAAAACAACTATGATTTGTCACTGCCTTCTGGAAATTCTGTATCTGCTTTTGTTATGCTAAGGTTGTTTCATCTTACACATGAGCACAAGTTCCTTGAAATTTCTACCAAAATCATGGAATCTCAGGCTCAAATGGCTGCTGAAAATCCCTTTGGGTTTGGTTATCTTTTAAATACAATCCACACGTATTTGCAAAAACCTGTTGAAATCACTATAATCAATGATGAAAATTCTGACATTTGCAAATCTCTGGATGCAAAATTTATTCCAGAATCCATTATGGTAAAAATTCACGATAAAACCCAACTGGAATCTCTTTCTGAGTTTCCATTCTTTAAAGGAAAAGAATTTGAAGAAAAAACATCTGTCTTTGTTTGTAAAGATTTTACTTGCTCTCTTCCCTTGCACACAATTGATGAGATTGAATCTAATCTCTAGGTTTTTTTCAAGTTGATTTCAAGAGTACTGCCAACTTGAGGCCTGCCGATATTTTCATATCTAGATCTTGGCATTGCAATTGTAATTTGGGTTTGTTGATATGACTTTATGTTTACTGTGGGCTGAGCTTGTAAAATTGCTTCTAACAATGGCATTACTTGCTCTTTTGTTTCTGCGTCTAGTTTTTTTGAAACATTTTCAATAATCATTTGTTTTTGAGAAATCGGTTCTGTTGAAACATTTTCAATTAATGTTAATTGAACCATTTGGCCATTATCAACAATTTGAGTAATTTTGAATTCATTTGTTGCAGACAATGTTTTGAGTGAACTGTTAGATGATTTATCTTTATTGTATTGCAAAAAACAATGCAATAATCATAGTTGCAACTGCTGAAGCAACACCTAGGCCAAAGATAATCTTACTGCCATCTAATTTCATAAATTGAGTTGCTTGAGATTAAATTAAACTGTAACGTTATTGCCTCTAATCGGCACTGATGATTTCTACGTAAGTGTTTTAATACAAACTACCGTATCCTAAACATCGCAACCAGACCCATTGTATTCATAATGCGATATTCGACCGTGTCCTACGAAGAATTGGAGAGTGTCTGTTTGGGCACTCTCCATCAAAAATTAATCTTCTTTTTCAGGCTCTTTTTTGGATTCGGTTTGCTGATTTGGCTCTAAGATTGACTTTTTGATTAATGGAGCCCTTTGCTTGATTATCTGGTTGAATTCTCTCATGTCTTCTAGGCTTGGAGTCTGCTGTTGATTTTGATATGCCTGCAAAAACCCTGAATACACACATCCTGTAATAATTCCAAACGCAGTATCTGCAACTGACTCTATCTCAGGAACAAAATTTTCTGCAATTTGTCTATATGATTCAGACTCGTTGATGTAATAATCCACCAAACTGTCTATGAAATCTTTATTTTCTTTTGATATGGCCATGTATCTTCACTGTTACTTTATTATTTAATTTCATTAGTAACTTGTTTATTTATTCATGCTTATTCGCAGTTATTGTGGAAACTAGATTTAGATGAAGAATTCTTTCGAATTTATGATTCTAAAAAGATGATAGCTGGTTATTTTGATCCTGATTATGGCGAAATTTATCCAAAAGAAAACTCTGCAGATATCATTTCTCAAATGTTAAAAAACCATGATAAAATTTTGGGTGGCTTCTTGATGGTTCCATTGGTAAAATTTCGTTTGTTTGATACTGATCTTAATGTAAACATATCTGAATTAGAATCTCAAATAGACAGAGTTAAAACCCATTTAGATAAATGGAAAGACTTTATCTCCAAAACAAATAATCACACTCATTCAATTGGAATTTCTCACACAGATCAAGATATGCTGACAATTACATTTCCAATAAAATTTTCAGAGCCGACTGCATTATCTAAAGATGCTATTCTAAAAGAAATAGGAACTACTTTGGATTTGCTGCAGAAACTAAGTTTGTTATGATCCTTCCTGAAAACCTTGTAATTCCTACATATGCAGATAATGAACCTCCCAATAAAACAAGTGAACCAATTGGAAATTCTGGAACTGCTGCATACTCCTCTGACTCGGCCACTAGGGAATAATCTTCTATGTTTATTGTCTGTGTTTTGTCTGGTATTGTGACAAGAAAAAATGTTTCATCATCTGTTCTGAGATAATCCGGTTCTGGATGGACTCTTGATACTGCTGCCACATTTCCTTCCTTATCGTAAAGAGTTGCAATTACTGCTATCGTGTTTGCAGTAATTTCTCCTCTGTTCACAACAGTACCTGTTATCATCAGGTTATCTAGATTGTCTCTTGATAGTTTTGATGACGTAATGTCGATTACTTGGTTTTTTGGTGAACTTACCTTGTATTTTAAATCTAAAGAATAGCTTTTTGTCTTTTTTGATTCAGAGTCTGTTAAAATAAAATCAAACGGTCCTTTCATTTCTGGCATGATGATGTTGACTAGAGAGCTAGTTTCCTCGACTCCTATTACTTGGTTGTTTTTGTCATAAAGAGTTGCATGTATGCTAATCTGATTTAGTGGTGTGTTCAAATCATTTTGTATTTCACCCACTATGTGCAATGCTCCATCATCTCCCAAATACGTCTGATCATTTTGTATTGACACTTCTGCAAATACTGCTGGTGTCATTCCAACAAAAACAAGTAAAATTAAGAAAATCTTCACAGTTCTTTTTCTAAATTATTCTTTAAAGAAGTTTCCTTAGTCAAGGCAAGTGCTCAATCTTCCATTTCTCTGCTTCATTAACGCAATTAAACCACTCTACTTCCATTTTGTCTGACTCAAACTCTCCGTCTTGATTTTTGAATTCATTGTCACATTGCATTTTTTTGGTTTCTGTTATCTCTAGAACTTTTTTTGTCAATCCGCTTTGTGGGGCCTGAAATTCTTCTGGTTCGTCATAATTTTTTATTCCTGTTTTTGCTGAATAGAATTCAACAAGACCTAACATTTCATACTCTAAGGATTCTTGGAGTTGAGCATCGGATCTTACCTTTGCTGCATTATTTCCTGTTTTAATCCAGTCTATGAATTCTGAATCGCTTTCTAATTGTTTTTCAGATGACAGTTTTAGCAATTCAACTGAACTTTTGAATAATTCAGGAGGATCTAATGTGTCATATCTAGAAATGATTTCTTTGAATTTTTTCAAATGTTCGTCATAATATTTGATCAGATCTTCTTTTGAAATGTCTCCTTCTTCCCACTTTGTTTTTTCAGAATAAAATTTTGTTTGCAATTCTTTGACATCTTCTTGAATTTGTTCTAATTCTATTCCGAATTGAAGTCCTTTTTGTTTTGTTTGTTCAACTGAAAAATTATAGCTTATGATTGCACTGACAATAGTTATTGCAACTGCTGCTATGATGATATTTTGCTTCTTACTTTTTTTCAAAACTAATCTGTATATTCGCCTTCTGCATCCAATTTTAATTCGATTGTCATTACTGTTCCACTGATAAATGATTCATTTCTAATTGTTCTTACCCTTGCAACATCAAGATGGTATGGCCAAATCTCAACTACAATAGCTCCTACCTTCACATTTTCAGGTGCATCAGTGAGTACGATGTCTTCTTTTTTCACTCCATGTAGTTCTAATTGATGTAATGCATGTTCTACAAGTGGTTCTGGGTTGTTGTGATTTATTGCCCAGACTGTACCCTCGTACTCAATTTTTTCCATTTTATTGAACCTAAATTATCTCATATAACAATTATGCGCCTGTAGATTCTGCTTGAATTTTTTGTAAAGACTAAGTTATGCTCTCAACTATTCATAGTTGTTTTTTATTAAGTCAATAATTTCGTTAAGAGTATGGTTACAGAATTTGATGTAATACCCACAATTGTGGGAATATTATTTTTGATTTTACCAGCTATGCTATTTGGTAGGATCTTTAAACATTTCAAAATTTCAGAAATTGTAGGGTTTGTTTTAGCTGGAGTACTTTTAGGACCTTTTGCACTAGGAGGCATAATCCCCTTCTTTGAGAATCCTATAGTGGTTCTAAATGATGTAATGTTGTCTCTTTGGCAGATTTCAGGAATTATTATTTTGTTCTCAGCCGGACTCCACTTTACATTTCATAATTTGATAAAAGCAGGGTACAAGTCTGCTGTGGTGGGAATCATGGGAGTTATAGTTCCGCTAGCCTCCGGGTATTATGTTTCTGTTCTGTTTGGTTTTGATTGGATGGTGTCTGTGATTATCGGTGCAGCATTAAGTGCAACTAGCATTGTAGTTGCAGTAACAATTCTAGAGGAGATCAGAAAGGAAAAATCAGAGGAAGGAAATATTTTGGTAAATGCTGCGGTTTTAGACGACATACTCGGATTAGCTGTACTTTCAGCCATAATTTCACTAATTGCTCTTCATTCACTGCCAAGTGTTGAATCAATAACTGTCACCATTGCAAAAGATATCGGTCTTTGGTTTTTAATTTTAATGGGGGCAGTGTTTTTGCTCCCTAAGATAGTTCACAGTGTAGCTATGACAAAACCTTCCTCTTTGGAAGCAAGAGGGGCCAAAGAGGCAGCATCCTTGGGTTCAGCGTTTGGATTTGCAGCTATTGCTTCAACTGTAGGATTGAATCCCATCGTCGGTGCATTTGCTGCAGGGATGGGCCTTGCAGGATCAAAACTTGCAGGCCAGGTAAAGGAATTTGTAGGTAGGCTGAAGGTAATAGTAGAACCCTTATTTTTTGTGATTATCGGCGCCCATGTCAATCTTGTTCAAATCAATGAAATGAATTTAGTTTTCTTTATAGTGATTTTAACAGTAGCCGTTTTTAGCAAAATTATCGGCTGTGGTGTACCATCGATATTTATGCTAAAAAACAGATCCAAGGGATTGCGTATTGGATATGGGATGGTTGGCAGAGGAGAAGTAGCATTTATCACGATTGGTGTTGGATTATCCGCTGGTGTGTTTGGTGATGTAATTTATTCTACAATGGTTTTGGTTATTTTGGCAACCATATTCATAACTCCTATCTTGCTTCAGAATTCATATAAAAAAGAATTACAAAGAAAATAACTTCATAACCCAATGGAGGCATTGCAATATTAGGTTGATGCCAATATCAGTTAATCGATGTTAACTGACTAATATCCGAGTAGTTTCTACAAAAATTTAGTTGATAACCTAGCTTAGATCAATTATGCGCCACTAGATTCTGCTTGAAATTTTTGGAAAGTATTCCACTTGACCAATGTTCGCAAAATGGCAGTTGGTCTGTGAGCCAAACTTTCACTCCTTATGGTTCAGGCCTTCAAAGAATCTAATGTACTATTAACACAGGACATTGTGCATTTTCTGAAATAACAAATCAACAACTTGAGCAAATAATCTCCCCCGTAATTTGATCAGTTACAAATTTTGATGCATGACAATAATCACAAAATATCTTTATTTTTTTAATTATCTGTACTATGGTCAATAAATTTCCCTAAACTGTTACAGGAATTTTTTCAATGATGCAAAAGTAAGAATGGCAGGGCTCAAGGACATGTATGAATGCACAGACTGTCACAAATTTATCCCTCTGATTAAAGCAAAAGAGATCGATTATAGAGCTCCACAATATTTGGAGAATAGTTGGGAAGATGACGAAAATTAGAATGTTATTGTAAAACACTAAACATTTCTAATAAAATATGTTTCTGCAGTCTACATCAGACTAAGCATAATGATATAATGTTTTTAGATGTCCGTAATGTTGGAAAGAATTCTTTCAAGATCTTGTTTTTCATATCTTAGGCTTTTGACTGTTGTATTGTCTTGCACTAAAGTAGTTGAAAATTTCTGCAACATCAATTTGTTTTCATTAGAAAGTTCAGAGATCATAATTATATCATTGAGAGTCTTTGACTGGTGGAAAAGTTGCCTTGCATCTATTTTTGTATCTGTATTTTTTGCCAAAGAAATCTGGTTGATCAATTCATTATTAATCTCATCTAATATTTTTATGAGTGTATTTGAAACAAGTGCCATACAGTACTAGGGTCGTTCTAGTTAATTAAGCTGTAACAATCATTATTACATATTACATCAAAATCTAAAATATTTCGAATCCAAATTTTGTAAAATTACGAATTTAATTTTTTTACTTAATAAGCAGTATTGAGGCACACAAGTAATCTGTGATACAATGATATGGCAACTAAAGTTCAGCGAAGATTTGCAGCGAGAAACCCACTTCTTGGCGTGCAAATCAATGATATTTTGATAGTTTTTACAAAATAATAACTGACAATCTAGCTTAGATCAATTATTCTCTTGGTTATTTTAGTTGGCTAGATGATTTATCATATCTAAACCTCACATGACTAAATCCTAGAAAATAAGAAATTCCAATTAGAAAAACAGTTAATGAATTTGCGAAAATATCAAATTCACTCAAAATTCAAAAACCCCTGAAGTAAACATGAAGAATTTTGTGATCGAAATCCCTCCAAATACACAGAATCCTGATAAGAAAAGCATAATATCTTAGAATTTGTGTACTATACATGACAACAAAAAAGAATTCAGGATATCTTTCAAAATTTCTTAAAAGAGCTGACAAAGCAATTGTTGATGGCATCAAACGAGCTGATGAGATATTAGATGATGCAGTGGAGTTTGGGCATCTGACCTATGATGAAGCAAAAAATGCACGTGACGAACTGAAAAAAAAATCTTCAAAAATGACTGCAAAGAAAACAGTCAGAAAAGCTGCCAAAAAGACTGCACCTAAAGTCAAACGTGCTGTAAAAAAAGTAAAGCGTACAGGTAAAAAATCTGTAAAAAATACTAAACAATCGATGAAGAAAACTGTGCCTAAACCTAAACGTTCTGCAAAAAATACCTCATCAAAAGTAAAGCGTACAGCAAAGACCAAAACATCAAATGCTAAAAGAAAAGCAAGCCGTTAATAGTATTTTGACTGATTCTTCTATTTTATTTTTAACCTCTTTTTTATTTTCTAAAAATTAATTCTCATTAGGGGCTTTGCCTGATTGGTGAAAATCCATGTGCTCCTAAAGGGTTTAGTAATTTGCACCATCTCAAAAACCGCTTCTTGGCGTGCAAACCATTCTGATTTTGATAGTTTCTACAAAAGAATTACTGACAATCTAGCTTAGATCAATTATTCGGGATTTATGATGTTTAATGTCATTGTACTCACTACTCTGGACAGCTGTCTGATTTGTGCTATTGCTTTTTCAAATCCGTCTTGATTTTCTGTTTGTATTTCTCCAATTACATCATATGCTCCAAACGTAAGATATGCATTTTTGACATTTTCCATTTGTTTTAATTCTTCAACGATGTATTCTTCGGCCCCAAGATCACAATTTAATAAAATGAATCCTTTGTGCATTGTTTTTTCTTAAATGAATAATGTTTTGGTCGTCTTTAAGTCTTGCACTTACCATCTACTGCGACCGCCGTATCGGTTTCTTCCACCACCACGGTCACTGTATTTTCTTCTTCCTCTTCTTTCATCTCTTGGATCTCCTCTGTCTGAACTACCATATCTGCCTGAACGTCCTCCTCTAGAGTAACCTGATCTTGATTGACCTCCAAACCTTCTAGATGGGACTTGTCTCTTTAGAGGATCTGGGATTGAAATTTCAATTCCCATCTCTTTGTTTAAATCAGTCAAACTAACTTTGATTTGACGTTTGATTAAATTCCAATCTCCTACTGATGAATATGATACAAATGTGATTGCTTTGCCTTTTGCCCCTGCTCTGGCAGTTCTTCCAATTCTGTGAAAGTATGCCATTTCTTGATTAGGTACATCGTAATTAATTACAAGCTCTACTCTTGGAACATCTATTCCTCTTGATGCAACATCTGTTGCAACTAGGATGTCTGCCTTTCCACTTCTAAATTTAGCCATTGATTGCTCTCTTCTGTGCTGTGACATGTCTCCTTCTATTGCCACTGCATCAAATTTCTCTTGATGAAGGAATTTTGCAACATCTCTTGTTCGATACTTTGTTGAACAAAATACAATGCATTGTCCTTTTGTCTGTTTAATAAAATCCACTAAATATTTTGATTTGTCTCTGTCCTTAATCACTAGATACCCTTGGTCGATTCCTTCGCCGCTAAGATCATCTGCATCAAGCAAAAATTGTTTTGGATTTTTCAAATATTCTTCAGATAATCTGAGGATCTCTGTTGGCATTGTTGCTGAAAATAATGACATAACCCTGTCTTCAGGTGCTAAATCTAAAATGAACTGAATATCGTCTATGAATCCCATGTCTAGCATAGTGTCTGCTTCGTCTAGCACGATATGGGAAATATCTCTTAGCTCAATTGAACCTCTCTTCAGATGATCTATTAATCTTCCAGGTGTGGCAACGACAATCTCTACTCCTCTTTCTAATGCATCTAATTGAAGGCCCATTCCTTGACCCCCGTAAACTGTTGCTACTTTGATTCCTGTGTGTTTTCCAAATTTCTTTATCTCCTCAGTAATTTGCATTGCGAGTTCTCTCGTTGGAGCCATTACAAGTCCTTGAATCCCTTTTTTTGGTTGAATCTCCTGTAACATTGATAATGAAAATGCAGCTGTTTTTCCAGAACCTGTGTGAGCTTGACCTACTACGTCTCTACCTGTAAGTAAAACTGGAATTACTGCTTCTTGGATGGGAAAAGCTTCTTGGAATCCCAACTCTTCTAACCCCTTCAGTATTTCTTCTTTTAATCCTAAATCTTGAAATTTTGTCATTTTGTTTTCTTCTCTTAAGCAATGACGATAAAGCTCATTGCTTACCCGTCATTATTCCGATAATCACAAATGCCATTTTAGGTCTAATAAACGCTTGTTATTTTTTACGACATTAACTGTGAATCTAGAACTTTTTTAAAACTTTCAAATGGCTGAGCCCCCTTTAATTCAATATATCCGAGTTTGTCATTTCCTATAAAAAATCCTGGTGTGCCTGACACTCCGTATTCTCTTCCATCATCAAGATCTTTTTTAATCTCATTGACATATTTTCCACCATTAAGACAAGTATTGAATTCTTGTTGATTTAATTCTAAATCCAGTGCATATTGACCAAACACTGCAATAGCATCGATTGTATCTAACCCACTCCACTGGTTCTGATTTTCAAATAATCTGTCATGATATTGCCAGTATTTACCTTGATCATCGGCACACTCTGCTGCAACTGCTGCTGGCATGGCATTTGGATGTATGCTCTGAATTGGAAAATCCCTGTAAACTAATTTTACTTTACCTGAATCAATGTAGTTTTCTAATAACAATGGGAGTGTCTGAACATGGAATCTTGCACAAAAGGGACATTGAAAATCTGAAAATTCTATTATTGTTATTGGTGCATCTGGATTTCCTCTTACTGGATCATCATCGGCTGAAATTTGAACTGGTTGTTTTTGTTGTTCTGTTGGGAGCCTGCTCTGAAGAATCTTTAATTCCAGTTTTGCTATGGCATCATCAAGATCTTTTTGAGTAATCTGCTCAGAATTAAGGTTGGAAGTGTAAGAACCTGCAAAAAATGCAGCGATTGCAACAACTATGATAATCCCTATTACAACTGCATTAAAACTAGATTTTTTTATAATGATTTTCTCATTGGTGTTGATCTGGTTTGATTCTTCTGGCTCCAATACTTTGATCGAAGTTCTAGCATACTTATTCGTATTGCCAAATTTGATAAAAATTAAAAAAAGCCAATGGCGGGATCTGAACCCACGACCTTTCGCTTACAAGGCGAATGCTCTAGCCAGGCTGAGCTACATTGGCACGAAGTAAAATGAATTTTTTGAAGCTTTAAAGTGTTACCTGAATCTGTTTTTTAAAATTGGATCTGCTCTAATTCCTGTCAATTTATAATGTCAAATTAAAAATCCTATATGTGAAACGTATAGCACGTACCAAAATCAAAGTTTTAATGATGATGTTTTTTGGAACTGGAGTTCTTGGTATGATTATGGGACTCTATGTTGCCCCTCCTTCACAAACTGTGATGATCACCTTTATGGGTGTGATAAATTTTGGTTTAGGTGCATTTTTCACTTATCTCTTTCTTACACAAAAACCACAATCAGATGATAAAAGAAAGAAAAAGCGTAAGAACCACTAGAATATTAGTTGCAAAATGCATTGCATATGAATCGTTTATGCCTTTTTTATCATAAATATATTTAAACAAAAATCCTATTGGCAACAAGATGATTGCCATGTGTACCTTTACTCCCATGGCAATATGTACAAATGCCCAAGCGATTACCATTTTTTTTGATTTTCTAAAATACAATTCTTCTACATAATTGATATGAATAAACATGTATAGCAATAATGGCACAAATGGAATAATTCCCCACATTCCTTCATCGGCAAAGGGACCAAATGCTATATTGTATCCAAGCCAACTCCAATTTAGAAATGGAATTGTTTCTACAAAATCATATGCAAAAATAACATATGCAGCTAATATACCAAAAGCAATAGGTGCATACTTTATGGATCTTATCCCATTTTTGAGATCTTGTATTCGTTTTTTGGTTTCTTTTACCAGAAGAAGTGATGCTCCCACTGTTAGTGCATAATATCCAATCACAAAACCATCTGACTGGAAAAATTCTTCAAACACGAGATATGATTTATGATATTCTACTAAAGTCTAGCGAATAATTAGTTGGGTGTATTGTGTCTTGAATAATCTCTCAAAGTATAAATAGTAAAAATCTTTTCAACAAAAAAGAATTGTTAGATCTGGTTGCCAAAAAATTATTCCTCACAAAAGGAAAGGGTGTACATGAAGATAGGCTGACTAGTTTTGAATATGCTCTAAGGGATGCAGGGATTGCTGGAACTAATTTGGTCTTGATTTCAAGTATATTTCCACCTTGTGCAAAACTAATTTCAAGAAATGAAGGGTTGAAACAAATCAAACCTGGACAGATATTGTTTACAATTTATTCAAAAAATCAAACAAATGAACCCCACAGATTATGTTCTGCGTCTGTTGGAATTGCAAGACCAAAAGACACTGAAAGATATGGGTATCTCTCAGAATACGAATCATTTGGACAAAATGAAAGACAGTCTGGCGATTATGCTGAAGATATTGCTGCCCAAATGCTTGCATCTTCCTTGGGAATACCTTTTGATTTGGATAAAAGCTGGGATGAAAAAAGACAACAATGGACAATTTCTGGTCAAATTTACAAAACACAAAACATTACACAATCTGCAAAAGGTGATAAAGACGGTAAATGGACAACTGTGTTTGCAGCAGCTGTGCTTCTAGTTTGATTATTTTTTGTATCCTTTAAGATAAAATATTGCAGCAGCAATTGCCACAATTGTTATGATTGCAACAACTATGATTGATTCATCATACTCTTTACCGATTTCTGCTGATTGCAATCTTTCACCTCCTAATGAAAACATCAATTCATTTGCTTTCACTTTGGTAGATTCTCCAAAAATGTATTTGCCTTGAATTCTCATTCCTTGTTCTGGATCAAAAATCCATCCTGCCTTTGTAATTTCGGTTGGAATTTTTTCGCCATCTATGATCTGGGTTTCAAGAATGTTTCCTCTCACATCTGATACATTTGTTTCTTCAGTTGATAATACTACTACTTGGATGATTGAATTTAATGGGTAAAATCCTGATGAAAAATATTTGGATCTTTTTAATTCATCTGTCTTCAAAAATTCTAACATGTTAACCTGATTGATTTCAGGTGCTGCTTGTGGATAGTCTGTTGACAATCTTAATTGAAGCAATGATCTGTTTTCAGTTGGAATGATTGAAAATGTAACTTTTGCATTTTCATGTAGCGATAAATTTTTTGCTACATTATAAAACCCATCTGAATCTCTAATTACTTTTGGAAGAAGAATTGCAGAAATTTTTTCATACATTGAATGTGTGTCTTCCATTGGCATTGTATATACTGCTGAAACTGTGCCTTTTCCTGAAATAACTCCTGATGTTTCTAATGCAACACTGGTTTGGTCATTACCGTGAATGAATGTTGAATGTAACTCTGCATTTGTATCAAAGAATTCATTTAATTCATCTATGAATTGCTCTGATACCTTTAGAGTGGAGTTTTGAATTTGTAGAAAATTCTTATCTTTTGGGTCTCTTGCTACGTTTATCATGATGCATGATTCATTATTTACTCCCAGGATGCATTGGTTTTGATTAGTCAATGTGATGGCAGATATTTTTCCGTTCTCTCTAATTTTTTGTTCTAGTTCTGCTGGAAATTTAATCTCCTGAATACTCGTGCTTTGTAATGTTATGGATGCAGTTACATTCTGTGAAATACTTTTGTCAATTATCACTTGGGCAGTTTCCTGAAATGTTGCCAAACTCATCTCTTGTGAATAAACTCCATTTGTAGACAGTATGACTAATGCTGAAATCATCATTAACCCAAAAACTTTCCACATGGTTTGCTCCCTTGTGATGAAATTATTAAATTTATTCTTGTTTTGTAACTTTCTTTTTCATGGATTATGTGAAAAAATTTGATAAATCATGAACAATCTTGTACTATTCACTAATATTGAGAACAAGTTCTCATATGTTGTCATATGGCCTTGATACCTTTCCTTGTGGATGTTTTTCAAGATCCGGTATTTTCTATTGTTTCTGTTTTGGGCGCTTTTGGCATTGGGGTTTTTCAGGGAATCATTTTGGGAAGGGCCATCTTGATTCGATTTCCTAGACTGCAAAATCATGTAAAAACTGTATCTGTATCTCTTTTTGTTTTGTTTTTAGCAAATGCCATTCTTAGCGTACCGAGATTTGCATCTCCTGAAAAAATTGACTTATCAAATGTTCTTCAAACTGGCAGTCCGGCTGATATTGCATCTTTACTATTTTTGTTGTTTGGGATGAACACTGGATTTCTAACTGTATTAGCTATATCTGTAACTATTATGACATTTGTTTTACTAAAATTTACTCAGATTCATGGTGTTGCAAAAGCGTTTGTTTTCTTTTTCAGTGTATTCATTTTGGTATTGACTGGAATCAGCCGTTTTACAGAATTGACCCCTAGCACTTTTGAAGTATTCCTGTATTTTCTTTATCAGTTGGGAATTACTATAGGGATCCTGCTTGGTTCTGTTAGGAAGATAAGCCCGAAAAAATTGGATCTAAAATGATTCAAAGGTTTAAATCTGATATTTTATGAAAATGTATTGACATCGAATTCAAACCGTTCGGGGGACAAGCCGACAGCCCATGCGTTGGGCTGTCGGCCCCATTATCATTCAAAATTTCTAGTTTAGTGATGCTAGCGCTTTTACTTGACTGTCAATATAGTCAAAGCCTTCCTTCCAGAATTTTGGTGAAGTGATATCAAATCCGTGCTCTGATAGTAATTTTTCTGGTTTCTTTGAACCTCCAGCTGCAAGTATGTTGATATAAGATGGAACAAAGTCTTTGCCTTCTTTTTTATATCTCTGAAAAAGAGACAATGCCAACAAATTGCCAAAAGAATATGCATAACAGTAAAACGGTGTGTGATAAAAGTGTGGAATGCAACTCCACTCAATTGAAAAGTCATCTGATAGGACCACTGATCTACCAAACTGTTCTTTGAGATTTTCTAGATATGTTTTTGATATCTCATCTACTGTTGTACCTTTTCCAATTTGTTCATGTACTGCTACTTCAAAAATTGTAAAAAATGATTGCCTCATTATAGTTGCATATAGGTCATCTATTTTCTCAGATAACATGATCTTTTTCTCATCATCTGAAATTTTTTCCGAAATGTTATCGTACAATAATAATTCTGAGAATGTTGAAGCAGTTTCTGCTAATGGCAGAGGTGCATCTTGCACAAGTATTGATCTATCTTGTGCTGCTTGGCTGTGGACTGCATGTCCTAATTCATGTGCAAGTGTAAACACATCTCTTGACTTTCCTGTAAAGTTTACAAGTACATATGGTGTAATTTTTGGTGAAAGTGTACTGCAAAATGCACCATCTCTTTTTCCAGGCCTGATTGAAGAATCTATGTGTTTTTCATCAAAGACTTGCCTTGCATAATCTCTGAGTTTTGGACTAAACTTCTCTAATGATTCAAAAACTAATTTTACTGATTTGTTGTATTGATAGTTTTTTTCTTTAATGTTTGCAGCAGCCGGCGCATAAAGATCATAGCGTCTTAGTTTTTTTATCTTGAGCATCTTTGCTTTTTGTAAGAAGAATTTTTGAAATACTGGTGAGTTTTTTCTACATGCTGAAAGCAGTGATTCTATGGTTTTATCCTCTACATCATTTCCGATGTTTCTCATAGAAATAGGTGATTTGTAGCCACGAATTTCAATTCCTTCGTCTTTCCAATTCAGAACAATATTTTGATAAATTTCTCCTAAGACTCCTTTGTTTTCAGAATATTTTGTTAGGATTGTTTTGTATGCTGTCTCTCTGATCTTTGGATTCGTGTTTCTGACATAATTTGTTAATTCCTCTCTTGTCATTTTTTTTGTTTTGTTTCCGATCTTCATTTTGTACTTGTATGCATTTGTGATTTTGTCATACAATTTTACCAAAGCTGAGATTCCTGTAACGTCAAGTGTATTGATGATTCTCTCTTCGGGTTCTGACAAAGAGTATTTCGCTACTAGTCTTTTGTGGCTTAGGTATTCTGACAATTCACCTGCATCCTTGATTAACCTCTTGGCGTTTTTATCATCAACTTGTGTCTTCCACCACAAATCAAAAAACAAAATCTTGTTTGAAATCTCAGAACCTAATTTTGAAATCTTCGTCATAAGTGATGTGGCCTCATCAGATTGAGTGTCTGCTGAATACGCTAATGATGCATACCCTCCAACCTTGCTCATTTTTTCAGAAATACCTTCCAATTCGTGTAAAATTGATATGAATTTTTTTGATGATATGTTTGGTGTGAGGCTATTTTTAATTTTTTCAAATTTTCTAGCGGATGTTTCTAGTTCTTTTACTTGTCTTTGAAATGCTGGACTTTTTGGATCTTTTGCAAGTTCTGATAAATCCCACTTGTCAAGTTTGTACTGAGACATCTGAAACTACCTATTTTTGACTATTAAAAAATGAAACTAGTAATCAATAATATTCTTCATGGATATAGCACCACTTCCATGAATTTTCCTGAACCGCAATCATTACTGGATGTCTAGTTTCTTTGAAATGTTTTGTAGCGTGTTTGCCTACTGATGAATCGCAACATCCTACGTGGCCACAAGTAAGACACATTCTAAGCGCCACTGTGGGGAGATGCTCTTTCTCGCACTCTTCACATCCTTTGGTATTTGGTAACATGCCTTTGTTTTCCTCGGAAAAATGTTCACATTCTTTTGGCATGTTCAAAATCTAGTATTTTTTGAGAGTGTCTTTGTATCTTTTTATTGATTCTATGATTACTTCTTTGGCTTCTTTGGCTGACTTCCATCCTAAGATCTCTACTTTTTTTCCTTCGAGATCTTTGTAAACTTGGAAAAAATGTGCAATCTCTGAACGATAATGGTCCTCAATATCTGAAATATCTGCTGTGTGTAAGTATCTGGGATCATTTGTTGATACACAAATAATTTTGTCATCTAGCTTTCCATCGTCTTTCATTTGCAGCAATCCTATTGGTCTTGCTTCAATTAAGATCCCCGGATATGTGGGGTTTGTTACAAGTGCAAGGGCATCTAATGGGTCTCCATCATCAGATAGTGTTTGAGGCACAATCCCGTAATCTCCTGGATAATGAAATGGTGAAAACAAAACTCTGTCTAGTTTTATCATGTTGTGTTTTTTATCATATTCATATTTGTTCATTGAACCTTTTGGAATTTCAACAATCACATTGATGATCTCAGGAATATCCACGCCGGGTTCAATATCATGCCAAAAATTTTTACTCATGTTATAATTCATCAATCATTCCATTCGATATATGAATTCTATGAAAAAGAAGAAAAATTTAGATGGTCTGGTCTTGGTTTGGAACTACTTTGAAAATCATTACGGTATATTGACCGTCGAATATTTTTTCAGTTTCTCCACTCTCGTCTACGTTTAAGACTCTGAATTTGTATTCATAGGATCCATCTCCTTTTACATCCACTTGTGCAACATGAACCATTTCTTCAGATTCATCAAAGAATTGAATGATTACTGGATACCTTTCAACATATTCTGATGCAGACCCTCTGACTGAACCCCATGGCAAAGTATTGCCTTCGGGAACTGTCATTGTTGTTATTGTCTTTTGCAAGCTAATCTCTTCGTTAATTGGAGTGACAGTTGTGGTATTTTCTGGTGTTTGTGTCTCTGCGACAATTTCTGATGGGAACATTAGGATTGTTAATGATGCAATCATTGCAAAGACTATGCTTGAAGTTACTTTCATTTTAATCCCAAATCTTTGTCCTGATTTAAAAAATTTTTTACTAATTTGTACTGGTTTTTGTCCCATTTGCTACGGTAGTTCTTCTTCTAAATCAGAGCAAGCCTTGTGCACCCATTGATCCTTTGAATTTTTGAGAATCTCTTTTCCAACCTTGATTGCCTCTCCGCATTCTACACATTTTCCATTGAATCTTGCTTTCATTGATTAATTGATTTTTTAATGTTATTTTAAGTAGGGTTTTTTCTATTTTGATTTCAAAATTCTACATTCTGAACAAAAAATATGCAGTATTTATCAAAAATAATATGTCTATCCACTTTTGTGCTAGTTATAAAGAAAAGATGTGATTGATTTGTTGAGTGAAGAGGATCTATTTGGAAGAATTTTGAAGGTAAAAAACCTCAAAGAAAATTGCTTCAAATATCTTGAAGATGGCTCAAAGGATCTTCTCACACACAAAATACTCTTTGCTATTGCTGATCTATCTTCTGAAAAAATGGGCCCCGTAAAACTTTCTGAAATCGCAAAAATTGCAACGGGCGAAAATGACAAATCAAAACAGGATCTGATTCGTCTGACCCTTGAAAAATCTCTTTTAAAATGCGGTTTGGTTGAGAAATTAAAATATGCTGCAAATGATGTACGGTATATTTTGACTGCATATAGATTTCAAAAGATTAAAGAAATTGACAGTTTTCGTGGAGAGAGCTCCGAGCCAATTGGAGAAATTTTTGAGTTGCCAAAATTAAACTGGCCTATTCCTGATGAATTTTATTTGCTTTTGGCAAAAAAGACAGGATGTGAAAAAACTCTAAAAAAAATAAATTCTGATTTTGATGATGAAAAAATCCCTCGAGGAAAATATGAGAGTTTAATTAGCGATTATACTAAAAATTTGAATCAAATCCAATCAAAACTTGATTCAAAATATTCTGGACTCGAAGAATTGGTGGTTGGATAGTTTGAATCTTAAACTCTTTGTATTTTTGTTTATTTTCAGTTCTTTTCTATTTGGAACATCTTTTGATGATACTGCCTTTTCTCAAACATCTAATCTTTTTGTAATTTTTGAAGATGATGTTTCTGAATCTTATGAGGTACCTTTATCTTCAGATGGGAAGTATGTTCTGAACCAAAACCATTCATGGGTACGTGATGAATCAAGCAGATTTAATCTTGTTTCTTATTCTGTTGATGGAAAAGACTCTGTTTCTATAGACCGAACACCTCGTGGAGTAATTCATCTTGAAATCCCTGGTGGTGTTTCTCAAATTGTTTTCTCTGCAGTGCCCCAATATCCTCTTGTGATATCTGGAACTGATGAATACTCTTTTTTGCCTACTTCACCAACAAATGACAATTGGTTTGATGCAGGTTCAGAAATATCTGTAACTGTTCCTACTACTATTCCTGTTGAAAAAAATAAAGTTAGACAAGAAATTACAGGATGGGCTCTTGATAAACATGATTTTAGGAATTTGCCTGAAAACGAATCCAATTTTTTTATCACTCCTCCAATAACAATGTCTCAACCCCATGTGATTGACTTTGTTTCCCAAACTCAGTACAAGCTAAATGTTGTCTCTGATATTGGGACAACTACTGGAAGTGGTTGGTATAAACAAGATGATGAGGTATCCATTAGTGCATCTGCTCCTATGGAAGGATTTACAATGAATGTGTTGATTGGATGGGATGGCCCTGTTATAGAATCTGATGGAGATTCTGCTAAGGTGATAATTGACGGTCCTACAACGATCACTGCAAAATGGGAAAAGAACTCGAGTCTTGGAATTGTTTTAGTTGTAATTCCTGCAGTGATTGTTGCCGGAATTGTTGTGAAAAAATTCAAGAAACCAAAAAAATCTCCATCAGAATCAGAACTTGCATATGTAACAAAACCTGAAATATCTGAAAAAAAATCTAACAACAAAAACTTTGAAAAAGAATTCTCTGAATATTTTTCAAAACAAGTCTTGGATCATCTTGAATCCTTACATAATTCAAAGTTGATTTCAGATTCAAAATATTCAAAAATTAAAAAACGTTTGTAACTATTTCTTTTTGCCATTTCCTTTATCTGGGGTATCGCCGCCACCCTGACCTGGGGTATCGCCGCCACCCTGACCTGGGGTATCGCCGCCACCCTGACCTGGGGTATCGCCGCCACCCTGACCTGGGGTATCGCCGCCACCCTGACCTGGTTGTCCATCAGTACATCTTTGATGGGATGGATGCTCATCACAGAAACTCTGAAGTCTGTTGTTTATCTTAGCTGCAGCAGCCTCTCTGGCTTCCTGTGCTTTTTGGCGTGCATCTAGCTGTTTTTCTAGACTCTTAAGATATCCTGGGTTGACTGTTCTATCATAATCTGAGTTAACAGGATCATCTTCCCAATCATCATCATAATTGAAATCTATGCTTTCAAAAATTGCTGCAAGTCCTGGTGGGATTTTTCCTAATCCTACTCCCTGACCATTTTCAAATGCTTCTTCTGAAGGATTTTCTCCTGCAGCTCCAAATCCTGGAATCTCACTTGGTCCTCCACCATTGTTTACTGCTTCAGTATATCCAAATAACTCTGCAAGTCCTGGTGGGATTTTTCCTAATCCTACTCCCTGACCATTTTCAAATGCTTCTTCTGAAGGATTTTCTCCTGCAGCTCCAAATCCTGGAATCTCACTTGGTCCTCCACCATTACCACTGTTTCCTGGTGTCTCGTCACCTTGACCTGGTGGTGCATTACCACTGTTTCCTGGTGTCTCGTCACCTTGACCTGGTGGTGCATTACCACTGTTTCCTGGTGTCTCGTCACCTTGACCTGGTGGTGCATTACCACTGTTTCCTCTTGATTCTCTAATCTCTTTTGCATATTCACTATTGCCTTTGGTAATCTCTAATGCTGCATCCGTATCACCACTTTCTAGAACTTCTAATGCATTTTGTAATTCTCTGATTGCTTTTTGAGTTAATCCTAGATTTTCTCTATTTTCTAACATTTGATTAATTTCAGCAATTGTGTTTTCAATGAATTCTTCTTCTTGTGGATTATCCTCGGAAATTTGTTCTTGCATTTGCTGAATAAGTTCATCTTTAATTTGTTCAGCTGCTGCTAATTGATTTTTAGCATTTGGAATGTCACCTGCAGCCAATAATGCTTTTGCTTGATTAACTGAATTTTGATATGGTGTAAAATCTAAATTAACATTGTTAGATGATGCCAAATTCTGAAGGTTTTCAACATCAAAATCACTTTCCACTATTTCATTTTGAATGTTAAAAATATCCTGAGCCAATAATTGCTTCATTATTCCTGGCGGAATTGACCCTACTCCTAGACCCTGTCCCTGGATATTCTCATTGTCTGCTGTACTGTCAACTGCAGCCCCAAAACCTGGTGGCAGTTGGTCTAACACTAATTGTTCTGAATCTCCACCTGCTGTTTCTGTTGCATCCTCAAACAATGCCATTGCAACTAGTGCTGATTCTTCTGCTCCATCAACATCTCCTGAATTTAGAGCATCTATTGCCTTTTGATATTCTAATTCTGCCATTTCAAGCAACGTAGATGCTGTTGATGAGGAGTCGTCTCCTACTGCTTCATTTGCACTTTCTTGTGCCATATCTAGAATTGCTTGGATTGGATGGAGTTCCTCTGGATCTTCAGATGGTGCCTCTTGAGCAAAAGCTGAATTTACACTAATAATTAAAACCGTAAGGACAATGAGGCCGAAAAGGCTGTATTTCAATGCTGTATTTATGGTATATTTCGATATAATTGACTGGTTCGAATGAGGCCTTATTGAGGTTCGAATGGACTGAACCTTGTAAATTATTGCCGCAGGAATGAAAATATACATTCCAATATTCATCATAATTGCTACAACACCGTATCCAATCATATCTTGTTCAGAGTTAATCTCTACATGGTCTAGTATTGATAGTGAGAAAAGCATTGGTGTGATTGAAATTCTTACTGTCTCTTTGAAAATCGGATTTTGGCGCTCAAAATCTGCAATTATGGGTGAGAACGAATAGTAAATCTGGTTAAAACCGCTCATAAATGATGTGCCTGATTCTGTTGAAAGCACGGTACTGTCTCTTAACTCCCGTAATTGCTGGACTTGTGGCGCCATTTCAGTGCCAAATGTGGCTGTGGCAATAAGACACCCTCCACCTTCTGGTGTCTTTTCTGGGATTTTATTGAATATTTTGATTGTTCCTTTCTCATGAGGATCAATTCTTATCCATGAATGGGTAGAATTTTGAAAGAATTTTTGAAAATCTACTTTTTCCTCATTTAATGAAGCGTCTTGGATATCTAAGAACAGTGATGTTGGGATTATTCCTAGAATTACAGCCTTGTCTTTGATATTGAATCTGATTTCGTTGCTATCTGCAGAAAGTTCCTCTATTTTTGCACCTGTGATAAACTCAATTAGGTATTCAGCATCGTTTTGTGATATTGAGAATTCCTGGGATGTTACCTGCCTAATTGAATAACTGAGCACAATCTCGCCTGGAGGCAAAACAAATTCTCTCTCATTTACCTCCATTGGTATTGTATTGAGAGAAACAAGTTTTGAGAGTGGTGGTAATATGACCTTTGATTGCTCATCGCTATGATAATTTATCTTGAAAATACCTGATTTGTATGAAATGATATTTGCATTATAGGTTAAATCCACTTTTGTCGCGCCTAATGATGCTATATTTAGCATGTCTTTGTCTTGAGTAGTTACAAGTAGTATGTTGTCTTCATCTAAAGCCAATATGCCTGAAATCTGGTCAGAAATTAGATTTACATCCACTGATGATACAAATGGTTCTGGAAATAGCGTGTGTGCTACCTTTGCTTTTGCATCAGATGTAACTGTGATTATGATGCCTTCTTGTTCTGGGATTTGAGCAATTGCAGAAATAGGGATTAATGTAACTGACAGTATGAGAAAGACCCATTTTGTTTTCATGATTTATGACTATCTTTGAATTTTTGGACCGCCTTTCCCGCTAATGTCGACCCATTGCCCATCTTCATATCTTTGAAGCGTATTTGTCATTGAATTGTATTGCAAATCTCCCTCATTTGGTTCGATATCTGGTTTTTCAAACACTATTTCTTCATTTAGATTTTTTCCAAACCTGTCTAATGAAAGGGTAAATGATTGACAGAAAAATTTTGTAACTTCTCTAATCTCTATGTTATCTTTTCCTTCAATAAATTGAATTTTGCCCAGAGAATCCACCGCATGAACAAAATATTCGCCTAAACTACACTTGTCATATTCTAATGTCTCAATTAATTTGCCATTTCCTGAATAGATGTCAATTGATATGTTGATTTGCTCTTTTTTTAATGGATTTTTATCATCTAGTGAATCTTTGATAAACTGGTAGAACTCCTTTTTGTCTAGACTGGGTACTGATTCTAAGAGAAAATTTCCCTCGCCTGATACAAATCCTATTCTTGAGAATGAATCGTAGGTTCGAATCTCATATTCGCCCTCTCTTTGCGTATGGACAATTATGGAATTGGCTGCATTGTCAGGGTCAAGTGTGATTCCTCCGTGTGCCTGTAGCATATCTGGATTGATTATCGAAATTCCTGAAAATAATGCTAAACTGGTAGTAACTATGGTTAATGTAAGTAAAACCCATGTTTTCATATCTCTGTTTTTTGCCACGGTTCCCTTATAAAGACTCAGAATTATTTTTTCATTCAGACACAAATGGGGGTAGTTCGATTCAATCGAACTACTTTCCATTCAGGCTCGAAATCCTTGGTTATATTGAAAGTTACCTAACTATCCTATAGAAAATGAATACAACACAAGAACTTACCCTGTTTGACAATGAATCTGAAGTTGAATTGTTCAAACATAAGATTACTCTGGAGAAAATAAAAAATGAATTAATCAATTTTGGCTTGACCTCAAACCAAAGTAAGGTGTTTATCTATCTTGGAAAGTACGGATCGAAGACGGCCTCAGAGATAGCAAAAGCACTCCAATTGCCACGAACTGAGACATATCATCTGGTAAACTCACTCCAAAACATGGGTCTTGTGACTGCAGAACTGTCACATCCTACAAAATACACTTCGTTGGAGATGAAAAAGGCAATTGCGACACTCGTAAAACAAGAACAGCAAAGAATTGAATATCTTGCTGGCAAAGAAGAGTCTTTATCTCAAATGTGGAATGAACTACCATTCTTTGTAGTTGAGACTGATGAGTCAAAATCTGAAAAAATGCAGTTATTGCATGGATTGGCAGCCATCACAAACAAAATCAAAGAGATGGTAGGATCCAGTACTGAAAACATCCGGGTATTTGGAAGCATGGCAGATGTGTTGCGTCTGTATCATTCAGATGTCTTTGATTGGATTGATAATGCTCCAACTGAACTAAAAATGGTCATTTCTCCAATGACAAAAAAGCCTGAATTTGTTTCTGACCTGGATCAGGACAAGATTCGTTCATTGGTATCTGGTTCGGACAAAAAGTGCTTTGTAATTAATGATTCAAAAGAGATACTCATCTTTATGAGAAATGCAAACCATCCAACAAGACAGACCTTCGCATGGTGGTCTGACTCTGAAACCCTAGTCGAAATGATGAGTATGTTATTTGACTTGTCTTGGGAAAAAGGAGAGATGGTATAGTATGAGCGTTATGGCAATACAGGCATTGCATAATGAAGTGGGACAAATTGCAAGACATTCGATTCATGAGGGTCGTGATCACCTAGATAACTTGGAGATTGAGCATTTGATAAAGATGACCGATGATGTCGTAATGAAGATCAAAAAACAATTGGGTGGTTACTGTGACTAAGTCAGAACTTGATAATCTTCTTCAGATGACTGATGCAGTATTTGCAAAAATTAAACAATCTGCAAGTGAAAACTTCTAAACCTTATATTCTCTGATTTTTCTTTTGATTTTTCATTTTATGTGATTCGAACCAATTCTTACACATATTCGAAATACTTGGTTATATTGCAAGTAACCTAACAGATACTGTAGAAAGATGGGCATGGAAAACCAAACAACACATGAAATAATGACAAATGAAGTTTTTGATCTCGAACTGTCAAATCTATTGCAAATAACAGATAATGTATTGATGAAAATCAAGGGTAGTGTTAGAGGGGGATGCTCTTGAAAACCTGTTTGGTCTGTGTAAAACCATTTGTGGTAGGTAAAAAAGACTGTTGCTCTGAGATTTGTTATTTTACTCACCTGCAACGCAAATTAGATCTTGCTTTTGCAAGAGATGACAGTCATACACGTGTGCTTACTACTTAGGTTGGATTCTTTCTTAATTTTTTTTATGATTTTGACAAAATTTCAAAAATTTTGTTTTTTTCATACTTGTATTTATCGTGATTTCTGAGATATTCTTTGATGGCAACAGATACTGATTCTGTGTCTAATGACTCTCTGTTTTTCAGAATTGCCTTGAGCAAATTTTCCTTTGATGATTCAAATTCAAACTTTGCCTGATTTAGATCCACGTAACTTTTTCTTTTTTTAGATTTTAACAATTACTATTGATCAAACACTGGATTGAAATTTTTCAAATCAGACAAAAATCTAGTATTTGTTTTGGGCGACAAGATTTACAATGTCAGTAGATGTGATAATTCCTACGACTTTTCCATTTTCTACTACTACTAACTTTCTAATTTTTGATGCTGACATTGATGCTGCCGCATCAAACACTGATTCATCAGGAGAGATTGTTTTGAGAGGATATGATGCTACATTTTCTACTGGAGTATCTAGCAAAATTCTGTTTGCAGCAGTCAGTATGGCAAAATCTCTATCTGTGATTATACCTGCTGGCACTCCGTCTTTTTTTATTAGGATTGCTCCCACTCCTTGTTCCATCATTTTTGCAATCTGAAACAACGTAGTTGTTGGATCCGCTGAAATGAGTTCTTTTGACATAATTTCCCGTACTGGCGTTTCAGATAATGTCTTTCCTAATCCCACAAAAAACCCTAATTTTTTTAATATTTAAGTTTGAGAATTCATCCAAGTGTGAATGTTATTTTTCAAAAATTTAGTGGACCGGATGGGATTTGAACCCACGACCTTTGCGGGAAAAATTCCTTACGCAGTGTGAGTGCGTCATCCAAACCAAACTAGACGACCGGTCCATCAGATTTACCATGCAAGAAGCTTTTTTGTCTTTAGTTTGTCAAAACACATTTACTCAAATGCATGCTTCCACATTTTTGCCAATTTATTTTGGCATTCGTCACAATTTTCTAGATGTTCATAGAACTTCTTTGTATTTTGCGCATACTGCTTTACCATCCCTTCCTGAATTTTGTCAAAATTAAACATGAACTCATTCAGTTAGTGTGATTTAATAGAATTTCCAAAACTTCAATTTAGCTTTATAATGCCACATCCACACCAAATTTTGATGGAATTATCTTCCAAATTTGATGCAAAATCCATTGAAAATCAGATAAGAGAATACACAAAATCAATTGATGTTGAAAGGCTGATCTTTGATTCAGACAAACCTGAAAAAATTATGTTTATTGAAGGACCTCCTACAATGAATGGTATTCCACATGCAGGTCATCTGAGAGGTAGAGTCATCAAAGACTTATGGTATAGATACAATACATTACAAGGAAAAAAAATTGTTTTTAATGGGGGGTGGGATACTCAAGGACTGCCAGTTGAACTGCAAGCTGAAAAAGAATTGGGAGTTACAGGTGGAAAATCTGAAGTTATTCAAAAAGTAGGAATTGAAAAATTAGTTGCAGAATGCAAAAGTCTTGTAAAAAAATTCAATTCCAAATGGGTTGAAGTTGATAATTTACTTGGAATGTCATTTAATCATGAAAAAGCATACTGGACCTATAGGGATAGTTTCATTGAACGAGAGTGGCAAATTCTTAAAAAAGCCCATGAAAATGGAATCTTGGAAGAAGACTATACTGTCATTGCGTATTGTCCTCACTGTCAAACATCTCTTAGTCATGCAGAAGTTAACCAAGGATATGAAGAAGTAAAAGATCCATCGTTATACTACAAAGTCAAATTACAAGATGAGGATGCATATCTGATTGTTTGGACAACAATGCCTTTTACTTTGGTTACAGATGCAATGGTTGGACTCCAACCTGAAGAAGATTATGTTTATGCAAAAATTGAAAATGAAACCTGGGTTATTGGAAAAACAAGATTTGAAGAATTTTTGCAAGAATTAAAAATTGAAGATTACAAAATTGAAAAAACTGTAAAGGGGTCGGAATTTGAAGGCAAAAAATACATCCATCCTCTTTTAGATTTGATTCCTGGATTAGATGAGTGCTCTAAAGAAAAAAATTTCCATGTTGCAGTTTCAGAAGAATTTGTAGATGCCACTGCCGGTAGCGGATTGGTTCATCTATCTCCTGCAAATGGTGAAGATGACATTGGAATTGCAAATAAACGCAAAGTCAAAGTATTCAATCCCATTAATGATGAGGTCAAATTCACATCTCAGGCAGGAAAGTATGAAGGAATGTTTGTTCGAGATGCTGATAGGCCGATTGTTGAGGACCTTAAAGAGCGAAATGCTTTGGTAAAAATTGGGAAAATCAAGCACAAATATCCCCTGTGTTGGAGGTCACACCATCCAATTGTTTGGCTTGCAAGAAAAGGATGGTTTTACAAACTGGATCGATTAGATGACAAGGCAATTAATGCTGCAGAAAGCGTAGAGTATTTTTTTGATCAACCAAAAAATAGATTCTTGGGAATAATAAAAGAAAAACATCCTTGGTGTATTTCTCGTGAGAGATTTTGGGGCTGCCCATTGCCTGTTTGGATTTGTGACGATTGTGGAAAACAAAATTGGTTCTTTACTAGAAAAGACATTGTAGATAATGCAGTAGAATTACCTGATGGTCCTGATTTTGAGTTACATCGTCCTTGGATTGATAGGATTACAATAAAGTGCAAACATTGCCAAAGTACAAAAACAAAAAGAGAGGAATATGTTCTTGATACGTGGCACAACAGTGGTTCTGCCCCTTACTCTTCACTATCTGATGAAGAATATTCTAAAGAAATTCCAGCTCCGTTTTTTACAGAAGGAATTGATCAAACTAGGGGATGGGCATATACATTACTAATTGAAAATGTAATTTTAAACAACGGTCCAATTCCCCCTTACAAGTCATTTTTGTTTCAAGGACATGTGCTTGATGAAAAAGGTGGCAAGATGAGTAAAAGCCTTGGAAATGTAATTGATGGCGGAGAATTATTGGAGAAATACCCTGTTGACCTTGTAAGATTTTATTTTATTTGGAAGGCAAGTCCTATTGAACCGCTAAGCTTTAGCACTGATGAACTAATGTCAAGACCCTATCAGGTCATCAATACCTTGTTTAATTTGCATCTGTACTTTAAACAAAACAGTGAATACGATAATTTTGATAAAACAAAGTCCCTTGCATGGGCAAAAGAAAATTCCTTGCTGACATCACCTGATATTTGGTTATTGTCAAAACTTCAAAAATTAATCAGAAAAATCTCAGAAAGAAATAATGCGTGCAAATTCCATGAAGCCGCAAAGGCAATTGATGACTATATAATAAATAATCTTAGCCAAATTTACATTCCTATTACTAGGGGGGAACTATGGGATGAGGATGAATCCAAAAAGAATCGAAGACTGGCAATCTATGCAATTCTAAATGAAGTTCTAAAAACACTGGATATTTTGATTCATCCTTTGTGCCCATTTACCAGCGAGTATCTATATTGTTCTGTCTTTGGTATGCAAAAAAGCATCCTTCTTGAAAAATGGCCCAAATATCAGGAATCCTTAGTAAATGAAGAAATTGAAGAATCATTTGACATTATGAAAGATGTAGTGTCTGTTTCTGCTGCTGCAAGAATGAAAGGGAAGTTGAAGAGAAGATGGCCATTAAATGAAGCACTCATCTGCGTTTCAAAAGGACAAAAAGAAAAACTCGAAACTTTGTCTGACTTGCTAATCTCACAACTAAATGTTGAAAAAGTTTCAATAACTGAAATTGAATCTGATTCGGGATTTGAACAATTACGAGAATTACAAAATAATGATTTGCCTGTTACTGCGGTTATTGAGTTGGAAAGAAAGAAAATTGGCCCTAAAGCAAAACAACACATGGGAGAACTTGTCCAAATTTTTTCAGAGACAGATCCTGAAGAAATTTTTGCAACCCTTCAAAAAGAATCAAAATTTGATTTTCAAATTGATGGAAAAACAATCTCGTTGGAACTTGAAGACTTTGTGATTGACTTTGATGCAAAAGAAGGATTTGCAGTTTCAAAAAGGGACAACTATGTTGTGTTTATTTCAACCACTAGGAACAAAGAGATGATGGCAAGAGGACTAATCAAAGACGTTGCAAGACGATTACAAACACTGCGAAAAGAAAGAGGGTATAATCCAACAGATGTTTTAGGTGTTGCATCCATTCTTGATTTGGATGAAGAATCCCTTGAAATGCTAAAAGAAAAATCTCAAGACCTGGCATTTCTTGTCAGAGTAAAACAAGTAAACTTTGAGCAAACTTGCAAGGAATACAAAGACGATGATATTGATGGTCAGAAGATTAGAATTTCCGTAGAATAATTCAAAAACGAGTGCATTGCAATCTTACTTTTTATTTATTCTTTTTTCAAATAAATTTTAAACACCTTTCCAGAGGAGAATGGCTAGGTCCCCAAACGCTATTTTCCCTACTCCTCTGGAAAATTATTCTCATCCTATTATCATAAAATCAGAATAAGCTTTTTATGACAACCAAAAAGTTAGAGCATAATGTCAGATTCTAAACCACATCATGTTGTAGGTGTAGAGTTTCTCAAGCAAAACGGCGTAGACGTTGATGAATTAATTGAAGAATTAAAAAAGAACGCCGCAGTCGAATTTGTGGCATATTATTACTTCACAAATCTCAGATCATTCTGTACAGGAATGGATGGAGAGGGAATCAAAGGAGTAATTGAAGATGCAAGGCTTGAGGATTTGAGTCACTTTGAATCATGCATTGACAGAATCTTCCAACTTGGAGGAGAGTTTCCAAAAGATATTGTAGATTTTTGCAAATCTGCAGGTGCAGATTTCTTACAATCTGATAAGAGCACTACTCTAAATGAGATTTTAGAAAAATGTCTCAAAGCAGAACAAGGTGCTATCATCAATTGGAACAAAGTCTGCCAAATGACTCATGGAAAAGATCCTATGACATATGACATAGCTGCAAGTATTCTTGCAGAGGAAATTGAACATGAATCTTGGTTCTTAGAATTGCTTGACGGAAGACCATCAGGACATATGAGAAGAAGATATTCTGGTGAAAGACCACATACAAGCAAACATTCTAGATCTCTAGATAGTCTCTAGTTCTTTTCTTTCTTATTTTTTTGAGTCAAATTTCCTAATCTAAAATCAACAAATTAGCTAGCTTTTAGCTAAACTGGCATAATAAATAGAAAAAATGCGTATTAGAATTATGGTAAAACAGATCAGCCTTGATTCGTGGCAGATTCAGCATTTGACTGATCTTCTAAAAAAGGGCTCAGATATTGTTACTCGAACTAATAGACCTATTGTGTTGTATAGGCAGACATTAGAAGAAGAAGAAGATTCGTATGAAGAAATTGTATGCACTCTTACCCAAGGATATGTGATTGAACAACTAGTCACATCAGGAGGAGTCTTGGTTCCAAGTTTTCATCAGCAGATTGTTTTTTCAATTGAAGATTTTCCTCAGGAATTATTGAGAAAAAGCCGTGATCGATTTTTGCAGATAATTGATTTTCTTGAAGAACAACTAAACTAACTCATAATTAATAAAGACCGTAATTTTCATGATTTTTGCATGCGATTATTAGAATTTCAGGCAAAAGAATTGTTTAGAGAATATGGTATTAATCTTCTTCCTAGCAAATCTTGTACTACTATTGAAGAAGGACGTGAACGTGCAAAAGAATTAGGGTATCCATTTGTGATAAAAATTCAGGTTCCTGTGGGAGGACGAGGAAAAGCAGGAGGAATCCAGAAATGTCAAAATGATGATGAATTTGAGTTAAAATTCCCTCAAGTTTTGGGGTTAACAATCAAAGGTGAAAAGGCAAGGGCCATTCTTCTTGAGAAAATGGCCGATATCAAAAAAGAACTGTATCTTTCCTTATTTTTGAATCGTTCCAAAAGATGCTACACAATTATCGCATCTGCTGAAGGTGGAGTGGAAATAGAGTCAGTAAAAAACCAAATCATCAAAGAGGTTGGTTTAGGTGACGTATCTGATGAGATTGCCCAAGAAGTTGCAAAAGAAATGGGACTGGAAGGTAAAACTGCAGATGGATTTGTTGATACCTTAAAAAAATTATCAAAACTTACAATTGAAAAAGAAGCCGAATTAGCTGAAATCAATCCACTTGCAATTATGCAAGATGATTCCATTATGGCACTTGATGGAAAATTTGTTACTGATGATAATAGTAACTTTAGACATCCTGAGCTAGAAAAATATCAAGAAAAAACAGAGATTGAAGAAAGAGCAGAAAAAAGTGGATTCTCTTTAGTTGAATTAGATGGTGATATTGCAGTGGTTGGAAATGGTGCGGGACTTGTAATGTCAACACTTGATATGTTATCTGACAATGGTGGAAAGCCTGCATGTTTTCTTGATGTTGGTGGCGGTGCTACAACAGAATCAGTTTATGAGGCATTGACATTGATCAGCAAAATGAATAGAGTAAAAGGAATTTTGGTAAACCTCTATGGAGGAATTGTAAAAACAACAGTGGTTGCAGAAGCGTTTCTAAAAGCATATGAAGACAATTTAATTGATCTTCCTGTATTTTCAAGACTAAAAGGAACAGAATCAGACAAAGCAAAAGAAATGCTTCAAGGTTCAAGAACAAAGATTTTTGATTCAGTTGAAGAGGCAATTAATGCTGCAGTGTTGGGGGTAAAGAAATGATAGATATTTTTGATATTTTAAAGGGAAAACCTGGCGAATCTGATTATGAAAAGAAAGGTGTTGTTGTTCAGGGAATTACTGGCGCATATGGTTCACTTCATGCAAGAAACATGATTTCATATGGAACCAATGTTGTAGCTGGAGTTACTCCTGGAAAGGGTGGTCAGAAGTTTGAAGACAAGGTTCCAATTTACAATACAATGCAAGAAGCAGTTGATGCAACAGGTGCAAAAATCTCGATTATTTTTGTTCCAGCAAAATTCTTCTTGGGTGCAGCAAAAGAAGCATTAGAGGCAGGCATTAAACTCCTTGTTGCAATTCCTGAACATGTTCCTGTAAGAGATACTATGGAGGTTTTGAATTTAGCAAATGAAAAAGGTGCAGTGATTATTGGTCCAAACACTCCTGGAATCATGATTCCTGAACTAATAAAAATTGGAATTATGCCCCCAACACCATTTAAAGCCGGAAAAATTGCTGTATTGTCAAAAAGCGGTACATTACTTTATGAGATTTCTGATGCATTGACGAATGCTGGATTTGGACAATCAATTACCATAGGAATTGGTGGTGATCCGATTAATGGAACAAGAATGATTGATGCATTTGATATGGTGAAAGACATTCCTGATTTAGAAGGAATGGTTGTTGTTGGAGAAATTGGTGGTGATTCTGAAGAAATATTAGCTCAGAGAATTATTGATAGTGGATTTAACAAACCTACTGTTGCATATATTGCTGGAAGGGCAGCACCTAAGGAAAAAAGAATGGGGCATGCAGGTGCAATTGTGATGGGAACTTATGGTTCTGCTGAATCCAAAGTATCCATGTTCAACAAGGCCAACATTCCTGTTGCAAAAAGACCTGCTGAGGTACCTGTACTACTAGCAGGAAAAATGGAAAAATCCGATTAGAATAAAAGAGAGAGATTTAGGAAGTTAGTCAAATGCCAATCACAGACCCAGAAAAAAAACGAATTGCTCAACATGCTAGGCTTGTTATGAGAATTTGCTTTAATTGTGGGTGCAGAAATGACATTGATGCAACAAGATGCAGAAAATGTAGAAATCCCTACTTGAGATTAAAGAACAGAAATCTGGGCGCTAAGAAATAGCATTCTAATAATTCATCAATCTATGTCTGTATTCTGCTATTGCTGATTTTATCAAGGGTTTGAATTCTGAGATGAATTGCTTTACAGCACTTTCATTTTCTAATTCTTCTAAATCTAATTGCATGTCTTCTGGTAATTGTTCATTCATTTGATAAAGAACTTTTGCCGCTTCAATTGACTGTCCCAAGTTTAATGCGTATTCAAAAGCCAATTGCATTCTATCAATAACTGCATCAAATTCTTGTAATGACATGTTTGATTTTTTCCTAAAGAGTGTAAAAGGAGAGGGTTATGATGATATATTTTGAAACATACAATACTTTGGATTATATATTTGAAAAAACTGGTTTTCTTATTGGTTAACATTCTTGTCGTGGGTTCTGGTGGACGAGAACATGCATTATCTTGGAAACTATCTCAAAGCCCAAAGGTTGACAAAGTCTTTACCGCTCCTGGCAATGGTGGAACTAAAAATAACATTCCAATTGATGTTGATGATTTAGATGCTCTTGCTGATTTTGCCCAAAAAAATAATTGTTTCACCGTAGTTGGACCAGAAGCTCCTCTTGCAGCAGGCATAGTGGATAAATTCAATCAACTTGGCTTGAAAATTTTTGGCCCATCGAAAAATGCAGCACAATTAGAATCTAGCAAAATTTGGGCAAAAAATTTCATGAAAAGAAATGAGATTCCTACTGCAAGATTTGAAATTTTTGATGATGCAAAAAAAGCAGAAGATTATGTAAAATCTCTTGATTACAATGTAGTAGTGAAAGCAGATGGCCTTGCTGCTGGAAAAGGAGTTATAGTTTGCAATAGCTCAGACGAGGCAATTTCTGCAATTAACACAATTTTGATAAAAAAAACATTTGGTGATGCAGGAAACAGGATAATTGTTGAAGAACGCATCGATGGCATAGAGGCATCATATATTGCACTTTCTGATGGAAACATTGCAATCCCTATGGCATCTAGTCAGGATCATAAGAGAATTTTTGACAATGACAAGGGTCCAAACACTGGAGGTATGGGTGCATATTCTCCAACGCCAATAGTTGATGACTCTCTTGCAAAAAAAATCCATGAAAAAATTATCAACAAAACCATTGATTCTATGAACAAAGAGGGAATTTCATTTAAAGGGTTTCTCTATGCTGGAATAATGATTAAAGATAATCGACCTTATGTTTTAGAGTATAATGTTAGAATGGGGGATCCTGAGTGCCAACCAATTACTATGCGGATGGACTTTGACTTGTATGATTATTTTCAAGCAAGTGTAGATGGAAATCTTTCATCATTACCTGAACCTTCTTGGAAGAACCAATCTGCAGTCTGTATTGTTCTTGCATCTGAAGGTTATCCTGAATCATACCCAAAAAATGAAGAAATTACTGGATTTGAAAATATTTCTGGGGATGCAATTGTTTTTCATGCCGGTACAAAAAATCAGGACGGTAAAATTCTCTCAAACGGTGGTAGGGTTCTGGGAGTTACCGCATTGGGTGATTCTCTGCAAGATGCAATAACTAATGCATATTCTGCAACTGAAAAAATCTCTTGGCCACACAAATACTGCAGAACTGATATTGGGCAAAAGGGTTTATCTTATCTTTGATGTTTGAATAACTCTATCTTCAGTAACTATCCAATCAACTAAAACATCATGTTTTGATTTTGGGATGTTCTTTACGATTTGTTTTTCTAGAGTTATTGAAATGGTTTCTATTTTATTTTTTGATAGAAACTTGTCATAATACCCGTGACCGTATCCTATTCTCACCCCTATTGGTGAAACCCCTACTGTTGGAACAATTATGATGTCAAGGCTGTTGTTTACTGGACAATCTTCCCGTGGCTCCATTATGTCAAATCTTCCTGTCTCTAGGCTTGAAAAGTTAGTAATCTGTCTAAACTCCATTTCATCCTTGATAACTTTTGGCAAAAATACTTGTTTTCCTTTACTTAACGCTTCTTGCATGATATCTTGAGTTAAAATCTCACTGCCTATTGGATAATAACATCCTATTTTTTGTGCATTTCTAAATGATGCAATTTTTTTTAATTTCTTCTGAATTTGGCTACTTGCAATTTTCATCAAATCAAATGATGTGTTATCTCTTTTCTCTAAGAGAAGATTTCTAAGTGATTTTTTCCCATGATTATCTTCCAATCTGACTAGCTAAGGAGCAAGCAGTTATTGTGTTTTTCAACAGCATGGCTCTTGTCATTGGACCTACTCCACCTGGTACAGGACTTGCAAATGATGCTTTTTGAATGATCTTATCGTAATCTGTATCCCCTACAAGCTTTCCATCCACTTGACTGGTTGCAACATCAATCACAACTGCACCTTCTTTTATCATGTCTGGCGTTAATTCGAATCTTTCTCTGTTCCCTACTGCTGAAACTATGATATCTCCTATCTGACACATTTCTTTGATATTTTTTGTTCTAGAGTGGCATGTGATTACAGTGGCATTTCTTGCAAGCATCAGGTGATACAGAGGTTTTCCTACCAAATTACTTCTGTTAATTATGATGACTGTCTTTCCCTCAACTCCAATTCCGTGAAAATCTAACATCTCCATTACTCCTGATGGAGTACATGCAACAAGTGCTGCCTTTTGCATTGCAAGCAAACCTGAGTTGTGTGGTGTTAAACCGTCCACATCTTTGATTGGCAATATTCTTGTAATTGTTGCAAATTCATCTAATTGTTTTGGCAATGGCAATTGAATCAAAATGCCGTGTACTTTTGGGTCTGCATTTAAATTGTCAATTAATTCATCAATCTCTTTTTGGGTGGTTGTTTGTGGTAACCTCTTGTCTTTTGTTGTTATTCCTACTTCTTCACAATCCCTGTGTTTGAATTTTACATAACTTGCAGAAGCTGGATTATCTCCAACTAACACTGTTGCAAGACATGGTGTAATTCCTTGAGATTTTAATTGCTCTACAGCTCCTTTTACTCTGTCTTTTACTGATTGGGCAATTATCTTCCCATCTATCTTGGTACCTACCATGACAAACATCTGGCATGTAGATATTTAATTCTTGGAAAATCTTGAAAAGAAATTTAACCGCAAGCCTTCAATTCTATTCATGTTTGTAATGATTGCGGACATTAAACTCAAGGAAGGAGCTGAAGAAGACTTTAAAAAATGGTTTTCTGAATCAAACCAAGTTCTCTCAAAATTTCCTGGATTCAAATCTAGAAAATTACTAAAGGCAGTAGATGGTAGTTATAGGATTGTTGTAGAACATGAAAGCAAAGATACTTTCGTTAAAATGCATAATAGTCCTGAACATGAAAAACTTCATCCTCAAGGGCATTCGTTTATGAGTGAACCTCCTCAAAGAAAAACATATGATGTAGCTGCTGAATGAATTGAAACTGGATTTTGATTTAACTTCTTATGTGGAAAAAATCAAAAACAGCAATTCTTATTTTTACACTTTTATCAATCGAAAAAGTTTGGCAGTTGGCATATTGGTTTTGCAACCCGGAGAAGAAGATACTCAAACCCCTCATGAAAGTGATGAAGTTTATTATATCCTATCTGGTGATGGTTTTTTAAAAATTAAAGATAAAGATTACAGAGTTTCAAAAGATAAATTATTTTTTGTTGCAAAAGACATAGAACATTGTTTTCACAGTAATACAAAAGAATTGAAAGTTTTGTATTTTTTTGGAGGTCCTGATTCTTAGGAAATTATTGTTCTTCTGCCTGAAATTTTGATTCTCTTTTCTGCAAATAATTTTACAGCTTCTGGATATGCCTTGTGTTCTTTTGATAAAATTCTTTTTGCCAAAGTCTCTGCAGTGTCATCATTTTTGACTTGAACTATTTTTTGTAAAATAATCGGGCCTGTATCGACTCCTGAATCAACAAAATGCACCGTACATCCAGAAAATTTTGCTCCATACTCAAATGCTTGTTTTTGCGCATCTAATCCTGGAAATGATGGCAATAATGCGGGATGAATATTGATGATTTTGTTTTTGTATTTTTTTACAAACTCCGGACTAATAATTCTCATAAATCCTGCAAGACATACAAGCCCTTTTTCTGGAGTTACGCCGTTTTTAGAAAGAACTGAAACGATTTTTTTATCATAATCCCATCTATTCCCTTTGAATCCTTTACTTTCAATAACTTCGGTTTTAACCCCGAGCTTTTGTGCAATTTTGATTCCTTTGGCGTCTTGTCTATTTGAAATAACAATTGCTGGATTTACTGGAATTTTCCCTCTCTTGATTGATTTTAGAATAGATTCCATGTTGCTCCCGCGACCCGAAATTAAAATTCCTAGATTTAGCAACTAGTCAATAGTAGATCAAACCTGCAATTTATATCAAATCTCGATTTCATGTCCTTTATTGCCTAGGAAAGTCAGAATGACAAAAAATGGCATCTTGTGTGAGGTCAATGGTACACGAGTTCTTTTAGATCCAAAAAATGCTGATGTGTCTGCAATAAATTTTGTTTCTCATGCTCATTCTGATCATCTTCCATCAAAAAATGGTGGAACAATTCTTGCATCTGTTGAGACAAATGAAATCGCAAATCTCCGGGGTTTTAAAATGCAAAATTACACTCAAAATATTGATGATTTTTCTCTACATGACAGTGGTCATATTCTGGGAGCACGTGGGTTGCTTTTTGACGATATTTTCTACACTGGTGATATTTGTACCCGTGATAGGGGATTTTTAAAAGGTGCAAAAATCCCCAAATGTAAAACATTGATAACTGAATGTACTTTTGGATTACCCGAATTTGCTTTTCCAAAAATTGACGTTATCCAAAAACAAGTTAATGAGTTAATCTCAGAACTTTATGGAAAAGGCATTCCTGTTATTTTAATGGGATATCAATTAGGAAAAGCACAAACAATTACTCAACTGTTTGGGCATTGGGGTCCTCTTTATTTTCATGATTCTGTAAAACAAATGAATTCACTACATCAAAAATTTGGAGTTCCTCTAAATGATGGAATGGGACATTCCGAGGCTCAAAAAAATGGTTTACTTGATAAGAAACCCTGGGTGATGATTGCACCAATGATGTCCTCTAAGAACAGCTTTCTAAAAGAGATGAAATCAAAATATGGTGCAGTAACAATTGGATTTAGTGGATGGGCACAATCAAGTAGATTTCCTTTTGGTCGAAGAACTGATTATTCTATTCCTATGAGTGATCATTGTGATTTTAATGAATTAATTGAACTGGTTATACAATCTGGTGCTGAGCAAGTTTATACTATCCATGGTTTTGTCGAAGAATTTTCTACTCACTTGAGAAAGATTGGAATTGCTGCTCAACCTTTACGTGAAGACTCTCTAGATGACTTTACTTAGGAACTTTCCACATTCACAATCTGCTACAAGACAAGTTTCTGAATTTCTAATATGATCGTGTGAAAAATGTTTACACTTTTCATTTTTACAAATTCTTCGTTCTGCCTCACGTTTTACAACTGCTTGTGCAATTGAATTTGCTTTTTCTTTAGAATATCCCTTTTTGTCTATATAGTAGTGAACTATTCTATTGTAAAGTAAATCTGGATTGAACTGTTTTTCTAACAACTATTTTCCACCCTGTGAAGGGATATAGTGTAAGGTAATAGTTGAACAAATTTTTGGAATTTTTCTGATTTTATTTGTGATGACGTCATCTAATGACTCCTTTGAGTCTGATTCTACTTTACAGAAAACATCATAAATTCCATAAGTTCCTCTGACTTCTTTGGTTTCTGGAATACTCATAATCTCTTTGATTATGCTCTCTTCTGAACCAAGGTCACACTGAATCAGGATGTATGCAATTTCCATGTCAACCTCTGACACTTCCTCTTCTATATTTTGATCCCTCATTACATCCACATCTACACGATGGATCATCACATTTACTATGATATCTTTTTGACATATTTCCAATACGCGATTATCTTATTTCAAACCCCCTTGTTTTTTACTTTGAATTTGTTTAATTTTGAGACTAAATTTTTATGAATTTTGATAAATCTTCCAGATTTTTTGATATGCTTTCAGTCCGTGTTTAAGTATGACCTTTTCTGAACTGCCTATGTGCGAAATTCGATGAATCCCTGGTGCTTAACTAGCAGTAGTAATTGCTAGACTTAGAACATTGATACCAGAAACTCAAACCTCTTATTGCCTCTTGTTGAGTCAAAAATTCAGATAATGCCTATTTATGAGAATTACGTACAAGTTATACCGCATACTTCAAATATCCACCAAAAAAAGATTAAATGTGCTAAAAACGTCATTATTTATTTTGTTGTTAGTCTCGTTATCACCAATTCTTGTATTTGCTGAGCCTTCCTTTGAATTGCATTCTAATCAAAAACAAATTGGAGTATCTGATAGTTTTCTAGTGTATGGCAAAGTCTCTGATGTTACTCCTTATTCCGAAGTGAATCTTTCAGTAGTTGCTCCTGATGGCGAAATTGTATACTCTTACGAATTGACTTTTGATGATGATGGAAATTTCAAACGATTAATTCATCCGCCAATTCATGGTTTTAAAATTGGTACATATACAATAACTGCAAGTCACCCTCAAATTTCTATTACAAATCAATTCCAATTTACTGTAGTTGGTAACGGTGTTGCCTCTGAAGGTGTAATGCAAGAGACTAAATCGCTGTCTCAATTAACTCAAGAAAAACTCAATTCTGATATGTACATTTTAGCAAATGCAGTACAAGGTGATACTGACATCAAAATCACTGGAAAAACAATTTGGACTGACAGAGATGTCACACTTAAAGTTACATCTCCTAATGGAAACTTGATTACAGTTGCACAAGTATCGCCTTCATCTGATGGTGCATTTTCATCTACAATCAAAACTGGTGGTCCATTATGGAACGAAGATGGAATGTATACTGTAACTGCATATCAGGGTGACTATTCTGAACTTACTGATACTGTAAAAGTTGAAATTGCAAATGGTGTTGTTGTGCCTGAATTTGGAACTATAGCAATTATGATTTTGGCAATGTCTATAATATCTTTAATTGTATTTTCTGCAAAATCTAGACTTTCTCTTACTCCACGACTTTAATTTTATTTGAGAATTATTCCAATATCCATTAAATTAGAATGTGTAAACCCTGTTTTGATATTGCTTTTCTTTTTTTGAAAGAATCTTCCTGAATCACTGTTTTTCAAAAACTCCTTTATTGCATTATCTTCAATTTTAAAATTTTCAGTTATCGCTCCTGCAAAAATTGTGTTACCATCAATCCCGTCTGTTCCGATAGATGCGATAGTCATCTTTTTTTCATTTTGAGTATTTTTTAAAATTCTTAAAACTATCTCGTGATTTCTTCCTCCTGTTCCTTTTCCAAGTACTTCTACTGTAGTCTCCCCTCCAAAAATCAGGCAACCCTTTTTCTTATCCGGAATTTCTTTGATGATTTTTTTTACAGCCTCTTTTATGTTTCCAAAAACTTGAATTGTTTTTGGCTTGTACCCTAACTGTTCTGCCCTCTTTTCCATTGCTTTAAGACAATTCATGTTGTTTGCAATTATGTAATTTGGAATTTTTGCAATTTTTGGAGTTTCTTTTATCTCTCCGTTACTCCCCTGGTTGATTCTATTTAATACTTCAATTGGAATCTTTCTTTTCAAATTGTATTTTTCAATAATTTTCTGTGCATCTTCAAATGTTGTGTTGTCCATGTATGTTGTACCTGATGCAATAGCCGACAAGTCATCTTCTTCCACATCAGACATTACAAGTCCGATTCCTTTGCCTTTTAGGTTTTCAACTAGCCTCCCACCTTTTATTTTTGATAGGTGTTTTCTAATACAATTAAACTCTTGAATTGTCGCCCCAGATTTTAACAGCAAATCTGTAACGTGGATTTTATCTTCTAGTGTTATGTTGTCTGGGATTGCAAGCAGTGCTGAACCTCCCCCTGAAACTAGAAAAATTACTAGTTCTTTTGATTTTCTATTTTTTACAAATTTCAAAACTTCTTTTGCAGCCTTTACACTGTTTTGATCTGGTTTGGGGTGTCCTGAGTTAAAAATCTGAAATTTTTTACTCTTGATCTTTGATTTTGAGCCTTTGGGAATGACAATAATCCCACTTTTTATGGAAATTATTTTGTTAATTGCTTTTGTCATTGTGTCGCCTGCTTTTCCAAAAGCCACCGTATAGATGTCTGAAAATTCCTTTAACGATAAATTTTCTTCACCTATTTTAATTTCATCTTGTGTTACAAATTTTGGGATTATGTTTTCTGGATCTGCAGCCTTTAATCCTGATTCTAAAATCTCTAAACATTCCTTTTTTTTGTCATTAGTTGCAATTTCGTCAAAATTCTGAATAAACATGTCTTGATTTACTAATGCAAGATATAATAATAATCAATGATACGTTTCATTTATGCACACAGTACGCATTCCAAAAGTTATCAATTTTGGAGAAAATGCACTTGGTGAAACAGAGTATCCTAAAAATGCCCTGATTGTCACAACAGTTCCTCCCGAACTTTCTGACAAATGGATTGCAAAAATGGGGATTAAGGATTACATGCTGTATGATCAAGTAAAACCTGAACCATCAATTGATGATGTCAATGCTGTGATTTCACAATTCAAAGACAAGGATCCTTCTGTCTTGATTGGACTTGGAGGTGGAAGTTCTATGGATGTAGTAAAATATGCTGCACCAGAGATGAAAAAAGAAAAAATCTTAATTCCAACAACCTTTGGAACTGGAGCTGAAATGACAACTTATTGTGTCTTAAAATTTGATGGAAAGAAAAAACTGCTAAGAGAAGACAGATTTTTAGCTGACATGGCTGTTGTTGATGCATACTTTATGGATGGAACTCCAGAACAAGTCATTAAAAATTCTGTTTGTGATGCATGTGCTCAAGCTACTGAAGGCTATGACAGCAAATTAGGTAATGACTTGACACGAACACTGTGCAAACAAGCATTTGAAATCCTTTATGATGCAATTATGAATGACAAACCAGAAAACTATCCTTATGGTTCCATGTTATCTGGTATGGGATTTGGAAATTGTTCCACGACATTGGGACATGCATTATCATATGTGTTCTCAAATGAGGGAGTACCCCACGGATACTCGTTATCTTCTTGTACTACAGTTGCACATAAGCATAACAAATCCATCTTCTATGATAGATTCAAAGAATGCATGGAAAAATTAGGATTTGATAAGCTTGAACTCAAGGCAGATGTGTCTGAAGCAGCAGATGTTGTTATGACTGACAAAGGTCATTTGGATCCAAATCCAATCCCAATCACCAAAGAAGATGTCGTAAAATGTCTAGAAGACATCAAAGCAGGTAATTTGTAAAAAATCCATTTATTTTTTACATTTTTTCTATTTTCTTGAAAATCTGCGAAATTGGCAGCTTGAACTAAACTTTTTATTGTAACAATTTCTCGTTAATGTACATGACTCAAAATAAACTCAAATTTGGTATTCAGAACGGATTAAATGTAGCTAGAGCAGGTTACTCTGAAGACCAAATCCTTACTGCCTGTATGCTTGCTGATAAGACAGGGTATGACTCTATTTTCTATATGGATCACACAAACGTACCTCAATGGAAAAATGCCATTGTGCTTGATCCTTGGGTAATGCTATCTGCAATTGCTGCTGTTACAAATAATGTTGAATTAGGAACATGTGTTACTGATGCTATTAGGCGACACCCATCAAACATTGCTCTTGCTTCAATTACACTTGACAGAGTTTCTAAAGGTCGAGCAATTTTGGGTATTGGTGCAGGTGAAGCACAAAATCTAAAAGAATTTTGTATTCCTTTTGAAAAACCAGTTTCAAAATGGGAAGAACAAATTCAAGTTATCAAAACATTGTATGGCTCAACCCCTGATAACACTGTCGATTACGATGGCAAGTATTACAAATTAGAAGGTGCATGTTTGCAAGCACCTCCCATTAGAAAACCACATCCACCTACATACATGGCAGCTGGTGGAAAAAGAACATTGGAGTTAACTGGAAAGTTAGGAGAAGGATGGCTACCAATCGGTTACACACCTGAACTATTTGAGGATCATAAAAAGCAAATAGAATCATCTATGGAAAAACACAACAGAACACAGGAAGAAAAAGATAATTTCCAAATGGCATTGGATATTGATGTATACTTTTCAGAAGATGCAGAAGAATCATGGGCAAAGATGAAGGAGGCCGTAAAAGTAAGTCTATTCAAGCCTGAAGTTCTAAGAGTTCACGGATTAAAAGAAATTGAAGGCTTTGATTTTGTAAAATACTTTACAGAATATTCCATGTCTAACCAAGATTGGATTGTGAAAATGAGAGAAGCTGCAACAAAAATACCTGATGCAATTGCACGTTCATCAACTGCAATTGGAACTCCTGACGATATGATTCCTACATTTGAACGATTTATCAAAGCTGGTGTTAATCACTTTGTAATTAGATTTTGGGGAAAAAACTACTTTGGTTCAATTGATAAATTTGCTAGTCATGTAATGCCTCATCTTAAAGGAAATCCAAAGAAATAATCTCTTTCTTGCAGAAAATAATTTACGATACCTGTTTGTGATATTATTATGGATGATGATCTTCCTGAAACTGTCAAAAAATGTATGAGGATACTTGATGAGAATGTGGATTTTCTATCAAATCTTGAACAGGATTTAGATGATCAAAAAGAAGATGAACTTACTCCTGATCTGGAACTTCATCACTTATACGATATGACTGAAGATGTTGCTGAATCTGCAAAAATAAAGCGTGCTGAATCAAATTTAATGCGAAGACAAGCCGAAGATTCTATCTGATTGTTATTTTTTATGGCGTCTTTTACTTTGTGCCCTTGTAAATAATTTTACTTGTCTTTTTGTCCTCTGTTTTTCTAATCGTTTTCTTGTTCTTTCTGATGATTTTGTTATGCCTTGTACTACTTTGACTTTACTGCCATCTTTTAACATGATTGCTTTACCCTTGAAACGAAATTCTATGTCTCTGCATTTGATATAGTATTTCTTTAAGCAAAAGAATATCCTCTTGTTGTCACCTTTTGTTTCAGATACTTCTTTTGATTTTTTTAGTTCATTTAAGATGTTTCTTAGTAATCCTTTATCGATATCAGTAATCCTGTGAAGTTCTCTAAACCAGATAAATTTTGACTGAGATCCCCATTCTTCTAAAACCTCTAGAACTTTTCTTATGGCGTCTTCTTTTTCTTCATCAAAACTCATACCTCTTCTTTTTTTTGCCCTTATTTTAGGAATTTTTTTTATTGAATATTATGAAGAAAAAAGTCAAGTTTTTCCATCTTGTGCTTTTTTGATTAGTTTTAACAAACAAATGCATGAATTCAGAACAAAAAACTGAATGCAACCATCTAGAGTGTAGAATTTTAGAAATCAAAGAATTTGCAAAAGAACTTGAAGAAGATTGACTATGGAATTGATGATTTATAATATTAAGTGCTAAACAAACTCTGTGCAGTTAGTGGGGATTCTCCAGATAAAATCATATCAAAAAGTAAAAGACTTTCTAAATGAAGAACATGTTGGAAGAATTTGTAGCATTGATGAGAATGGTTATCCTCAGATAATTCCAATGAATTTTGTATTTCTTAATGATGCTGTATACATGCATTCTCATGTTAGGGGTGAAAAATTAGATAATATCAAAAGAAATAACAAAGTTGGATTTGAATCTGATAGGGAACTAGAATTCCTACCCTCATATTTTGAAGATCCTAAAAATGCATCTTTGGCAGATACTCTTTACATAAGTATCGTAATAAAAGGAAAAGCATCGCTTGTTGTTGATAGAGAAGAAAAAACGTTGGCACTAAATGGATTGATGAAAAAATATCAACCAGAAGGAATGTATGATCCAATTCAATCTAATATGCGTGTACTAGATGGAGTCGCTGTAATCAAAGTAATTCCTGAAACACTTCATGGAAAATACAAAATTGGTCAACACCTGAACCTACCTGATAGAGTGGATCTGGCTCAAAAAATTCTAAAAAGAAATTCCCCTACTGCAAAAGAAACTCTGAGAATAATGGGTTTTGAAATTACTGATGATGGTCTTAAAATGGTTGAAGATCCAATATGGTGATTTGAATCTAATCACCATTGCTTTAAATTCTGTTTTAGAGGATCGTAACTGTTGCAGCAAATACACAAATTTGAACTAGAATCTGAATTTTGCCCTACAGGTGATCAGCCTCAGGCTATTGACAAACTTGTTGATGGTGTAAAAAAATCCAAGGTTCAAACACTTTTGGGCGTAACTGGAAGTGGAAAGACATTTTCTGTAGCAAATGTAATTGCAAGAACCGGAAAAAACACTTTAGTTATTTCTCATAACAAAACTTTAGCTGCTCAACTTTATTCAGAACTAAAACAGTTTTTTCCAAAAAATAACGTTGGATATTTTGTTTCATACTATGACTATTATCAACCTGAAAGCTATCTTCCACAGACTGACACTTACATTGAAAAAGACACTCAAATCAATGAAAAAATTGAAAAATTGAGATTAGAGGCAACTGCCATGCTCTTATCCGGTGAGCCTACCATTATTGTTTCCACAGTTTCATGCATCTATTCACTTGGAAATCCTCAGGATTGGGAGGACCTTGCAATCACTATAAACAGTGGAGATGAAATCAAACGAAATGAACTTATCAAAAAATTTGTGGATGCAAGATATGAAAGAAACAATACTGAAATTGCACCAGGTAACTTTAGAGTAAAAGGAGATACAATAGACATTGTACCTGCATATTCTGAAGATATAGTTAGAATTTCTATGTTTGGTGATGAAATTGAAAAAATCACTTTACTTGATCACGTGTCTCTAAAAGAAAAACGTAAAGTTACTCAGATGAAAATCTTTCCTGCAAAACATTATCTTATTGCAAAAGATGTTAGAGAAAGAGCAATTCGATCAATTAAAGAAGAACTGAAATCAAGGTTGCTCGAACTAAATGAATTAGAAAAACAAAGATTGGAAATGAGAACAAAATTTGATTTAGAAATGATTGAAGAACTTGGATATTGTTCAGGTATTGAAAATTATTCAAGACATTTTGACGGACGAAAACCTGGTGAAAAAGCATTTTGTTTAATGGATTTTTTTGGTGATGATTATTTACTGGTAATTGATGAATCTCATGTTACACTCCCACAATTACATGGAATGTACAAAGGTGATCATTCTAGAAAAAAAGAACTTGTGACATATGGTTTTAGGTTACCAAGTGCATATGATAATAGGCCCCTAAAATTTGAAGAATTTGAAGATTATATCAAAAACACCCTCTTTGTTTCTGCCACCCCTGGTGAGTATGAGAAAAAAATTTCATTTCAAATCGTTGAGCAATTAGTCAGACCCACTGGATTGATAGATCCTGCTGTCGTAATTCGACCTACTAATAATCAGATGGATGATCTAATTGGAGAAATTACAAAACGAACTGAAAAAAACGAACGAGTACTTGTTACCACTCTAACTAAGCGAATGGCAGAAGATCTTGCAGAATATCTCTCAAAAAAACAGATACGTGTACGCTATATGCACTCTGAAATCGAAGGATTACAAAGAACTGAATTAATTCGCCAACTGCGCTTAGGCGAGTTTGACGTTTTAGTAGGCATAAATCTTCTTAGAGAGGGGTTGGATATTCCAGAAGTTTCTCTGGTTGCAATTTTAGATGCTGATAAGGAAGGGTTTTTGAGAAATTTTACTAGTCTCATTCAGACATTTGGTAGAGCCGCTAGAAATGTTAATGGTTCGGTGATAATGTATGCTGATCACATAACTAAATCCATGAAACATGCAATGGATGAAACAAAAAGACGTAGAAAAAAACAAATACAATATAATAAAGAACATGGAATTACCCCTCAAACAATCATTAAATCAATTCCTGATCAGGTTACAACATTAGATGATTCAAAATTAAAATCTACACATGATTTAACATCTGACATAATAGAATTAGAAGCTCAAATGAAAAAATATTCTGAAGATTTAGACTTTGAACGTGCAATAGAATGCAGAGATAGGATAAAAAGACTAGAAAAGGAGATTCAACTAAAAGATGACAGGAAGTAAATTAAAAATTCGTGGTGCTCGCCATCACAATCTAAAAAACCTAGATGTTGACATTCCAAAAAACAATCTTATTGTGATAAGTGGATTGTCTGGCTCTGGCAAGTCTACTTTGGCATTTGACACCATTTATGCTGAAGGACAACGACGATATGTTGAATCGCTTTCTGCGTATGCCAGACAATTTCTTGAAATGATGGACAAACCTGACGTGGATTCTATTGAAGGATTATCTCCTGCCATTTCTATTCAACAAAAAACAACAAGTAAAAACCCCCGTTCTACTGTTGGAACTACTACTGAAATTTATGATTACATGAGATTGCTTTTTGCAAGAATAGGGACTCCCTATTGTACAAATTGTGGAAGAAAGATTTCTAGTCAATCTGTTGAAACAATATGTGATTCTGTGCTCAAAGATTTTGATGGACAAAAAATCCTAATTTTATCACCTATAATTCAACGAAAAAAAGGAACGTATGAGAAACTTTTTGAGCAAATAAACAAGGATGGCTATTCAAGAATACGTCTAAATGGCGAAATTTTGAGCCTAGATGATGATATTCCTCCACTTGATAGACAAAAATGGCATAATATTGAGATTGTTGTGGATCGAATTCAGACTGACAAATCTGAACGTTCTAGATTGTTTGAGGCAATTCAAACTGCCATCAAGGCATCAAAAGGTGATGTAATGATATCTTCAGATAAATCTGAAAAGATATTTTCTCAAAACAATGCATGTCCTTACTGTGGTCTTACTATTGGTGAATTAGAGCCTCGAACCTTCTCTTTCAATTCTCCGTTTGGTATGTGCAAAGCATGTAATGGCTTGGGCGTTAAAATGGAGTTTGACCCCGATTTAGTAATTCCTGATAAAACTAAATCGATATTGGATGGTGCAATAGTTCCGTGGAGTGGTAGGTTCTCTTCTTTTAGAAGACAAGCATTACGTGCGGTGGGTAAAAAGTTTGGGTTTGACTTGATGACTCCTATTGAAAAAATTAAACCAAAACATCTCAAAATAATTCTACATGGAACTGACGATCTTATTGATTTTAGATATAGATCAAAATCTGGTGATTCTTCTTGGCAGTACACTGATGCATTTGAAGGCGTGTTAGAAAATCTTCAACGTGTGTTTATGGAAACTGATTCAGAATCCAAAAGAGAATGGTTAAAACAATTCATGCGAGACACCCCCTGTAATGTTTGTAATGGAAAAAAGCTAAAACCTGAATCATTATCTGTAAAAATTAATGACAAGGGAATTATGGATGTTTGTGATCTTTCTATCGACAATTGTTATGATTTTTTTACAAATCTAAAACTAACTGAAAATGAGCAATACATCGCACGTGATGTTCTAAAAGAAATTAAAGAAAGACTAGAATTTTTAATGAATGTCGGATTGAATTATCTGACTCTAAATCGTCTTAGCTCTACGCTTTCTGGTGGTGAATCTCAAAGAATTCGTTTAGCCACTCAAATTGGTTCAAATCTTACCGGGGTTTTGTATGTATTAGATGAGCCTACAATTGGACTTCATCAGCGTGATAATGAACGATTAATTAAAACGCTAAACAAACTACGAAATCTTGGAAATACTGTTATTGTAGTGGAGCATGATGAAGAAGTCATACGCAATTCTGATTGGATTATTGATCTAGGACCTGGAGCCGGTATCCACGGCGGAAATGTTGTTTTTGAAGGTCCAGTCAAAAAAATTCTAAATGGACACAAGTCTGTCACTGGTGATTATCTAAAAAATAATTCTTTGATAAAATTAGAAAATAAAACTCGTAACCCTTCAGGTACTTTGACTATTAAAGGTGCATCAGAAAATAATCTAAAATCAATTGATGTTGAAATCCCATTGGGGCTATTTGTTTCAGTAACAGGTGTGTCTGGTTCTGGAAAATCTACTTTGATTAATGATATTTTGTTAAAGGCACTTGAAAGCCATTTTTACAAATCAAATGTAAAGCCTGGAAGTCACAAAAAAATTTTGGGCCTTGAAAATATTGATAAAGTTATTGCAATTGATCAATCTCCAATAGGTAGGACTCCACGATCAAACCCTGCTACCTATATTGGTGCATTTACTCCCATCAGAGAACTTTATGCAAATACCGAGTTGTCAAAAGAAAGAGGATATGCTCCAGGGCAGTTTTCATTTAACGTAGCTGATGGACGATGCTTTGCATGTGATGGTGACGGTGTAAAACAAATTGAAATGCAGTTTCTTTCTGATGTTTATGTAAAGTGTGATGAATGTAAAGGAAAGCGTTACAATTCTGAAACACTAAATGTTTTGTATAAGGGCAAAAACATTTCAGATATTTTGGACATGACTGTCTATGAGGCATTACACTTTTTTGAAAATATTCCATCAATCAAAAGAAAACTGCAAACAATTTTTGATGTTGGTTTGGGTTATATTAAACTCGGACAATCATCTACTACTCTCTCTGGTGGTGAGGCTCAACGAGTTAAACTTGCTTCAGAGTTATCAAAACGTGGTACTGGAAAGACACTATACATATTAGATGAGCCTACAACTGGCCTTCATTTTGCTGATGTTCAAAAATTGCTAGATGTGCTAAATAGACTTGTAAATCTAGGTAATACTGTTGTTGTAATAGAACATAACATGGATGTCATAAAAAATTCCGATTGGCTAATAGATTTGGGTCCTGAAGGAGGTGATGAAGGTGGAAACATCGTAGCTACTGGCACCCCTGAAGTTGTTGCAAAATCTCCTGGCAGCTATACTGGAAAATATCTGAAAAAACTATTAAAAAAATGACTTTTGATATCTCTTCAATCAAAATCCCTTCTCATCCTGGAATTTATCTGATGAAAGATGACGAAAAGAAAATTATCTACATTGGAAAGGCAAAAAATCTCAAAAACCGTGTAAGATCTTATTTTAATAAAAATCAAAATTACAAAACTCAAAAACTAGTTGAAAATATTGCTGATATTGAATTTGTTTTAACTGATAATGAAAGTGAAGCATTTCTTTTAGAATCAAACATGATAAAAAAATACAGACCCCGATTTAATATTGAACTAAAAGATCAACAACGATATACATACCTTCGAATTTCTGATGAAAAATATCCACGTTTACTTGTTGCAAGGAGAACTCGTGATGGAAAGTTTTTGGGTAAAGGCAAAATTTTTGGCCCATTTACACAAGGTAGCTCTAAGCTATTAACAATTGGTGCATTAAGAAAAGCATTTCAGATTCGCATATGTAAAACTCTTCCAAAAAAAGTTTGTTTGGAATATCATTTAGGTAATTGTGAAGGTCCTTGTGAATTCAAAGATGCACAAGAGAGATATTCAAAACATGTAAAATCACTGGAGGATGTTCTTAAAGGAAAAAACCAAACAAAAATTTTTACAAAAAAACTAGAAGAAGAGATGCAACAAGCCGCAGATTTGCAACAATTTGAGCGTGCAAAAGATATTCGTGATACCCTGATTCGACTAGACAGTCTTCAAACAAAACAAAAAATGGAATATGTGAAAAATTCTGACGAAGAATATTTTGGAATAGGAGAACAAAACCAAACTGCAACTGTTATGAACTTTCGAATGATTAACGGTGTCATTCGTGACAGTGACAAATTCTTTTTTGATCTAGTGGGGGATAATTCTTTTTCTAATTTTCTTTTCCAGTACTACTCTACACATAAAATCCCAAAATTTATTCTTGTAAATCAGTTACCTGAAAACAAAGAACTGCTAGAATCCTTATTTTCTGAACAAACTGGATTTGATGTAGAAATTATTTGTCCAAAAAGAGGAAAACGTAAAGAAATCATTGATTTAATTTTGAAAAATATTGATTTGATTCATACAAAAGGTGGAGATCCTGGTTTAATTGAATTAAAAGAAATTTTAAAACTTCCTCAAGTTCCAAACATCATTGAATGTTTTGATATTTCAAACCATGGGGAGGATTTTGCAGTTGGCTCTATGGCAAGATTTGTGGATGGGAAACCAAATAAATCCGGATACAGAAAGTTCAAAATTAAAACCGTTTCTGGAAGAGATGATTTTGCAATGATTGGTGAGATAATTAAACGCAGGTACTATAAGTTATTGGAAGAAGAATTAGAAATGCCTGATCTTATATTAATTGATGGTGGAAAAGGCCAATTAAAATCTGCACTTAACTCATTACATTCTCTTGGATTGAAAATTCCATGTGTGTCTCTTGCAAAAGAAAACGAAGAAGTGTTTGTTCCTGATCAGAAACATTCAATTGTTATCTCGAGAGAAAAACCTTCTCTGAAAATTTTACAACACGCACGAGATGAAACTCATAGATTTGGTGTTGCATACAATAGAAACATCAGAAAACACCTAATTAAATAAAAAAGAAGAAAATTGTGGTTTTAGTTCACTTGAACGTTACCGACCATCCATGGATGGACCATACAGAAGTAATCGTAACTTCCTGCGTCATCAAATGTGAATGCATAAGATGCACCGCCTAAGACTAGGCTGCTATCAAATACACCAGATGGACCGTCAGCTGGACTGCCGCCTGTTACTGTATGTGCTGCTGTATCTGCATTGTTCCATTCAACAGTGTCTCCAGCGTTAATTGTAATTGATGCTGGGATGTAACATTCGTTGGTTTCTTCACAACCTGGAACTGATGTCCCTGCTGGAATTTCAACGCTAACTGTTTGTGGACCAGATGGTTTTTCAGGTGTTGCAGTTTTTTCTGCTACCTTCATTTCCTCTTTTAGTTCCACAGTTTTTACTGTAGTTGCTGTTGCGCTTACAGAATAGCTTACAGTAAATTCAGTTGGGTTCATTGTGTGAACTGCTAATGCATTACCAGAAAATTCCCATGATCCCATTGCATTCTTTGGATCAACAAATGTTAATTCAAAGATTGTTTCACCATCTGGTGTCCAAGTCATTGCTGGTTTTTCACCTGCACTGATTGGTCCTTTTAATGAAACTAGTTGAATCTGTTCTGAAGCAGAGTATGAAAGAATCCCTGAATACATGTTACTTGATGGTGCTAGTAGCACTGCAAGTTGATGTGATTCATGGCCCATGCCTGGATCTTGTACTGACTGTGTTGTACCTGTCATTACGGTTTTAGACATTGGTTTTTCTTTGAAATCTACTTTGTAATCAACTATGAATGGTGTTGTTTTCTTGGTATGTACTGCTAATGCATTGCCGGCAAACTTCCATTCGCCTTTTGCATTCTTTGGATCAACAAATGTTAATGCAAACTTTGTTTCACCATCAGGTGTCCAAATTGCTTGTCCTTTATCATCTCCATCTGCAAGTGGACCATGTAATGTGACTAGTTGAATTGGTTCAGATGCATCATACTTGAGTGTACCTGAATATACTTTGTCACTTGGTGCCAAAATAATTGCAAGTTGATGTGCTTCATGACCAACACCGGGATCTGTTGTTGATGTTAATCTATCCCAACCTGCCTTCATTGGCTTTGCAGGAGCTTCTTCTTTGACTTTGTCAACAATATCTGCAAACGGATCTGTTTGCATTGGCTTTGGAGTCTCCGAAGCTACTGGAGGTGAATAATTTAGACCTGCGTCTTGGACTCCGCTCATATAGAATGCAAATCCTACGCCGATAGCTACAATTGCGATTGAAAATCCAATTGCAGCTTTGTCTATACCTGCCATAATTGATCCGTGGCCTACTATATGGTAAATAAATTAACCTGTGGCACTACTCATTTGCTTAAATTCATACTGGAAAAAAGAAGAAAATTGTGGTTTTAGTTCACTTGAACGTTACCGACCATCCATGGATGGACCATACAGAAGTAATCGTAACTTCCTGCGTCATCAAATGTGAATGCATAAGATGCACCGCCTAAGACTAGGCTGCTATCAAATACACCAGATGGACCGTCAGCTGGACTGCCGCCTGTTACTGTATGTGCTGCTGTATCTGCATTGTTCCATTCAACAGTGTCTCCAGCAAAGATGGTGATTGATGCTGGGATATAACATTCGTTGGTTTCTTCACAACCTGGAACTGATGTCCCTGCTGGAATTTCAACGCTAACTGTTTGTGGGCCTGGTGCTCTTTTTTCAGTTTCTTCTTTGACTGTTTCACCAAGTTCTACTACTGCTTCTTCGACTTTTTCAGTTACCATTTCAGTTGTTTCTTTGGCTTCTTCGATTACTTCTTTAGGATTTTCTTTAACTTTAGCTGCTAGATCTGCAAATGGATCACTCTTTTTTTCCGAACTTTCCATTGATGCAGATGATGTTGCTTTTGTTGGAGCTGTTGGTGTTTCAATAGATATGCCTAAATCCTGACCTGATTGGCCAGCAAATGCTATTGCAACACCTGCAGCTACAATTGCAATTGACCATCCAATTGCAGCTTTGTCTATACCTGCCATTTGTTCTAAAATATTCTTGAGAATAAATAAAGCTAAGCAATTTAGATTGCATGTTTTTTGAAATTATTTCAAAACATAATTGATTTTCCAGAAATTTTTGCATTGATCGCATAAAATGATTTTTTGTATTGTCAATCATGTTTAACAAATCTTTCTTTTATGATTGTATGATTTAGTTATTTTACTAAATGCATTGGAGCTGTCACCAAGTACTTGATCGGTTTTGGTCTTAAGCACCTTTGCATTAAATAATCTTTTCAATAATGTTTTCTTTGTCTGAAATTAACTCAAAATTTATTTGTAATTTTCTTTGCAAAATCAATTGCTTGATAAAATGAGCTCTTTTTTCAATAAATTCATCATTGATTTTTTTATTTAATTTGAGATGTTCATACATTATTTTATTGTCTATTTTTATTGTGATGCTGTCTTCATTTTTTATGATAAATGTTCCAATTCCCCAAAACAATCCAACATGTAATGCAATGTATTTTGATTGTAAATTAGTGACTTTATCATAATAAATGTCTGCATGAGTTCTGATCTGTTTTACTGTCGATTTGTTTGTTTTAATTGCCCATGAAATTTTTTCTGTGTTTCCATTTGAGTAGAAAACATGTTGCAATTGTCAACCAAAAAGGGGTTTTTTGTCTATATATTTTGAATACCCCACTTATGATCAAAGATTGAAAGATGTGTATATGCTTGAATCTCATGCGTTCTTTTCTAAAATGGTTGATGAATTAGTCGAATTTTCAGAATATGATCCTGAATTAGCAGATGGAATAAAATGGCTTGATGATCAAGCTCAGAAAAAAGGCATTACGTTTTATGACATGGTGTTTGAAGTCTTGTATAAACATGATGTTAATTCTAAAGCCAAAGAGTGGCTTAATACCAGAAATTAATTATTTTCTCAAGTCTAATTTCTTGTATTCACAACCCTGAGGTCCACAATACTTCCCAACATATACTGCCTTTGGTCTGTACAACGCTGGTTTTGGTGCAGCTTCTGCAAATTTTTCTTCAATTATGTGTGCTCCCCATCCTGCAACTCTGGAAATTGCAAAGATTGGAGTGTTAAGATCAACTGGAATCTTGAGCATATAGTAAATTGACGCACTATACAAATCTACATTTGGATAAATATCTCTGTCTTTTTGTTTTTTCATTTCGTTAATTGTTGTGGTTTCTACTCTTTCCGTCATTTCAAACCATTTGTCCCCTGTTTTTTCTGCAAGTTTTCTTGACATCTCTTTTAGAACTTGTGCTCTGGGATCATACGTTTTGTAAACTGCATGACCCATTCCCATTATTCTTTCACCTTTTGCCATTTGTTCTTTAATCCATGGCTCTACTTTGTCTAAATCCCCAATTTCTAAAAGCATTTTCATAACTTCTGTGTTGGCACCTCCGTGAAGCTCTCCGCTTAAAGCTCCAATAGCTGAGCTTGCTGCTGAGTACATATGTGCTCTAGTTGATGCAACTTGTCTTGCGGTAAATGTAGATGCGTTAAATGTATGATCAGCATGAAGAATTAAACAAACATCAAAAATCTTCTCAACTTCCGGATCTGGTCTTTCTCCAGACATCATGTATAGGAAATTCCCTGCATGACTCAGAGATGGGTCTGGATCCACAATCTCTAACCCATTTCTAATCCTCTGCCAACTTGCAATGATCGTTGGAATCTTTGCAATTAGATTGATTGCTCTATCATAACTTGCACTCTTGTTTGCAAATTCTTCATCATAATACCCTGCCAAAGCCGCAACAAATGCCTGAAGCATATCCATCGGGTCCGCATCTTTTCTCCAGTTTCCCATGTTCTTTTGCATTTGCTTTGGAATGTATCTGGCATCTATCAATTTTGAATTAAACTCTGCTAATTGCTCCTTTGTTGGGAGATCATCGTATAGAAGCAAGTATGCAGTCTCCTCAAATGTTGAGTTTTTTGTAAGATCTAAAATATCATATCCTCTGTAAATCAGCTTGCCTTTTTCGCCGTCAATATTTGAAATTCTGGTATCTGCTACCTCTATTCCACGCAAACCAATGTTTTTTGTTTCCATATTGAGCCTAGATGAAATCTTCTATTATATTTTCGCAAGAAACTAGGTGTATTAGTTTAGTATTTTGTCTAATCTGACAACTCTGGGTCATAAATGATGATTTTTAATCATAATACAATGACTCCAGCTGAAAGAGAATTGCTGCATACACTTGATCAGATGATACTGAATGCATCTGATGAAGAACTCAAAAAAATTCAAGAGGTTGATCTTCAAACTCAGCTAGATGGAATCTCATTTTATGATGCATTTGTAAATTCCAACTCAATGGCAAATCAAAGTATCAAACAAGAAACCCGTGATTCTAGAAAATAACTCATTTTGGTTTAAATGAGGGCTTGTAATTTCATCGACCATAATGGTGACCAAGAAAACAACAAAACCTTCTAGAAAAAAGACTACAAAAAAGACTATTGCTAAAAAGACTACGAAAAAACCCCATGTAAAAAAAACCACAAAAAAAAGAGTCACTAAAAAAACCAAAGTTGTTTGCATTTCCCATAAAGAGGATGCAGATGGGATAAGTTCTGCAGCTTTGATTAGACAAGCATTTGGTGGCGACTCTATCTTAGTTGATTATCCTGGGCAAATGGAAGCAATACAACAAGTTGCAGCAGATGAAAAACTAAAATCATTATACATATGCGATTTGGGTCTTAGCAAAAAAAACCAAGATGAATTTGTTGAATTGATGAAAACATTGAGAAAAAACAAAGTTTCAGTTACCTATATTGATCATCATGATATTGATCCTGATATTGTAAAAGAACTCAAAAAAATAAAGGTAAAACTAATTCATGACATCAACGAATGTACAACTGTTCAAGTCTATGACAAATTCAAATCAAAATTATCTGATCATTCTTCTTTCATTGCAGCTTGTGCTGCAATAACTGATTATATGGAAGATAGACCTGTAGGTTCTAAATTATTACAGATTTATGATAGACAATTTGCATTAATCAACGCAACCGTGCTTACATACAATATAGTTGGTCATCAAAAAGATCCTGATTACCTATTATACCTTGTAGAGGAACTTGCTGATTCTAAATTCCCACATGAAATTCCAAATACTTTTGAATTTGCACAAATTCAAGTTGAGAAACTCGCTCAAATGATTGCCAAAGTCAAAAAAGGAATGAAGACAATGAAGAATATTGGACATATGGAAATCATCGATGCAGGAGCTAGTGGTGCTGTAAATTTTGTTCTTGGATTGTCTGGAAAGGATGTAGGCGTAGCATACAAAGAAAGAGTTGATCATGGTATATACGCTGTTTCTGTTCGTGGTTCTAGAAATTGTACTGTTCACTTGGGAAAAATTGTTAATGTTTTAGCCACAGAGCTTGGTGGCTCTGGTGGTGGCCATGATAAAGCGTGTGGTGCAGTTATTCCAAAACCCAAAATCAAAAAATTCCTAACAGAATTTAACAAAAAACTGAATTAACTCTTTAAAATTTATTGTATCTTAACTTCTAATTGATCTGAACTACTGCATCAATCTCGGTCATAGAATTTAATGGTAAATTTGAAACTCCTACTGCAATTCTTGAATGTTTGCCTTTTTCACCAAAAATCTCAAAAAGCAAATCTGATGCCCCGTTGATAACTTTTGGATGTGCTGAAAAATCTGGACCTGCATTAACAAATCCATTTAGTCTAACAAATTTTTGAATTCTCTCCAAATCCCCCAATTCTTTTTTTAATTGTGATAGTATGTTGATTACACATAACCTTGCAGATTTTTGTCCTGTTTCTATGGTATCATCAGTAACCTTTCCTGTAAATGCAAGTTTTCCATCTTCAATTGGAATTTGACCTGAAACATATGCAAAATTTCCTGCCACGACAACTGGAACATAAGACCCCGCAGGTGCTGGTGGTACGTTTAATTTGATTCCTAGCTGTTCTATTTTTTCTTCAATCAACATTGGTTCTGATTATACTGAGGGATTTTAGTTTTTACTAATTTTAATGTGTATTTTTTCGCCCTTTGTTGAACTGTTTTGGTAGATCATTCTGGTTTTGTATCCTTGTACTTGTAAATATCCATCAAGTACTGAAACCCATGGCAGTGAATGCCCGCTGTTTAGTTTTGATTCGATGGTGATGTTTTTGTTATTTGCCTCAAAATTTGCATGTCCAGAACATGTTATTTGAAGGGCAGAATCTACAATTTCAATAACCTCGTCTAATGTCTTTGTTTTTAGGGAAATTCCGTATTTTTCTAACAATTTTACCATATCAAATTCATTTCTTTTTGAAGTTATTGTGGTGTTTAGAATGTAGGTTAATCCATTTTCATTTATTGTCTTGATAATTTTGTAAATTTCCTGTGCTTCTGTTTTTGTCATGTCTGCTAGACATTCTGTTTTTATTGCATTTCTCCAAATATTTGTAAAAATTTTACTTTGATTTGTACCTAAAACATCTGTTGATGAAAACATTGCGCCTTTTCCGTCATCACTGTTTATGATTAATAATTCTGTTTCATCAAAAATGAAATAGTTTTGAATGACATCTGATGCTCTTATTTTGGCATTGTCGGGAATTATCTTGTAGTATTCTGAACCAATTTGTGATGATGGGATCAGAATTTTAAGATCTAAATTTCTTCGCAAAACAGAAACAAGTTGATCTCTGCATTCTGCAAGTAATCCCAAACCCCATTGATCTGCCATGATGTGAATTGATGACTTTGAACCCTCAATCATTGTTCTAAGTTGATTTAATACGTTGTTTGCATTTAGATGAAAATATCTCTTCTCTTCAGAACCTCTTGATTTTCTGCTTTCCTCGCTCACTCTTTTTAGGTTTGAGACAAGCGTGTTCATTGCATTTACTTTGTTAATCTGTTCTTGCACTACTGAATCAAAGGCATCTTCGGGTGAAATAGCAGTACACATTATTGGCTTGCTTTTTGAAATCATGGCAAGTTTTTTCTTTTCTAATTTTAGCAATGTTGGATAAACCTTTGTTCTTGGTAATTCTGAATAATATGCTAATTCACTGGCAGAAATTGTTCCTTTTGAGACTAAAGTGACATATGCTTGTGCCTCATACTTGCTTAACCCAAATTCCTCTAGGCTGACTGTAAGTGATTGCTCATTTGCCATATGCTTACTTGATTCCTTCTTAGGTAAGACTGTAAGCTAAATTCCTTTGCACAAATACTCAAAAAAATTCAAAATTGTATCTTCAGTGTATAGTAACTGCAGTTACTGTGAAATTTGGGACACGGTCCTGAAATACAAAATTTAATACTGATTTTCATTATGATGTGTAACTGTAGTGTCTCTGAAACAAATTCTGTTAACATTGTTCAAAATGTAACTCTTGTACCTAGATTGGACTATTCTGCAACTTTACTCAGTGACATACTTGATGTTCTCAAAAAGAAAAAAAATGAAATCAAAAAAACAAACAAAATTTTCCTAAGTGACTTTGATGTTGAAGATAAATTACAGCAAAATGCATTAGAAACTGAAAAAACTATAACCTTTTCCGTAGAAATTCTTTCCCAAATTCAAAAACGAGCAAAAATGATATCTGGAATTACAAGTATTCCTGTGAAATTACCTTCTGCAGTTCCAATGATTAGGACCATCAGTGCTCAATTATTTGAGATTCTCCCTGAATGCAGTCAAAAATTATCTGAGTTGTCTGTACACCTAGGTAGTATCATTTTGGATTCTGCCACTCTTACTAAGGCTAGATTTGATTTTAGCACATCAAATGAAGAGTCTGCAATATTATTAGATGAAGTAAAGTTGATGGTAGACTCTAAAATAAATAAGCAGTACCCTAATCTTGATTTTTTTAAAGCATGAACTGCTTGAACATTTTGAATAAAAAAAGAGATTTTACAAAAGACATTGAACATGTAAAATCTCTGTCTGAAAAAATAGAGAAAAAACTTTCACAGTCTAATATTCCTGATGATGCTCATATTGACAAACTTTCTTTTGAAGAATTGCAAGATATTGACAAAATTTTGGGATTGGCAAATTTTTTGCTGTGTAAATATGATGAAAAAAAAGAAACACGTTCAATTTTGCAACATTTTGTATCTATAATCTCTGAATCTGCACAATCCATTGAAGGCCTAGATGATGAGATATCTGAATTAATCATCTCTGCTGAAGATTCTATTAATAAGGTAAAAGACATGTATGCTAACATTTCTGATAAATCTGATTTTGATGGTCAGGAATCTGACGAAGAATCTAGTTCAATTAATTTAACAAATTTTGATACAGAAATTAACACCATAGGATACCAACAAAATTCTCAAGAGGAAACTGCGCAGGTAATATAGATGAGTTTAGCTCCCCAAGAATTAGAAAATAATGCAAGCAAATATGCCTCTGACGCAATCAAATTTGACTCACAAGGCGCACGTGGTATGGCCATTGCAAATTATCAGCATGCAATAGATGCGCTGGTGAAATTACTCCAACTTTATCCCACTAGCAAACTAAACCCAATTTACAAAGAAAGATGCAATTCTTATCATAATAGAATCAAGGCACTGCAGGAGACTCACGGAGTTGAACCTGCTGTTGATCCAAAAGCAACACCTGAGGAACAAAAGGCATCTGTTCAAAGACAAGAAGATGAAAATGACTTTGAAGAACTAGTCATGAAAGAAAAACCAAACATTAGTTGGACCCAAGTAGTTGGGCTAGAGGATGCAAAAAGTGCTCTAAGAGAATCAATTGTTTATCCTACAAAAAGACCTGATTTGTTTCCCCTTGGATGGCCAAAGGGAATGTTGCTTTATGGGCCTCCTGGAACAGGAAAAACAATGTTGGCAGCAGCTACTGCAAGTGAGATGGATGGTTATTTCATCAATGTGGATGCGTCTTCTATGATGAGCAAATGGTTAGGAGAAGCTGAAAAAAATGTATCAAAATTATTTCGAATGGCAAGAAAATATGCCGAAAAAGAAGGCAAACCCGTGATTTTGTTTGTAGATGAAGTAGATTCACTACTGGGTTCACGAAATAGTGAGGTTGGGGGTGAAGTTAGAACTAAGAATCAATTCTTGACTGAAATGGATGGTGTTAACGGTAAAGGAAAAGACTTGATGATGTATGTTATTGGTGCCACTAACAAACCTTGGAGTCTTGATTGGCCTTTCCTTAGGAGATTTCAAAAAAGAATCTATGTGTCTCTTCCAACACAAGAAGCAAGAGAAAGTCTTTTCAATCAATATACTACAGATCTGAGACTTGATTCTAGAGTAAGTTCTAGAGAACTAGCAAGAATGTTTGATGGGTATAGTGCAAGTGACATCAAAGATGTTTGTCAAGCAGCACATCTTAAAACAGTACATGAACTATTTGACTCTCCTGACTATCATGAACCTGTTGAAGGAGAATCACAACCACAACAACCAAGAGAACTTGTAACTGCAGACTTTAGAGATATCATGGCAAGACGAAAACCTAGTGTTTCAACAGAAATGATCCGTGCATATCACAAATGGAGTGAAGAATTCCGAGCATTATAGAACATCTGTTATCTATTTTTGCGATCAACCTTCCAAAAACTTAAATCCGCAATACCTCGAACTTGTCGAGGGTCACAATTACTACAAAGAAATCTGACTATGCAAACAAGTTTGGAAAACTGATTTTTGATGATGGCACTGTTCTTGATGGAATGGGCTTTGGTTACTCTACAACTGTGTTTGGTGAGATTGTCTTTAACACTGGAATGGTGGGGTATACTGAGGCACTAACTGATCCTTCATACAATGGCCAAATCCTTACGCTTACCTATCCCTTGGTAGGAAATTATGGAGTACCTGATCCTAAAATTACAGATGAAGACGGTATTCCTAAATTCTTTGAATCTGATAAAATCCAAATCCGAGGTTTAGTTGTTCATGAACTTTCCCTTACTGCCAGTCATTGGAATCTTAAGATGACTTTGGATGAGTGGATGTACAATGAAAAAATTCCTGGCATATCTGGAATAGATACTAGGGCTCTAACTAAGAAGCTTAGAACTAGTGGTGTTATGATGGCTGCACTAGTGGTGTCTGATTCTGAAATCGATGTTGAAAAAGTCAAAAAAGAATTGGCATCTACAACTCATTATAATTCTGAACAATTCATGGATTATGTTTCTACAAAACAAGAAAAGGTATTTGGCAATGAGAAAGAGTCTGTGGTTGTAATTGATACTGGTGCAAAAAATGCAATTATTCGAAATGTAAGGGATCTTGGTTACAAAGTCATTGTACTTCCATGGGATACTAGTTTTGAAAAAATAATGTCTTACAACCCAAAAGGTGTTGTACTTAGTAGTGGTCCCGGTGATCCAGAAAAATGTCCTGCAACAATTGATACTGCAAAAAAACTAATTGAAAACAACGTACCGACACTTGGGATTTGCCTTGGTGCACAAATAATTGGTTTAGCTGGAAATACTGAAACTTACAAACTAAAATATGGACATAGGGGACAAAACAAACCTTGTGTTAATTTGGAAAATAATCAAGTTTATGTAACAAGCCAGAACCATGGTTATGGAATAACTCCCGAATCTTTGAAAAACTCTGAATTTGAATTATGGTTTACAAATGCAGACGATAAAACAGTTGAGGGAATAAAACACAAAAAACAAAATTGTGTTGCTGTGCAGTTTCACCCTGAAGCTTCCCCAGGCCCTTATGATTGTAAATTTGTCTTTGAAAAATTAAAACAGTTAATGGAGAAATAAAAAAATTGCCAAAAAATGAATGCTTAAAGAAAATTCTGGTACTTGGAAGTGGAGCAATTAAAATTGGCGAAGCTGGTGAATTTGATTATTCAGGAAGTCAATGTCTCAAAGCAATTCGTGAAGACGGTCTGAAAAGTGTTTTAATCAACCCAAACATTGCTACTATCCAAACTGACACGAGATTTGCTGATCGAGTCTATCTTCTTCCAGTAACTCCTGATTATGTTGCATCCATTGTTGAAAAAGAAAGACCTGATGGTATTATGTTGGCATACGGTGGACAGACTGCACTCAATTGTGGTGTTACGCTAGAAGAATCAAACATCCTGTCAAAATACGGTGTAAAAGTTCTCGGAACTCAAATTGACGGAATCAAGAGAACAGAAGACAGGCAACTTTTCAAAGATTCGATGAAAGAAGCAGGCGTGCCTGTTTTGAACAGCAAGACTGTAACGAATTTTGAGGATGCAAAAAAAGTTGCAGAAGAACTGCGCTATCCTGTGATTATTAGAGTTGCATATACTCTTGGCGGTCGTGGTGGTGGTGTTGCACATAATGAAATTGAATTACACGAGATTGTTGAAAGGGGACTCAAAGCATCTCTTGTAGGGCAAGTTTTAGTTGAAGAATACATTGGACATTGGAAACAGATTGAATATGAAATAATGCAAGATTATGATGGCAATAATGTGATTGTTTGTAATATGGAAAATGTGCTTTCCATGAAAGTTCACACAGGTGATAATATTGTTGTTGCCCCATCTCAAACCATCGATAATCATGAATATCATATGTTACGTTCAGCTGGATTACGTGCAACGAAACATGTTGGAATTGTAGGTGAATGTAATATTCAATATGCATTAGATTCTGACTCTGACAGATTTGTTGCAATTGAAATCAATCCTAGACTCTCACGTTCCTCTGCTCTTGCAAGCAAGGCTACTGGGTATCCCTTGGCATACATGTCGGCAAAAATTGGGTTGGGCTATAACTTATCAGAATTAGTTAACAGAATTACAAAAAGTACTACTGCCTGCTTTGAACCTTCGCTTGACTATATTGTTTGTAAACATCCACGATGGGATTTTTCAAAATTTGAACTTGTAAATAGAAGACTTGGCCCTACAATGAAATCTGTAGGTGAGGTCATGGCAGTTGGTAGGACCTTTGAAGAGTCTTTACAAAAGGCTATTCGAATGTTAGATATTGGAAATGACGGTCTAGTTCTAAACCGTACAAATGGTAAAACATATGATGAAGAAGAAATCGAAGCAAAACTATCTCATCCTGATGATCATATTTTGTATAATGTTGCAATTGCTCTAAAGATGGGGATTTCTGTTGATAGGATTTACAAACTATCATCAATAGATCCATGGTTCATTGAAAAAATTAAAAATATTGTTGAGATGGAGTCTGAACTCAAGTCTTCTGAACTTAACGAATCTCTAATGAGGAAATCTAAACAGTTGGGATTTGCAGACAAGCAAATTGCTCGTGCTAAAGATCAAACTCCTGATTCTGTACGTGATTTGCGAAAGAAATTAGGAGTAATTCCTTCAGTAAAACAAATTGATACTCTTGCAGCAGAATGGCCAGCAGTAACAAATTATCTCTACCTTACATATGGTGGAAACTCTAATGATATTGAAGTTTCAAAAGATGAACAAGGAATTATTGTAATTGGTGCAGGTCCTTATCGGATTGGAAGTAGTGTTGAATTTGACTGGGGAACTGTAAATATGGTTTGGGGTCTGCAAGAAAATGGAGAAAAAAATGTCTCTGTAGTAAATTGTAATCCTGAAACTGTTTCAACTGATTATGATATATGCACTCGACTTTATTTTGAAGAATTAACTCAAGAAAGAATTCTTGACATTGCTGAATTTGAAAATCCAAAAGGGGTAATTACTTGTGTTGGTGGTCAGACTGCAAATAATTTAACTCCTGGATTAGCAGAACATGGAATCAATATCATGGGAACTAGTGCTCATGATGTTGACAGAGCTGAAGACCGCTCAAAGTTTAGTGCTGAATTGGATAAACTTCATATTCAACAGCCAAGATGGCAGGCATTTTCAAATCTTAACGAAGCAAAATCTTTTGCACAAGAAGTGGGATTCCCAGTAATTGTTAGACCCTCTTATGTTTTGTCTGGTGCTGCAATGAAAGTAGTGTGGTCACAAGACGAACTAAAGACATATGTAAAAGAAGCAACTGATGTGTCTCCTGATCATCCTGTTGTAATTTCAAAATTCATGCTCAATTCACTTGAAGTTGACGTTGATGGAATTAGTAATGGAAAAGAAGTTGTCATTGGTGCAATCGTTGAACATATTGACAGTGCCGGCGTTCATTCTGGCGACGCTATGATGTGTATTCCACCATGGCGTCTAAGTAATAAAATAATTGAAACAATTACAGAATATACAAAAAAGATTGCAATCACATTTAATATTAAAGGACCATTTAACTTGCAATTTTTGATTCATGATGAACATGTCTATGTAATTGAGCTAAACATCCGAGCATCACGTTCAATGCCCTTTGTTTCAAAACTTGTAAAGACTAATCTGATTTCTTTAGCATCAAAGGCCATTTTGGGCAAACCATTGCCTAAAATCCCTGAAAACAAATGGCAAAAGATTCCTAATTTTGGAATCAAGGTGCCTCAGTTTTCCTTTATGCAACTAGAAGGTGCAGATATTGCATTAGGTGTAGAAATGCAATCTACTGGAGAAGCTGCATGCTTTGGAAACAGCTTTTATGATGCATTGGCAAAAGGTTTGACTTCTGTTGGATACAATCTTCCAAGTAAAGGAACTGCACTTGTAACTGTTGGAGGTGCACAAAACAAAGAAAAACTGCTTCCAACAATTGCAAAACTCAAAAACCTTGGATTCCAAATATTGGCAACTGAACATACTGCAGAATTCTTTGAAGAAAAAATTGGCCAAGTTCAGGTAGTTCACAAAATTTCTGAACCTGAAAGAAAACCAAACATCTCAGATTTACTTTATGAGAGAAAGATTGATTTTATCATAAACATACCAAGTACTTCTACTTTGGAAAAGTATGTTGGAATGCTTGATGATGAATACCAAATTAGAAGAAAATCCCTAGAACTTGGCATACCTGTTTTGACTACTATGGAACTTGCAGATTCTTTTGTAAAAACATTAGAGTGGCTCAAAAATAATGAAACAACTAAAGATCCTATTGAACCATATGATCCGATAGAGTAAACCCAAAAAATTTAATCACAAAACCTGATTAATCATTGATTCATTCCCGATTATCGTTCCATCCAATGTGATTATCCTTGCAGATGAAATATTTTTGATCTTTTCAATTATTGGTGAAATTGACTTTTTGTATTTTCTTTTGTGTGTTGCATAAAAATATTTGTTAAATGATGGAACGATTATAATTTCAATCTCTCCTGTTTTATTTGGAAAAATATTTTGTTTCTCAGTCTTTAATGACACCCAAACCCTTTGTCCATTTAATATGGACTCTTCATCAAAAAATACTGGATGTACATGCCCCATGATGATTTTATCTACATGTGAAAAGTTTTCTGATGGCATTGTGTGTCCATGGGTAAGTAAGATATTTTCTTCAACCATTCCTGTGGAGCTAATCATTGAGATTCCTTCTGGAACTAGTCTTTGGATATTTGCATCATGATTTCCTGGAATCAACACAACACTACATTTTTGACTAATTTTCTCAAAAAATAATGGCACTTCATCCCATTCACTTTTTGATATGTTTTTGATGCTGGATTTAACATCGCCTAGTAAAATTACTGAATCTGGCTTTTCAGAATCTATTATTTTAGAAACTTCCTCAATAGTTTCATTAATTGAGGAATTTTTCCCAATGAAAATCTCATTTGACGCCATACTATTTTCAAACCCTATATGTACATCAGTTATGATGAGATTCTTTTCGTTTCCTTGCAAAATTAATGCTGGTTTTGATGGGATGATTCGTATTTGTGGCATCAAAGATATACAATAGACTTTGGATTAAATTCTTGTGAACAAGGGTTCGGAGAAAATTGATTCTATTGTGTCTCAAAAACGTATTAAATTACATGTTTTTGAGCCTAGCCAAAGAAAGATTTGGACAGTTGTTGGTTTGGGTGAAGAATATTGGATTGATCCTGAATCTGAATATTGTTCTTGTCCTGGATATTATTTTGGAAATCTAAATGGAAAAAATACATGTTATCATTTGGATTCTCTTAAAATTGCAAAGAAAGAAAATCAATTTGAAACAATTGTGTTTTCTGATGATGAATTCAGTGATTTTATTTCTGGTTTGATTTCTGATTTGTAATGACTGATTCGAATTGGTTAATAACTAGAAAAATAATTGATTACTATGGATGAATCCAAATACAATGAAGAAATTGAAAAAATTGCAAATCTGATGATACATGATAATGTTTCCATTGATGAAGAAGATTCTAATATTTTAGAAAAATATAAGAACCAAATTATATCTGATTGTAACTTAAATGATGAAGATGCAATGAAACTCGTTTATGAAACATTACTTTACAGAAAATTAAAAAATTCTGATTCTGGGGATCCTCTTGAAAAAGGAGGACAGTTTGGTGCAGGATTCAGCTAATCTATCCCTAGTGGGATTGTGTCTATGTCCTCCTTTGAAACACCTTTCCAAAGTCCAATCATGCCCTCAGGTTCTACTTGTTCAACTTTTGTTATTTGTTGAATTTTGATATGATCTGGATTGGGTGGCATCCAAAGCATTGCCATGTAGTCTCCGGCATTTCCTACTTTGTTAGGTAGTGCCATAGTGATCTTTTCTTGAGAAAACCCTTTTGAAACTAGGGCATTTACTGCTTTTTCTCGCATGTCCATTTTTCCATGCAAAAATAGATAGACATCTTTTTGAGTATCGATTTCTGCCATGACTAAATGGATTTTTTAAACTAAATCAATCTTTCCTGAATTTCAACCTGCCAAAAAGGGTTAAATTGGTAGGCACAAAATTTTCAATTGTGAAGATCTTCACTGTAGGCAGTAAATCATTTGTAACAAGCTTCCAATTGGCAGGAGTTCCTGGTGTTATATCTGAAAATCCTCAGAAGGCTTTGGATGAAATTAAAAGACTTACCGATGATTCTGATGTTGGTCTGGTTCTTGTAAGTGATGATATCACTGAATCTATCAATGATGAATTGACTGCACTACGAGCAGAAAAATCTACATTAGTGTTTGCATTGCCTGCAACTGGTAGTGAAAAAACTGAAGTCGATTATCGTGTAATGCTCAAAAAGATTCTTGGCGTTTAGTCTCTTTAATCTACTTATACTCTGTTTTCTGATATCCTGACATGAAAACTGCAACCGTTAGGGAACCTTCGGTAATCTCAATAGATGAGACACAGAAACCTGTTCTGAATTCTGGTGATATCTTAGTAGAGATGCATGCTTGTGGAATTTGTGGTTCTGATTTGGAAAAAGTTTTTGGACAATATGGACAACCATCAATGAGGTTAGGCCATGAACCTGCTGGTATTGTTGTTGATGTTGGATCTAAAGTAACTGAATTCAAAAAAGGCGATCGTGTATTTACTCATCATCATGTACCATGCTATGACTGTCATATGTGCAATCATGGAAATGAAACAATGTGTAAAAAATACTATGAAACAAATCTTTCACCATGTGGATTGTCTGAAGAATATGTAGTTCCTGAATGGAATGTTTCTCATGGCGGTGTTCTAAAACTTCCTGAATCTATGACTTTTAAGGAAGCTGCAATGATAGAGCCTTTGGCGTGTTGTGTTAGGGCCTGGACAAAGTATTCTTTTCAAGAAGGCGACTCTGCTGCAATTTTTGGTGTTGGTCCTACTGGAATGATGCATGTGATGATAGCAAAAGCAAAAAAATTCTCAAAAATATTTTGCTTTGATGTAAATGACTTTAGATTGGATTTTGCCAAAAAATTCAATATCACTGAATCTATTTCATCCTCTGATGAAAATAGAAAACAGAAAATCTTAGAGCATACGGACGGTAGAGGTGTAGATGTTGCAATTGTTGCAACAAGTAGTTTGAAAGCACTTGATGATGCAATTGACATGGTAAGAAAAGGAGGTGCAGTGATGATGTTTGGTGTTCCTTCAAAAGGTGCAACAATCGATATGGATATGAGCAAAATCTATTCTAAAGAAATTACTCTTGTAACTAGCTATGCTGCTTCTGATGCTGATACAAAAGAAGCATTGAAATTAATTGACTCTGGCCAAATTGACGTAAAACAACTTGTAACTCATACCTATCCTATACTAGATTCGCAAAAAGCATTTGAACATGCTAGAAGCGGAGAAAATGCCATGAAAATTATCATCACTAAATAAGAAAGGCTTAAGAAGGGATTTCTTTTTTTCAAAAAAGAAGAGATATGGATTGGGGATTAAAAAACAGAATTTCAAGTATTATTAAACCACAAAATAATCGTGCATTGATGTTAGCCGTAGATCATGGCTACTTTTTAGGCCCTACCGAAAAATTAGAAGTGCCAAAAAAAGTCATTGCACCTTTGCTAAAACACTGTGATTCCTTGATGTTAACACGTGGTGTTCAAAGGACATCTGTTCCTGCAACTACTAACACTCCTATGGTTCTGAGGGTTTCAGGTGGCTCTAGTATTATTGGTGAGGACTTGTCTCAAGAAGATATCACCGTTAGTATTGAAGATGCAATTAGACTAAATGCTAGTGCATTGGCAATGTCTATTTTTGTTGGTTCAAAATATGAGTACCAAACAATCGTAAATCTTGGAAAACTTGTGAGTGAGGCTGAAAAATATGGACTTCCAGTATTAGCTGTTACTGCTGTTGGAAAAGAACTTGGTAAGGATGCAAGATATTTGTCACTTGCATGCAGAGTTGCTGCAGAACAGGGCGCACATATTGTCAAGACCTATTACTGTGACAACTTTGAAAAAGTGGTCCAATCATGTCCCGTTCCTATTATTGTTGCAGGCGGAAAGAAGATTCCTGAAAGAGATGCATTACAATTAACCTATAATGCAATCAAAGGTGGTGCAGTGGGTGTTGATATGGGAAGAAACATCTGGCAATCAGAACACCCAGTTGCAATGATTAGAGCAGTAAGATACATAGTTCATGGTAATGCAAATGTAGATCAAGCCTTCAAATTATATCAAAAACTTGCAAACGAAGAAAAATCAAAAAAATCAAAAGGCAAAAAACCTAATCAAAACAAGAACCAAAACAAATCAAAAGGCAAAAAACCTAGTCAAAACAAGAACCAAAATAAACAAAACAAACAATAATCTAACTGTGAATTTTTGATAAGTGGATATGTGCAATTTTCCACGTTGGTTGTTTTACTAAAACAAATGTGGCTCTACCATCAATTGATATGTGTTCTCCAGTGTATGCTTTTGTATCTACTAACATTCCTTTTTGATTTATTTCCATTGCAACTACTGCGGTATCTCCATAAATGCTAATTTTTGGATTTTTTATTTGATAATCATAATCTGATATGCTTACAAATTTTAATTCTTCAAGCTCCATTGTGGTTTGAAAGTCTTTTAGATCATATGGGGGTAAATCACTAAAACTAGAAAATTTTGGATCGTTAAGATGAATTTCTCTAAGATGTGAAAAATCTTTAGTTTTACCAGCCTCAAATAATAATTCTATTACTTTGATAATTTCTTCATTGTCTGACAAAATCTCTATTCGTGATGTGAAAATATTGAGTTTAAACCTTCTGGATGATTTTCCTCAAAAACAACTGTATTTTTTCTGAGAATCTTTATTAGTAATTATCGGCTTGTAATTTTTGAATTTAGTTGAGTGTAGATATGCCAAAAAAACAAGTCATTGTGCTGGTAGGTCCTGTGCTGTAGTGCACTCAAAATTTTCACACATTAAAATTATGGAGAAAAATTTGGTGAATTAAATGGAAACTATGATTGGTGCAAAAGCATTGATGACTGCCATGGAAAAAGAAGGCGTCAAACAAGTATTTGGATTACCGGGGGGTGCAAATCTTCCAATGTATGATGAATTTGCAAGATGTGATATTAGACATATTTTGGTTAGACATGAACAATCTGCAGCTCATATGGCTGATGGATTTGGTAGAGTCAGCAGAAAACCTGGAGTGTGTTTTGCTACTTCGGGACCTGGCGCAACTAATATCTTAACTGGGATTGCCACTGCTCAGGCAGATTCTGCTCCAATGGTTGCAGTTACTGGACAAGTACCTGTGGCAATGATTGGGCGTGATGCATTTCAAGAAAGTGATATTATTGGAATGGCTAATCCTGTTGTAAAATATGCATTTCAACCAAGAACTGCTTCTGAAGTCCCAGAAGTTGTTAAGAAAGGATTCTTTATTGCAGAAACTGGAAGACCAGGACCTGTCTTAATTGACATTCCAAAAGATGTTCAGCAAAATGAATCTGAAATGGTTTTTCCTGATGAATTTAAAATTCGTGGATACCATCCATGGACTGATCCTGACATTGTAAATGTTGAAAGAGCAATTGAGATGTTACTTCATGCACAAAAACCTGTGATTCTTGCAGGAGGTGGAGCTATTATTTCGTCTGCATTTGCAGAATTACAAGCTGTTGCAGAATTTCTGATGATTCCTGTAGTTACTACTTTCAAAGGTAAAGGTGCATTTCCTGAAAATCATCCATTATCCTTAGGACCAATTGGAATGCATGGTCATGCTGAAGCAAATAAAATAATGTCTGAAGCGGATTGCGTCTTGGCTATAGGTACTAGATTCTCTGATAGATCTGTTGGAACTTTTGAAGAATTTGAAAAGAGGCTCAAAATAATTCACATGGACGTAGACCCTGCAGAGATTGGTAAGAATCAGACAACACAAATTGCAGTGGTAGGTGATGTACGTGCATCATTACGAATTATGGTAAAGATGTTGTTGCAAAAAGCAACTAAAAAATCTCAAGAAACACCATGGCTAAAACATGTTAAAGAAACTAAACAATATTGGAAAGAAAACTTGAAGCTACATCCTGGAGAAATGGGTGCAGCAAAAATATTAAGAAAGCTTAGAGAATTATTACCTCCTGAATCTATTGTCACTACTGAAGTGGGACAGCATCAAATGTGGGCATCTTTGTTTTATGATGTAATTCAACCTGGAACTTTCTTTAGTTCAACTGGACTTGGAACTATGGGTTGGGGATTTCCTGCAGCAATTGGTGCTAAAGTGGCAAAACCAGATGTTCCTGTAGTTGACATTGCAGGTGATGGAAGCTTTAGCATGACAGAAAACTCACTTGCTACCGCAGTGCTTGAAGATATACCCGTAATAGTTTTCTTGTTGAATAACTTTACTTTAGGTATGGTTGCACAGTGGCAAAGAACTTTCTATGATCGAAGAATGATTGGTGTTGACCAAGGAAAATGTCCTGATTATGTTAAATTAGCTGAATCATATGGTGCACAAGGAATTCGTGCACAATCAATGGATGAATTAGACAAAGCAATCAAAACTGCATTAAACAGTGATGTTGCTACAGTAATTGATATTCCAATTGATCCTGAAGAAGATGTACTCCCATTTGTAGCTCCTGGAACTTCACTTTCGGACATGATACTTCCCTCATAGTGGTTAATCATGTGGGCAATCCTTTCTATTTTAGTTGAAAATAAACCTGGGATCTTGTTTAAGGTAACCCATCTTTTTAGATCAAGAAATTTCAATATTGATAGCATTTCGGTAGGTGTCACTGAAAACCCTGAATACTCTAGAATGACAATTACCACATATGGTGATGAAAAACAGATTGAACAGATTGTAAAACAACTTGATAAAATGATTGATACTGTAGAGGTCAAAAAATTAGATGAGCACAAAACAGTATATCGAGAACTGAGTATTTTTAAGATTAAACTGAGTAATGCTAATGATAGTATGGAAATTAACAAATTGGCAAATGCATATGGCGCCAAAGTACATGATGTGAAAAAAGACTCTATCATGGTAGAACTTACTGCAACTCCTGATCAAATCAAGGCATTTGAGGAATTAGCTTCCCCCTTTGGAATAATTGATGTTGCAAGAACTGGTGTTGCAGCTTTGCAGAGGAGTGGTGCAGAATGAGAAAGATTAGAATCTTTGACACAACATTAAGAGATGGTGAGCAAACCATTGGTGTTTCTTTATCTCCAGATCAGAAATTATCTATTGCAAAAAAACTTGATGAGTTAGGTGTTGATGCAATCGAAGCTGGTTTTCCAGTAATTTCAGATGGTGAATTCAAATCAGTCAAGATGATTACTAGTGAAGGATTATCTTGTGAAATTGCAGGATTGACACGAACTATCAAAAAAGATATTGATGCTGCAATTGATGCTGGCTTAAATTATATTCATACTTTCATTGCAACATCTGACATTCACTTAGAACACAAACTCCAAATGACACGTGATCAAGCACTTGAAAAAGCAATTGAGGCAGTAGAATATGGCAAATCTCATGGTTTGCAAGTAGAGTTTTCTGCTGAAGATGCTTCAAGAACCGAAAGAGAATTTTTGAAAAAAGTTTTTGGTGAGGTAGCAAAAGCAGGGGCTGATAGAGTAAATATTCCTGATACTGTGGGCTATTCTACTCCTGAATATATGGCAGAAATTACTAGAGATACAGTTGAAGCAACAAATCTTCCAGTAAGTGTTCATTGTCATAATGATTTTGGATTAGCTGTTGCAAATTCATTAGCTGGGATTCATGCTGGTGCATCATGTGCACATGTAACAATAAATGGAATTGGTGAACGTGCAGGAAATGCATCTTTGGAAGAACTTTCCATGGCATTGAAATGTTTGCCTTATGAGCAAAAATACGAAACTAATATCAAATCTGAATTAATTTATGATGTTTCACGATTTATCTCAAAGACTGTGGGTATCATAGTCCAACCAAACAAGGCAATTGTTGGTGCTAATGCTTTTGGTCATGAATCGGGAATTCATACACATGGTGTATTGAGTAATCCTCTAACATACGAACCAATTAGTCCTGAATTGGTTGGAAGAAAAAGATGGCTTCAAGTTGGAAAACATGCCGGTGTTCACGGAATGAATGCCATGCTTGCAGAATATGGAATCAAACCCACTGAAGAACAATCCAAACAAATCTTAGATAAGGTCAAAATAATAGGTGATCAAGGTAAACAACTCACTGATGTAGAGTTGTTATCAATTGCAAGTGACGTAATGGGTGAAAAAGACCTCAAAAGAATTGTTCAATTGACTGGATTTTCAGTTTCAACAGGTATTGGAACGATGCCTTATGCATTTGTCAAATTAAACATTGATGGGCAAGATCATATTGGAACCGATTATGGTGTGGGACCTGTAGATGCAGCACTAAATGCAATACAAAAGATCACTGGAAAGATTTCAGAGATAAGAATCAAAGATTATGGATTAGCTTCTATTTCTGGCGGTTCTTCTGCTTTGTGTGAAGTTACAGTAAAAGTTGAAGATGCACTAGGAAACAAAGTTTCTGCAAAATCTGTAGGTGAGGATATTGTGACTACCTCAGTCAAGGCAGTAATTGATGCTATTAATAGAATCATGCTCAAAAAAATGCTGCAAGAAAAACAGGTAAGCTAAATCCTAAAATCCTCTTATAATGGTGTAATGTCATGTATAAAATCTCATTAATTACTGGTGATGGAATTGGACCTGAATTATCTGACTCAGCAATTTCTGTACTAGATACAATTCATGATAAACTTGGCTTGAAATTTGAAGTTACAAAGTTATCAGCTGGTGATAAGGCACTTAAAGAAACAGGCAAGGCATTGCCTGATGAAACAGTTGATGCTATAAAATCATCTGATGCATGCATGAAGGCCCCTGTTGGTGAATCTGCTGCAGATGTAATTGTTGTTTTACGCAGAATGCTTGATTTGTATGCAAACATCCGACCTGCAAAATCATATCCGCATATGCCTGCATTACGTGATGATATTGATATGGTAATTGTCAGGGAAAACACTGAGGATCTATACGCTGGAAATGAATTCAGTCTTGGCAATTCCTCTGTGGCATTACGAATAATCTCTGAAGCTGCATCTAAAAGAATTGCAAAATATGCTTTTGAGACTGCAATTCAGCGTGATTCAATGAAAAAAGTTACTTGTGTTCACAAATCAAATGTCATGCGTGTAACTGATGGTATGTTTGCCAAAGCATGTACTGATATTTCAAAAGAATTTCCTGACGTGATATTTGAACAAATGTATGTTGATGCATGTGCTATGAATTTGATTAGACAACCAGATCAATTTGATGTTATTGTAACTACCAACCTATTTGGTGATATCTTATCTGATGAATCTTCTCAAGTTGTAGGTGGTTTGGGAATGGCACCAGCTGCGAATATTGGGGATAAATTTGCATTGTTTGAACCCGTACATGGTGCTGCATTTGACATTGCAGGACAAAACATTGCAAACCCTTCGTCGTTCTTACTTTCAATCAAGATGATGCTGGATTGGTTAGGAAAAAAACATGATGATTCGAAATGCTATGATGTTGGGCAAAAATTAGAATCTACCCTATTTGATTTGGTAAAAACAGGTGTTAAAACCAAAGACATTGGCGGTGATAAAACAACTCGTGAGTTCACTCAAGAGATCACTAAGGCCCTTTAATGCTATCTATATATTCTTCATGCATCTTTTTCTGTGTTTTAAAAATCCATGAAAAAATTTCCTGGCTTGGATTCACATTTATTGGTTAAATTTTTTGGTTACCCTGTGAAAGTTTAAAAAAATTGATATTCTGATTTGAATTTTTTCTAACCTTTTCGTTTTTTCACATCTGATGCAGGTGGATTCAGAGACCAGAAGAATAATGCAAGACATACTGGAATCATAATTAGTAATAATGCTACAAGTGAAATTGTGTAAAACATTGGATCTAACCCTGGCAAAAATGGTCCTGGGTATACTGCGTAAAACCACAAAAACCCAACAAAAATGAGCACAAGTTTGTTCTTTTTTATCAGTTGTTTTACTTTCAGTTTTCTCTTATGAATATAGCATTCTTTACATCTTGTTCTGTCATCTACCATACATGATGTGCAACAATCTTTTTCACAAAAATAACAAATTCTGTCCCCAAATGCAGATCCACAAAAATTACATTTGTGCAATAGCAATAGATCTACTCCTTTAGATTTATCTGTTATTTGATTCCCAATTTTTATTAATCAGATTTTATTCCTACATCTAAATGGCAACTTGTTGTATATGTAAGGCAGTTGAGGGCACACTGAAAATTAAAGACGGCAATCCAAAATACAAAGGAAAGCCTATTTGCAAGGAATGTCAGGGCTATAGAAAGTTGCTACGAGAAACAAAATAGCTATTCCTTTGGCTTGTTTTTGGTTGCCCATTCTTCATACATTTTGATTAATTCGTCTACGTCTTTTTCATTTTCTGAATAAGTTACTATTACGCCGAATGTTCCTTTTTTATCATGCCCTCTTGCAAAATACCCCCAATAGGAATCTGGTAGCCTTTGAAAACTATTGGAATCATGTGATACTCCTATCAAATTATTTCCGATAACTTCTACTACTTTTTTTGCATCCTCTTGTTCAATCATTAGATATGGTGAATTGTTTTGGAATAAAAATTTGAGTGACTATGGTTTTAATCTGTCTGGATCCCGTGGATAGAGTACAACCTCTCTTACATTGTCAATTCCAATCAATGTTGTCATTAATCTATCTAATCCCATTCCCCATCCTGAATGTGGTGGCATTCCCCAATCAAATGTTTGGAGGTGATCTGCAAATTGCGCTGGATCTAATCCTTGTTCTTTTAACCTTGCTTTGAGGATTTCAGGGTCATGCAATCTTGTCCCTCCGGAAGATAACTCTAGATATCCAAATTGCAAGTCAAATGAGCGTGATAATTCTGGGTTTTCATCTTTTTCTCTAATGTAAAATGGTTTTAGTTTCATCGGCCAATCAGTCAAAAAGTAAAAACCCGGATGGTTGTTGCCTATTATTCTTAAATGTGAATCAAGCAGGTCATCGCCAAATTCTACTTTCTCCCCTGCATTTTTCAGTTCTTCAATACATTGAGTATATGTGACCCTCTCAAATGGCGATGATGGAATTGTTATTGTGTGACCTATTGTGTCTTGTTCTTTTTTACAATTCTCTGCTACATACTTGTATACTTCCATGACAAGTGACTCTAATACATCCATTACGTCATTATAGTCCATAAATGCTGCCTCTATGTCCACACTGGTAAATTCACTTAGATGTCGTCCCGTATGTGAATTCTCTGCTCGATAAAAATTTGAAATTTCAAATACTCTCTCTAGGCCTATTGTCATTTGCTCTTTGTATAGTTGCGGACTCTGTGCTAGATATGCCGTTTTTCCGAAATATTCAAGTGAAAATAAATTTGCACCCCCTTCACTTGCACTCCCGATAATCTTGGGTGTTGTGATTTCAATAAATTTTTTCTCAGAAAGTGTTTTTCTCAACGATGCTAAGACATGATGTCTAAGCTTGAAAATTGATGCCGTCTTTTGATTTCTCATATCCAGTGCCCTGTGATTTAATCTTGTATCGATATTGCTTTCAACTCTACCAATCGGATCAACAGGTAATGGATGAATTGCTTTACCTAACACTTCGATTTCCTCAGCTTTAATTTCAAAATCAAAATCACGTGCCTTGGTCTCTTGAACAAGTCCTTTTACACTGACCACGCTTTGACGGTTAATTTCACCTAAATTGTCATTTAATTCCCCTTTCACAATGATTTGTGAAATTCCTGAAACATCTCTTAGTGTGATGAATGTCATTTTTCCTAATTTTCTAAGATCTTCTACCCAACCTCCAAGAACAACTTCTTTTCCAATAAGTTCTGAGTTTAATTCAGAAATATCATGAGTTTTAACAAATACCATTTATTTCACGCTCGTTTATCTTCAAATTCTATCTCAATGTCAAGGTTTCGGGCATTTTTAACAATTTGGATAACTTTTTGTGTGTCTATTGGAAATCTTGGTGTCCATTTTCCTGAAACAACAGCTTTTGTTTTCTGAACACCTCCTGGTGCCCAAACTGAATTAATTGATAGTATCTTTGTAGGGAAAAATAGATCTTCTATGAATTTTTTATCATTTTCATCAGCCTCCACCAACCAAATCTTTCCTGAAAATTGCCCTTGAAGTAACCTGTAAAGTGTTCTACTTTGGCGAATTATCATGATGTCGTTTTTTGCAAGAGATAGAACAAAATTTCCTTCTATCTCCTTGCATGAATAAAGGGTAAAACTGTCAATTTCATTGTTTGATTTTGCCAGCTGTGCTAATTTGATTGATGCGTTCACGTCTGCCTTTGTTAGGACACCTGTTTCTACCTTGTTCTCGCATTGAGGGCATAATACTGCATTTTTTGCATCAAAATTGCATATTGGAAGTTTCATTAGATTCGACTTTTTTAATTTCAATCAGAGTTGTTTATATCCCTTAGTGCAAAACAAAAATGCTACCTGCCATCATTAGATACATGGCCTTTTTGACTGTTAAAGATTTGTACGCAGAATATCTTACATCAAAGGGATCGGTCTATGCATTAAACGATATTGATTTTCAAATAGACTCAGGTGAGTCTTTGGGAATAGCAGGTGAAAGTGCTTGTGGAAAAAGCACTTTAGGTCTGTCTATAATGAGGATGCTTTTGGGAGGAAAGGCAAATGGGAAAATAATTTTTGATGGTGATTCTTTATTGGACTTGTCTGAATCTCAATTTGGCAAAGAATATCGCTGGAAGAAAATCTCTATGATTTTTCAAGGAGCTATGAATTCTCTTGATCCTGTATTTTCTATTGATGAGCAATTTCGTGAAGTTCTCAAACAACATAATTTTGAAGGAAATTCTGAAGAGTTAATTTCAGATGCAATAAAATCCGTAAATCTTGATCAAAACATTCTCAAAAAATTTCCCCATGAGCTTAGTGGTGGGATGAAACAAAGAGTGATCATCGCAATGGCCTTGTTGCTAAAACCTAAACTCGTCATAGCCGATGAACCTACAACTGCATTAGATGTGCTGATTCAGGCTCAAATTGTTAACTTGTTAAAAAAACTCAAAAAAGAAGGAATGTCTATCATGTTAATCACTCATGACTTGGCCGTGTTATCTGAAATTGCTGATAAAATTGGAATAATGTACAGTGGTCAAATGGTTGAATTTGGTTCTTCAGAAGAAATTTACAAAAACCCAAAACATCCGTACACAAAAGCATTACTTGAATCAATCCCTCGTCTTAGGGGATCACCTCCAAAATATATCCAAGGAAATCCTCCGTCTCTTTTAGAACCGCCAACGCAATGTAAATTTATTGACAGATGTCCTCTTGCAGTTGAAAAATGCAAACATGTGCCTCCTAAATTTAAAACTAATACTGGATATGTACAGTGTTGGCTATATGATGATGAAAAATAAACTCATTTTGAATTTAGATATTCTTTGTCAATTTTTGTAAGATACACTTCTTGAATCTCAGCAATCTCTCTTTCGGTTGTATTTTTGCAAACAATTTTTGCGTATTTTGTAAGATCTGGATTGATTCCTTTTTTCTCTAATTCTTCTATTTTTTGAAATGATTTTTGCTCAAACTCCATTACATCTCGTAACTCTCTGCTAATTTCCTCAATTTTCATTTTTTTGTATTCTTTAATGGGTCTTTGATTTAACTCATCGATAATATTTTGAATTTGTTTTACTTCTTCCACCAATCATGTTCTGTTTTTGTCATACAAAAAAGTTAGGATTTTTGATTTTCTTTTTTGTGTTCTAATATGTGCTTCAGCCCATCTGTCATGCTAAGTAAGTCAAGATCGATTTCACAGTAAGGACACTTCAATGTGTTCTAAGAGAATTTTTTTACTATTGGTAAACATGAATCAATAATTCTTAGCATTTCTGTTCTGATGACTTTTTTATCAATTGAAATCCAAACCCTGTGGTTTTTTATGGCAAATGAAATTGTCTGAACTTTCTTCCTTTCTTCCCATACAAATTCCACTTCTCCTAAATTCTTGTCAAAAAACGCCTCCATGTCTGTTTTGATAGCAATGTGGGAAAATTGGTATTGAGTGTCCTTGGCATTCAGAAATGGTTTTAGATCCGCCCTTCTTCTATATGCTACTAGATCTCCTCCTTTACCTATTATGCCTACAAATCTAATGTATGGGCTAATTGCTGCAATTGAATCACAAACTGCTTGATAATCTTTTTTTGCCATTTTCTTCTGGTGCTAAAAGATGATATTTTAATGATTGTAGACATGTATGTCTCTAGTTTTAGTTAAATAATGCCTCTCAGCTGTCAAAATTGTGGATTTTACTGACCTATTTCCATTTGCTCCGGAAGTGGGTTATCTGGGATTGGGATTAGTAAATTTCTTTGGATCTCTAGTTCCTTTTGTTCCCTTGCCTGGCTTTCTTTTACTTGCTACTATGTCCGTAGGTGATCAATTTGACATTCATCTGTTGGCTATTGTTTCAGCATTGACTGCAACTGTTGCAAAACAGATAATCTTCTATGTGAGTTATGGCGGTCGTCGTATCATAAACGAAAAGACTAGAAAACGAATGCGTCCTTTTGAAAGACTAGTTAAAAGATATGGTGCAGGTGCAGCGTTTTTTGCAGCAGCAACACCTGTCCCTGATGATTTAGTGTATGTGCCATTGGGTCTTGCAAAATACAATCCAAAAAAATTCTTTATTGCAACTCTTACTGGAAAAATCGTTTTAAGTTACACAATAGTTCTGATCTCTCATCATCTAGGATTATCTTTAGTAGAACCATTTTTAGAAGATGTTGAAGATACTACTCCTGTTTATATTGGAATTATTATATTTGGTGCAATGATGACCTCTGTTGTTATCTTGTTGCTTAGACTTGATTGGCAAAGAATATTGGGCAAATTTGCACCTTGGACTCTTGATGAAAACAATGATGACTAAATTTTGATCTTAAAATTCCATCTCTTTTCAGTTGCTTGTTTTATGCCTATTCTTGGACTGGAAATAATTTTCTTTGATTCTTGAATTCCTTCTGTAATGAACACTTCTGATTTTTTTGTCAAATCTACTCCATATTGATCTTTTGTGATTTGAAATGCCTGTGTAAGTTTTGCAGGACCGTTTGCTAATTTCCTGATGTCTGTAATTTTTCTATTTTTTTCCATAATTTTTATGCCTAGTTCAGGCTTGATAGCTCGAATTAAAACTGCTCCTGCTTCAAATTTTGGGTCTCTTGCAACTACGTTAAAGCAATAATACATTCCATATGTAAAATAGACATATGCTCTACCTACTTGCTCAAACATTGCTCTGTTTCTTTCTGTTTTTCTTCTAAACGCATGGCTTGCAGGATCATCTTTGTGTCTGTATGCTTCAGTTTCTGTAATGATGCCTATGATTTTATGCTCGCCTAGATTCCTAACTATTTTTTTCCCTAACAGTTTCTTTGCAACCGTTACAGTATTTTGCAAATAAAATTCTCTAGGAAGTATATTCAATATCTATTTTTATTTGATTATTGTTTTTTAATTCTTTTATTGTATTGAATAATCTTTCAATATCTGATTTTAATACTTCGATTAATTCCTGATTGTAGATTGTAGCTGCTGGATGGACTGTGAGAAAATACAATTGATTATTCTTTCTAACTATTTTACCTCTAAATTTCGTGATTTCCGAACCTCCTAAAATTGAATTAAATGCTGTATTTCCTAAAATACAAATAATTCTTGGATTGATGATTTCTATCTCTTTTTGAAGATATTCTTTACATGTGTTTCTTTCTAAAACACTTGGAACTCTGTTGTTTGGAGGTCTGCACTTTACAACATTTGTAATGTATACTGAATCTCTTGAAACTCCTATGCTTTCTAATGCCATTGTGAGTCTTTTTCCTGCAACTCCTACAAATGGCTCTCCTCTCTGATCCTCGTTTCTTCCAGGTGCTTCTCCTACAAAAATCACATCTGCTTGAAAATTCCCCTTTCCTGGAACTGATTTTGTCCTTGTTTTACACAGATCACATTTTGTACATTCAATTACTTTTTTTCTGATTGTTTCAATTGTCATCTATCTTACACTCTTTATTGTGGCCCTTCCTCTGATTGAAGGACCTCCATTGCCCATTATCATTGATTGCATTGGATCTCCTTTTCCACAATTTGTAATTGGTCTTATTGTAAAATCATCTCCACACGCATCAATAGAATTGAAAAATTCAGGCGCAGTGCCCATGACTATGACGTCTCTGAGCAACTCCGTTATCTCTCCATTCTCTATTTTTTGAGCATATTGGCATGAAATACTCCAATTATATCGCTTCATGTCTATTGATGGGATTTTCATGTTTGAAACCAGGTATCCGTTTTTTACATCTTTTATCATTTCTTCTTGTTTCCAATTTCCTCCTGCAATACATGTGCATGCCATTCTGATCAACGGCATGAACATAAAGCTAGTTGCCCTCATGTTTCCTGTTGGTTTTGAATCAAAAGTAATTGCTGTCTCTCTGTTTTGCATATGATTTTTCAAAATTCCTTTCTCAATTAGAGTGGTTCTTTGTGATTCTACCCCTTCGTCATCAAAATAATACCATCCTAAACTTTGTTTGATTGTTGGATCATCAAAAACATTTAGCTCCTTTGAACCAACTTTTTCCCCTGTTTTCCCTTTCCACCATGCTCCTCCTGCCCATGCCATTTCTTTACCTAATACTCTATCTGCTTCAGATGGATGTCCTAAAATTTCATGTGTTAACAATGCAACAAAATCTGGATTCATTATTACTCTAGCATTTTCTTCTTTTGTCGGTTTTGCGTCAATTAATTGAGAAGCTTTTTCTGAAATTTTTACTGCGCTATTTACAGCTGTGTTTTTTTCCAAAATCATCTCTAACCCTCCTCTTCCCCCTTCCGTTGTGTTTACTGACTGAGTTATACCTGATTCATGCGATGTTGCAATCATATCTATGACGGTATCTGTGTATTCTTGTAATATTTTGGAACCTTCGCTATTTGCAAAGTATTTTGAAGTTTGGCAAATCCATGGATTAGTGATTGCTTTTATGATTCGTGGTCTTTCTAAAATTATCTTATTGCATTCTATTCCTATTTTGATTAATTCCTCTGTATTTGGATTTTTTAAAACTGGAAAATCTTTTTTTATTTTTCTTGATGGTACTTTGTACAATTTGATTTTTGTTTTTTTTGTATTTGATGAATAGTCTGAATTTTTTAGTGCTTGTATGATTTTTCCCTCGATCTCTTTAAATGATCGTGGATTTGTTATTGAGGCAAATCCCCATGCCCCGTTTTTTAATACTCTGATTCCTATGCCTTTTTCTAATTTTTTCTTGGCATTTTCAATCTCTTTGTTTTCTATTGTTATTGACTCTCTGTTCTGCTCTTCTGCTCTAATGTCTGCGTATTGGGCACCTGAATTAAGTGAAAATGATATTGCTTTATCCGCAAAGTCTTGCAGCGCTGAATTCATACAATTTCAATGTTTTTCATGCTTCGTAAATCTTGTCTTATTGGTTGGATATTGCAGGCATAGTATAGTAATACTCATCTTCAAAATCATAATCCGTGTCTCCTCTCTTTCGTAAATATTCAAAATATGCATTGCAATTTGCATAAAATTCGTCATTTTTTTGATACTTGTGAGCATTCATGTTTTGGGTTGTCAAAAATCCATTTTTCTAATAGGGTGAGGGAAATTAGTTAAGAAAGTGTGTTTTCTTTTAGTAATCTAAATTGGTGACCCCTTGACATCGTAATCTTTAGGCAGACTGAATGAAAACTCTGCCCCTTCATTTATGTTGGTTTTAACTGAAATTTCCCCTCCGTGATTTTCAACAATTCCCTTACAAATTGCCAATCCTAATCCACTACCTCCTTTTTCTCTGGTCAATGATGCATCTACTTGATAGAATTTTTTGAAAAGATCCTTTTGTTTTTCAATTGGAATCCCTACTCCGTTGTCTTTTACCTTTATTCTAATCTTATCTCCAATATCTTCTAAGTTGATTTGGATGATTCCTTTTTTATTTTGAATTGCATTAATGCTGTTTTTGATTAGATTAGATAGTACTTGTTTGATTCTCTCTGGATCATGATTAACTGTAGTATCAAATACATTTGTAATGATTTCTGTATTTGACTCTGCAGCAAAAGGCTTTAGATTTTCAACTGTTTTTAGAATTGTGTCTTTAATGTTGACATGTTCTTTTTTCATTTTTAATTGTCCTAATTCCAATTTTTGTGCATCAAGTAAATCTGATATGATTGATAATAGCGTTTCAGAACTGGATTTTATGATATTGATTCTTTCTTTCTGTTTTTCTGTTAGTTTCCCTAAATGCTCGCTGAGTAAAATGTCTGCATATCCTTGGATTGGCACAAGCGGCGTTTTCAATTCATGAGTAACCATTGCCAAAAACTCATCTTTCGCAATATCATTTTTCCTTGCTTCTTCTTCTTTCTCTTTAATTGTCTTAGACATTATGTTGAATGTGTTGGCTAACTCTCCAATCTCATCTGTGGATTTGACTTTCAACTCCTCTCCATACACACCTTCTTTGATTTTTGATAATCCTCTATTGATTGAATCAAGAGGCGAGATGGATTCTCTGATAATAAACAAAACTATTATGAAAACTACTATGTTGACTCCCAACAACACTTGGAAAATTATTTGGCCTTCTGATCCCTGCTTTACTAATTCACGATTCCATAATTCTAGAACATTGTCAATTTTTAGACCCAGTTCTATCTTTTTAGATTCTAATTCATCTTTGGCTGTATTGAATTCTGGTGATAACAATGCTCTCTCTTCAAGCGTATTGATCCTAATACGCATTGATTCCCATAGTGGATCTATTTTTCTTAATGTTTCTGAATTTACTCTGGGTATTGGTTCTAAATCTTCATGTGTCATTCCGTACATTTCTACGTCTATTCCTTGTGTAGGTACGTTGAGTAATTTCCTTAAACCAATTTCGTATTGTGTTTTTTTAACCTCTAACTCTTTTTGAACGCTCTCACCTTCACCGATACTGATTAGTAAAATCATCTGACCAATTTCTTTTGAGTATTCTGCGAGTTCATTTGCAATTTCTTTATGTCTGTTAAAATCTCTATCTAGTGTTTCAAAATCTCTAATTAATTCATTTGATAATAATACCAAGTCATTATTTTTTTGTAATAAATAATTTACCGAACTCGTTGCATCTGAGTCAAAAACAGGTGTTGTTTCCACCTTTAATGCAGATTCTTTGAAATCATTCCATGCATCTGCCATATTGCTGTGTGCATTTTTCATCGAGTTTGGAATTGGATCAACTTCTAACCCCTTCAGGGTTCCACCTACTCTGAGTATCTCTATTCTTTTCTCTGTATTTTGTATTTCTCTCTCTAGTTTCTGTTTGTCCTCTTCATTTCCATTTGCCACAGATATCGCAAGTGCGGATATGGATTCAGCTGCTACTTTGATGTCTCCTGTTTTTATGACTGCCGTTGACTGTTTGTTGTCTTCTATTTCTCCTTGATATAATAATGCTAGATTGAATATGGCTACTCCTACTAAAATCCCAACTAACAAATAAGACTTGGTGATAATCTTCACACTTTCAAAAACTATCCATAGGGTATAAAAATAATGGGTGAATTTTCATTAACAATGTCTGTATCAGATGATTTTGTGGCTTTAGCTACAAAAGAAATCAACGAAGAAATTAATGGAATTGAAACTATTTTGAAATCTTTGTCTACTGATGATGATGTTTTTACCAATGCTAAAAAATTACAAAGACACACTCACAAAATTAAAGGATTGGCGCCTATGATGGGAAAGGAGAGTGTTGGAGAAGTGGCATCTGAATTAGACAATATTCTCAAAAAAATAATTGATGGAAAAAAATATGAATTGCTTAAAGTTTTACAAAATTCAGTAAGGGAAATTAAAAGTTCGATGAATGACTCTTCTTATAGTTTATTGGAACTAAAAAAGAAAATTTCAGAACTAACTTTGTCTGATGACTGATATATTTTTAATATCAGGCAAGTCTGACTAGACTTATGGCAAAAATCCTGATTGCTGATGACTCTGATGCAATTCGACTTGTTTTGAAAGATATTTTACAAATTGGTGAGCATGAAATTGTTGGTGAAGCAATTGATGGGGCAGAGGCTGTTGAACTTTTTAATTCTCTTAACCCTGATATCTTATTGCTTGATTTGGCAATGCCTAAGAAAGACGGTCTAACTGTACTAAATGAAATAATTCCTCACAATCCAAAGGCTAAGGTGATTTTGATTACTGCAAGCGATGATCAAAAAATAATTTCCTCTTGTATGAATGCAGGCGCAATGTCTTATATCTCAAAACCTTTTGATTTTAACAAAGTATTGCAATCAATAAATGATGTTTTGGGAAAGTAATTTAGGGCCTAAGTGTGTTTGTAAGGTGTTCTGATTTGTCAAAGATAGTTGTTGATACAAGTGTTATAATTAACGGACAATTGATATTTCAAATAGAGTCTGGTAATGTTCAAAATTCTGAAATTATTATACCTCAAGCAGTATTTGATGAACTGCAATCACAAGCATCTCAGAAAAAAGAAACAGGGTTTGTTGGTCTTGAAGAGATAAAAAAACTAAAAGACATTTCAAGTAATTTTGGTTTAGAAATTTCTATCCAAGGAAATCACCCTACTGTTGATGAAATCAAAATGGCTGGGAGTGGAAGAATTGACGCACTAATCAAAGATCTAGCAAAACAAAACAAAGCCTCGCTTTATACTTCTGACAAAGTTCAACATTTAGTGGCTCAAGCTGAAGGAGTGGAATCCGTTCTCATCAAACCGACTCCAAAAGAAACTCAGTTGGAATTTTTAAAATATTTTGACTCAGAAACAATGAGTGTCCATCTTAAAGAAAATCTTTCCCCGTTAGCCAAAAAAGGAAAACCTGGAACATTTGCATTAACTAAACTATCTGATGATGTTTTATCAAAAGACTATTTGGAATTTATGGCAACACAAATTTTAGAGGCTGCAAAAATTTCTGATTCTAGCACTATTGAAATTTCTAAAACAGGTGCTTCAGTAATACAACATAATGATTATAGGGTTGCAATTACTCGCCCACCCTTTTCTGAAGCATTTGAGATAACCATTGTGCATCCAATTGTAAAATTATCTCTTGAAGATTATGATATTTCTGAACAATTAATGCAGAGATTTTCTGATAGGGCCGAAGGCATTGTTATCTCCGGAGCTCCTGGCTCTGGAAAAAGTACTTTGGCATCTGGTCTTGCTAATTTCTATCACAACACAGGAAAAATCGTCAAAACATTCGAGTCTCCGAGAGATCTTCAAGTTGATCCTGGAATTACCCAATACACAAAACTTGATGGAAGTTTTGATAATACTGCTGATATCTTATTGCTTGTCCGACCTGATTATACAATCTTTGATGAGGTACGAAGACGTGAGGATTTTAGAACATTTGCCGATTTACGATTGACTGGTGTTGGTATGGTTGGTGTAGTTCATGCAAATTCCCCTCTTGATGCTATTCAGAGATTTATTGGAAAAATAGAACTGGGCATCATCCCAAACGTACTTGATACAGTTGTTTTTGTTAAAGACGGCAGGATAGAAAAAGTCTATGATTTAGAACTTAAGGTAAAGGTCCCAACAGGGATGACCGAATCTGATTTGGCAAGGCCTGTAATCGAGATTAGAAATTTTGCAGACAATGTGTTGGAACATGAAATCTATACGTTTGGAGAAGAAAATGTAATTGTACCCGTCGCAAAAAGAGTTCAAAAAGTTGGGATCGAGAAATTAGCTGAAGACAAAATTCGTGATACTTTTAAAAGATATGACTCTCGTGCTGAAGTGCAAATATTATCTGATAACCGAGTACGTGTTTTAGTTGACAAGACTTCAATTCCTGCAATTATTGGAAGAGGCGGATCTAACATCAATGACATTGAAAAGCAACTAAATGTGCATATTGATGTTGAAGAAAAAGGAGTTCACTCTGATTCTATCGATTCTGGTGATTTGCCCTTTGTCTTCTCCGAATCTAAAACAGCTCTTGTTCTTACTGTTAGTAGGGAATACACTGCAATGCATGCTGACATTTATGTTGGTGAAAAATATGTAACATCTCTTCGAATTGGGAAAAAAGGCCAAATTAAAATTCCAAAACGCTCTGATATAGCAAGAAATCTGATGCAGCTTGCATCTTCTCAAAATGATATTCACATATTCCTCAAAGATTTTTAAAATTATCTAAAATTTTTGGATTTGACTTTAGAAATGTAATGAATTTTCGTAATTGTCTAATTGTTTTTGCATTTAGGTGATGCTCGATGCCTTCAATATCTTGGTTTGCCGTTTCATCTCCGATTCCCAAAATTTCAAAAAACTCTAAAAGTATTCCATGTTTTTGGCGAATTCCTTCTGCGATTTGTATTCCTTTGTTTGTGAGATTTATGCCGTGATACTTTTCATATTCCAAAAATCCGTTCTCATCTAATCTCTGTAACATCTTAGTCACACTTGGGGCACTTACATTCATGTATCTTGAAATGTCTAGAGTCGTTGCATATCCTTTCAATTCTACTAACTCAGATATTATTTCCAAATAGTCCTCCATTCTTGCACTGTAATTGCTTTTTTCTGACTTATGTGCAGCTTTGATGGATTCTAACCGTTTTGAGTTTTTTGACTTCATTACTTTCTAATATCTTGCTAATCTAGTATAATTGAGTGTCTTTTTGAGTCTGGGCTGGTTATTCTTTGTTGACTTGCAAGTGATGGATCTTGATCTTTGAATCTTAACTAATTTTTTCAAAATGATAATTGGCATGGTAGACCCTCTAAAGGCACGTTTAGAAAAATTGAAACGATACTCTGATTCTGCCAAAAGACGGGCATCACTATATTCTGACATTGCAAAAATTGACGACAAAAACGCCTCTGGCTCATTAGGCGCATTACAGAAAGCTCCTGCCCCTGGAAAAAAACTTCAAAAGATTGGTTTTATCATGTTATGGGTTCCTGAACCAACAGGAGTCACATGTGCAATTGGTGGTCCCATGATTGTCGCTGGAAGGTACTTGGAAAAAAAATACAACAGTGCAACAATACATGACATAGGACATGAGACAAAAAACACCTTCTCTGCCCTGCATGATTTTAAAAAATCTATTATGTAACACTCTAGTTTTTAATAGGAATATTTTCAATTCAAATTAATGGCAACACGTACTCAAATTCTAATTCCTGTGGGTATTGCTGCTGTGATTATTGGAATTGTTGGAATATTGGCAATCCCAAGCGATAGTAAACTGGAATCTGTGGAGTTTCCAAGAGGTACGATAAAGGTTGATGATGTCCCTCTGCAAGTTCAAGTTGCTGACACTGAACCAAGAAGAATTAGGGGTTTGATGTTTCAAGATCAACTCCCTTATGATCAGGGAATGATTTTTGTTTTTGAACAACCTGGACTGTATTCTCTTTGGATGCTTAACATGCAATTTCCCTTAGATATGATTTGGTTTGACGGTCAAGGGAATGTTGTTCATATTGAAAAAAATGTCCCTCCTTGTAAGACTGCCATTGAAACAATGACTTGTCAGAGTATAATTCCAGACGGCAATGCAATGTATATTCTTGAGGTAACATCTGGTTTTGTTGATCTGCACAACATTACAAAAAATTCTAAGTTAAACATAATTTCAATCTAAATTGGAAAAGCTTATCTTTTGATTTAATTTTGAATCCATTATGAATACAAAAAAAACATTTTCTGTAATGATTACAATTGTTTTAGCATCTATTGCTGTTGTTTTTGCTTCAAGTTATACTCTGGATTTTGATAATACAAATAAAATTGGATTTACGTATTCTGATTCTAAACTTATTAAAAATGTTCTTTCATCAAAAGATATTTTCATGTCTACACCTATACGAATTTCTGATTATACTGTAAAACAATATTGTATGTATTTTGATCAGGACAACGATCAACACATTATGGATTATTGTTTGACTAGTGCTCTGACCAATTTACACGGTGAACCATTGGGGAATATCAACATTGGTGGCAATTCAGAACACCCACAAATGGCAGTAGCACTAATTGAGACGTCTGACATTGATTCTAGGCAAGAAACTATTGTTTCTGTATTTGATACTTTGATTGATGTGTTAGTTTGTGATTGTTGGGAAGAGCAACAACCTGGCGGATTTGCCTCTGTATCTGATTGGATTGCTGCTGCAAAAGCATACTATGTTGAATCTGAACAGAATAGCACAAAATCAAAAATTTCGGGTTTGGTTGGTAATCAATTAATTTTAGAGATAACATCGACGGGTGATTCTTACTTGTGGACATTGATTGTTTTAAAGTAGTCTAATATACGACAATATTCTTTGATTGACAATTGATATGATTGATCAACTTTGGTTAATTCCTTTGGGATTTGTAGCAGGTGTTCTTGGTTCGATGATTGGCTTGGGTGGCGGAATTATTGTTGTTCCTGTCTTGACATTTTTTGGATTTCCACCAACATTGGCTGCAAGCAATAGTCTTTTTGCAGCTTTTAGTAATGCTGTTGCCTCTACATTCTCTTACTCACGTCAAAAAAGAATTGAATATTCTTTGGGATTGAAACTTGGATTGCTTTCTGTTCCTGGAACTGTGCTTGGCGCATATGTTTCAAGTGATGTAACGCCTGGAATTTTTAAAATATTGTTTGGTCTGGTGTTGTTGTCATCTGCTGTGTATATATTTTTGAGAAAAAAAATCGAAACCAAGGAAAAAAACGTAACAAAACAGATGATGATTTTTGCAATTGGTGCTAGTTTTTTTGCTGGAATTATCTCCTCCTTTTTTGGAATAGGCGGAGGAATAATCTTTGTTCCGTTGATGGTTGTTGGAATGGGGATGGCAATGAAAAAAGCAGCTCCTACATCTCAATTCATTTTGTTATTTGCCTCTCTTTCTGGAATCATGGTTCATAGTATTTTGGGACATCCTGATTTTTTCCAAGCTGGTCTCTTGGCAAGTGGTTCATTTGTTGGTGGATTAGTTGGTGCAAGACTTTCACTTGAAATCCGAGAACGTTATTTACAAATTCTTGTCTCTGTGATAATTATTGCTGGTGCGATAAAGCTCTTCTTTGACTCTTTTTCTGAAAACACCTTTTTATTTGGATAATTGACTAGGCTCAAAAAAAATTATGTATTTTTATACAAATTTTGTAATGCTTGTTGTTAATTAGATCCTTTGATCTGATGGCCGGTAAATGGTGAGTTTCTCATGTTAGAATGCAACTGTGAAATTGTATTAACTGGATAATTTTGCCAATATTCTGGTGAGATTAGCACCAATTTTCTTTACTTTCTCTTCTGTTTTCTTATCTTTAAGTGAATTGTCAGCATCAAAAGCTTCATGTGCTGCAGAAACTGCAATCTGTTCTGGGATAACCATCACACCCATGTTTTCAAGAATGGCACGAACATGTACCATTCCTCTTAATCCTCCCAATCCACCAGGTGATGCACTCATAATTCCTGCAACCTTTCCTGTGTAACAATTCAAAGTATTGTTTTCTAATTGACGAGATGTCCAATCTATGGTGTTTTTTAGCACTCCTGTTATGGAGCTGTTGTACTCTGGCGCAGCAATTAGAAAGCCTTGTTGTGATGACATTAACTCCTTTAGTCTTTGTACATTTTGAGGGAGACCTTCATTTTGTTCCAAGTCTCCATCATAAAGCGGCATTTGAAAATCACGCAGATCAATTACTGTAACATCCGCACCAGCTTCTGATGCACCTGTAGCAGCAATTTGGACTAATTTTTTATTAAATGAATCCGTTCTAGTACTTCCAGCAAACGCAAGAATTTTTGGTTTCATATTTTTTATCTGTCTCTGTGATATTTAACATCATTAGTAATTATTCACTAAGGAATATCTTATAATTAATGACTACTGTCAATACTTTATACCTGATAATCTATGTGGAATGTGATTATGTCAAGATAAAAATTCACAATGATTAATCTGAAACAGTAATGAATACAAATTCTGGCAACTATCTATTCTATTTATCTAAATCTATTAATGTTAATGTGGAACGAATATCTTCCATCGTACGTATATTGTATGCTACGGTTTCTTGTATCTTATCTTTTATGTCATTCTCAATTTTTGCAATCACGTCAAATGCACCAAAAGTGCCATGTACTTCTTTTACACTCTCAACATGTTTTAGATTCTCGATTATGGCATTTTTTTTACTGTCTTCACAATTTATCAAAACATGTGCTGTAGTCATTATTTACTATAGCATAACAAATTATTTAAAAGAATATGAAAATTAAAGATGAAATATTTTTTGATAATATCAGCTTAAATTAATCATTGATGTTGATGATGCTTTATTATTGTTTTTAACTAAGTAATATTAATGACTAAAATTAATTCATTTAATCTATTTTTGATGAGTATTGTATCTGTTTTGTTATTTTCTAGCTATATCATTCCTGTTTTTGCAATTACATTAGAAACAAGTAGTTTATCTTATGGATCTGCAGACAGGATGTTTCTTAAGGGCACAATAGATCCTGAAAACAAGTTTTACGAACCTGTAATATTAAATGTGTTTAATAATGGAGAAAAAATAATTCAGATGCAATCTGATATCGTTGAAAATTCATTTACTGCATTAATTACTGGTACAAGAGGATCATTTGATCCTGGCTTTTATTCTGTTGAAGCATCGCATTCCTCAACAACTGAAACAGCATCAGTTTTGATTGCAGTAGTTGAACGTGATAATTCTTCAGGTGACTATCCATGAATTTGTATGATAAAAAACAAGTAAAGTGTTCCATCTGTGGTGCATTCCTTGGGGAAATTCTGAATAATTCATCAATACTATTCCCCTTATGCGGTGCATGTACTAAGGCAGAAAAGAAGATTTCAAGAAAAGGTATTGACAAAATTTTAGTGCCGATTGATGATACTAAAAAATCCCAAAGAACGCTAGATGTGGCAATATATCTTACAAAATATCTGGGTTCGTCACTCGTATTATTCAAAGTAATGCCAAATATGGCAACAGGTGAGTTTTCATTTATCAAAGATGCCATGAAAGAATTGAGACAAAATGCAGAAAAATCGATAAAAACTGCAAAGAATTACTGTGAAGATAAAAATGTTGTTGCAAAACATCTTGTTGTTAAAGGAGACGAGGCTGAAGAGATTATCAAGACAGCAATAAAATACAAAATTGATTTGATAGTGATGGGCTCTTCAGGAAAAAATGCTTTAAAAGAATTAATTTTTGGAAGTGTTTCAAATTATGTCATGCACAATTCAAATATTCCAGTTATGATTGTAAAAGAAAAATCAGTAAAATTAGGTACTAGAAAACCTAAAGTGAATAAACCAAAAAAACTTCGTAGACAAGGTGGCGGTGTTTCATTATCAAAAATGAAACAAAAAGCTGGAATGGAAAACTGATACTTGGTGTAATAAAGTTTCTTTTCAAAAAAATGATTAATTATAATTGTGTAATCTAATCACAATAGTTTCATCTGTTTTGTTACTCTGATGTAATATGCATGCGGATGTAACCCACATCCTAGTAACATAAAAAAAACAAATTCAAACAGCACACAAAATATTAAGAAATCTCAAAACTCTAGAAAAAATATTTCAAATCATAATTCAGTGTGTAATCTGTAAACATTACTTTGAGCTGAAAACTTGATGAACTCCACTGTTTTCTTGTTAAAACTACTATGTGTTATACAAAACTAAAATGACAGGAATTTTTTATTTGATTTATTCTTTACATTATGTTATAAAAGAAATAAGAAAAAAGTATCTTTAAACACCTAATCATGTGCATGTGGGTTTGCAGATCCAGATTCCATCTTGACAAACATGCCTGCCTCTTTTTCATGGTATTCTTGATTTGACTGATCAACTTTGATTGCTTGAGGAGGACAAACTGATACGCATGCCATACACCATATACAGTCATGTTCTCTAATAGGATCTGCTTTGTCTGTGTGGTCTTTTCGTTCATCTTTAACAGAACTTCCAGTTCCTTCAAAAGTCTCACCAATTGCCTTTATTGCTGGAATATCTTTTTCCGTTCTATACCATTGGAAGACCTGAACAGGACATGCTTCAATACAAGCACCATCTGCAACACAAGAATCCCAGTCAACTGCAACCGTTGTTCCGCTTATTCCTAGAGGCTCTTGTTTTTCTCCTCTTTTTGAATAAGCAGCTTTAACATTTTCATTAGTAGAAGATTCTGCATTTGCTCTTCCAGGACCCCAAACAAAATGAAAATTTCCGTCTGCATTATTGATTTTTCCTATTGGTTTGAATCCTTCTGGAAATGCATCGTCTATTGGCATGGTATTATTTGGTTAACATCGTATTTAATGCTGTAAAAAGTTAGTTCAAACTAATTTACATATAACAATTTTTACAACAGCGGTATAGTAACAACATGAATGAAGAAGAATTAATGAAATCTATCATAGTATTGTTACAAAATGACAAGGGAGACAAAGACATTCTTATTCGAATTTTAAATAATTTAAAAAATGACAGACAAATTTTTGGTCCAGATAAAAATTATCTTACAGGCATACTTGAAAGGTTTTCACCTGAAGACATTCGTTTTCTATCTGAGTAGATTTTCAATTTTTTTACTTGTCAAAATGTTTTTTCATAGCAATAACTGAAATTATGACAATTGCAAGTAAGTATTTAGAAAACGCTGACGATCTTGTAAATGTTCAATACACATACATCAGTTTTACTTAATTATTCAGTTTACTTAAAAAAATTATGATAAAGAAACAACCAACGAAATTAGAAAAAGAATGGAAAAACTTAGAAATAGGTGAAATGCAAGAAAACAATCCGCAGATAAGAACAAACAATTATGAACAAGATGATGGATATGACTTGTCGGAGAATCTTGACACTGAAAATTAACGATTCTATAAGTAATGTATTGGTTAATGAAGTATAATGAATGATTACACATGTACGTGTAAATGTGATTGTAAAAATCCTACTGGTGAGTATATCTGCAATAATTGCATGAGCAATCATCATAAGGTAAAAATCAAAAATTTGATCTCATTGGTTTGAAAAAGAATCGCTGATGCAATTAACTTCCAACCCTAGGATTAATTATGAATAAATGTCATTATACATGGAAAAGTAAAGAAATGTATGAGTTTTGAATTATTTATGCAAATTTATCAACAGATTCAGAATGTTTTATCCAATAACACATTTCAGGATTATGGGATAATTGGACTGTTTCTAAATTCTTTTTTGTCATCTACTGCAATACCTTTACCTACTGAAATTCTGACTTCAGCTTTACTGATAGGTGGGGAAAATCAAATTCTAATTGGGATAGCATTAGTTTTGGGCTCTGCAATCGGGGGAGTGTTGAATTATTTTATTGGGTTTGGTGGAAACACACTGATTACAAAATTCAAGAAAAAGAAAGATCAAAAGGAGACTAAGCAGAAAAACAGAGACCGTAAACTACTTGAAAAATTTGGCTGGAGTGCAGTATTTTTTGCATCTTGGATTCCAGTTATTGGAGATTTCATTCTAATATCTGCTGGTGCAAAGAAAATGAAGTTTATCAAGTTTCTTGTTTTCATGGTCACAGGCAAGACTTTCAAAACTATTGCAGTGGTATATGGATTGGGATTGATCTTTTAAAAAACACATGTCAAAATTTCCAATATTTTTTGCATTTTTCACAAAACAGCATAGATGTTAAGATTAGACTCTATTGGAAGATTCATAGTTTTTATGAATTATCAATGTGTCAAAACCCTCATCTTTGTTGGGCGTTTCAAATTCTTTTAGTTGTTTGTTTATTGCAGCCAATGGAAAGGAATCCTGCCTCCTTGTTCTTCTTTGTTCAATAATTCCTGATGAGGTATTCATAAAAATTCCAATCATTTTGGCATTGTATTTTTTTGCCATATCGATATGCATTTTTCGAATGTCTTTTGTAAGATTTGTATCATCAACAACTATGGTTTTGCCTTGCTTGAGGCATTGTTCAATGTAATTCATCTCCTTTTTTCTGTCGTTGTCAAAATAATACAGTCGTATTTCCTCATGAGTAAAATTTGCTTTGACATAAGTGGTTTTCCCACTTAATGCAATACCTATCATAATGACATATTCCAAGCTCATTTTCTTATCTTTTCTGATTTTTAATCAATATGATTGAACCAATTATTCTTGATAAATCATTTCTCAAAAGTGTAATTAACAGAATACTCCTTTGACAGGAGTTTCAATTGTTCTCCTGAGGGGATCCTATATAGAAGACATATACAAAGTCTTCAGTTTTAAAAATATTTTTAATATGGATTACCCATAATTTATCATCTTTATTCTTACGTTACTACCTTTAGTTTCTAGATAGTGTCCAATAAAATTAGTCATTTGTTCTCCAATTTTACGTCCTAATGCACCTTTCATCATACCCGACTTTTCAATGATATCTGTCAAAACTTCATCAATCTGAATGTTAAAAAATGTCCAACCAAATTTGTTGAATGGATCTCCAATGGTATATCTATTTTGTACATTACATTCCGTTTCCAAGTCTGTTAATGCCTGTTTAACTAGGAGGATTTCACGGTCATAACTTCTTGTACTAAGTTGGAATAAAGGATTCAAAATAATTCTACAAGTCTTTTCCATATGAGACAATTCTAAAAAAAATATTCACCAACTGAATTTTAACATCCATAATTAGAGGTACATGTATAATCATTTATTATAATTCTCACTTATTTTTATTGTGTTATTTTTACATAATTTTATGAATTTTAAATTTAATTCCACATCATTGTCTCCTAATGTTTTTTCCAAATCTGCGATATTTTTTATTAACATGTTCTTATTTTGTTAAACATGTTATTAAGAGAAACTTATGTTTGCGTTAATAAGACATACAAATTTGTTGATAAAAGTAACAGAAAAGTCAGCGTTGGTTAATACTCTAGAATTCACATACTGTACATGGCAACAAAAAAGAATCCAGGACACATTTCAAAGTTTCTTAAAAGAGCTGACAAAGCGATTGAGGATGGCATCAAAAAGGCTGATGAAATGTTAGATGATGCAGTAGAGTTTGGGCATCTGACCTATGATGACGCAAAAAAGACACGTGCTGAATTGAGACGGAGAGTAGCCCAGAAGGCTGCAATAACTGCAAAGAAAGCAAAAAAGACATCTGGAAAAGCAACCAAGAAGACTATCAAAACTGCAAAGAAAGCAAAAAAGCCAGCTAAGACAGTAAAAAAAACAGCCAAGAAGACTGCAAAGAAAATAGATGGAAAATAAACAATTAGATTTTCAAGTAGAAATTGCAAGGTTATCTAATCAAACTAATATCCTTTGTACACATGTTAATAGTACAATGAGTATGAAAAATCTGAAATATCATTTGAATGCTAATATTTTTGCATCAAAAATTCCAAAAAAACTATCAAAATCTGCATACGGCTACAGTATGACAGAGAGTGTTTTTGCAGGATTGCCAGCAGCAAACATGAAAGGAAAATGGATTCAATTAACTACTCTATCATTTCCTTCTAGTGCAATAGTGCCAATTGGTCATATTGGTCCTTGGAATGGCGGGGGATGGGATGATAAATTTGATGATGCCTACTGGAGAGAGAAACACAGACCCCAAGCCGAATGTGGAAAAGATCTAAAAAATATAACTACAGACAAAAGTGGAATTCAATTATCAAACAAACTATGGAAATTATTGGGATTAATGGGAAAGAAAACAGTATCTGTGAATTGGCATTTTGTACCAACACCTAAAAATAAAAAAGCACTGGTAATTGATAAAGATATGAAAAAAACAAACATCAATCCATACTTCTGATCAGTGAGCCTTTAGAATTGTAATTTCTCCCAATTATTAAATATGAAAAATGGCAAATATGTGTATAAAGAAAAAATTTCTAGCATTAATTGCAGTTGTATCATTCATTGCAGTTGTATTTGTTAACAGCTATATCCCTCCAAGTTATGATGTAATTGAACAACGAGAAACAATTGACGTTGAAAAAAGACTGGATGTTCTTTATGAAAATTTGATACAGTGCCAAAATAAAGAAAATCCTCGATTAATCGCAGAATGTACATATCCTGTTAAAAATGAAATTAAGATGTTAGAGTTTAAACAAAAATCAAAAATCTTTGTTGTTGGACCAATTACATATTATTATGCAGGTGGAGAAGTCCAAGTCTCTGAGCAGGGAATGGCCGTTTTTAATCTAGAAATGCTAGCTGAAAATACAGGTTCATCTGATGTTATATTACTTCACTGTTCTGGAGCTTTATCTTGTAATTATCATCTCTGGGATGGTGAAACTAAATACAAATTCTCTTCAACTAATTTTGCTGCTGGCAATATTGGAATAAACCCTGGACAGACAAAATTTATCAATATAATATTTGGACCTGGGCAAGGATATGGGAATTATGTTGATTTTGAATATGATTCTTCAAAAGAATATTTTCTTTTAATTGATGAATATTTTGGAAGTGCAGAAATTCCACTTGAACTTGTTCAAAAAATATAATCTGTTGAGTTTCATATCTATCTGCATCTAGTTTCACAATTGTCTTTGTCAAACCGATTTGAATTATCTATATGATCTTGAAATAAAATCTGGCAAATTTGTATATTGTATTGACAAACAAGTAAACAAAACTGACAAATATGTCCGTCTCTCTTAACTACTATTTTTCTGAATTAAAATATGTTGACTCAGATTTATAACTGCAAAAGTATTTTGCGTATCTTACAGACAAAAAAATTTCTAGTGTTGTCGATTATTTCATTAGCTATTGTTTTTTCTATGCCTTCAGAAGCAAGTGCTGCAAATGCTCCAAATCATCCAAACGACTTTTTTATCCAAGCAGTCTCAGATGATCAAATTAATCTTTCATGGTCTGCCCCATATGATGGAGGTTCCTCAATTACTGGATATGTAATTACATACGTGGTAGATGGAGGAGAGTTCGTAGAATTAGATACAATCCCTAATGAAATCACAAACTATTCTCACAAAAATCTTTTAAAGAATCACATTTACTTTTACCAAATCTCTGCAATAAATTCAGTTGGTACAAGTGTTCCAACAAAGTTTCTAAGCGCTACCACATTAGATGGCACTACCGTTCCCAATTCCCCTACATCACTTCAAGCAAATCCTGCATCTCCCACCAGTGTTTTTCTGTATTGGAATGCACCACAAGAAAACAATGATTCTATAGTTACAGGCTACAAAATAGAATACCGTACTGTAACGAATCAATGGTATGTTCTAGTCTCAAATACAGGCACTCCGCAGACATCGTATTATCATTCAGGTATTGATACTGGGAAAAATTACGATTATCGTGTTTCAGCAATTAATTCTAATGGTGTTGGAATTCCCTCAAATGTAATATCTACTGTTCCACAAGCAACCACTTTTCCTACAATTACATCCATTTTGGTAAATCCTACACAAGTTAAATTGAATTGGATTGCTCCATCATATACCTATGGCGAAAGAGTCATTGGATATGCAATTGATACAAAAATAGATGATGATGTCTATGTTCATACAGTTGAAAATACTGGTGCTGTAACAAGTTATACTATTTCAGGACTTACGACAGGAGAAACTTACACTTTTAGATTAATTGCTCTTTTTGATGGAGGTACTCAAAGTGTTCCTTCTTACGATGTTTCTGTAACCCCATCTAACACATCATATTATCCATTTCAGACACAAAATTATCTTCCAAATGGAGCACTAGTTTACACAGGTCAACAACCACCATATTCTACTATGACTGTAGAATTTTCAAATCCTGGTCCTCAGACACAATATTTTCAATCTCCAAATATTGACATAGATGGAATATGGGCAACTGTTTCAACATATGTAAATGGTGCAGTACTTTATTTTGATTCTGAAGGCAAAACATACTCTTTGGAAATTCTTCCAAATTCAAACACATGGATTAGTTTTAACAATTCTATGGACATCTCAAATGTTAGAATAAACATAGATGGCAGGATATATTCCAGTGATATAGGGCGTATTGGTTATGTGGATCTAGATGCTGTAAATCCATCTTCAATAAACTATCTTCCAAATGGCGCACTAGTTTACACAGGTCAACAGTCTCCAGGATCACTTAACACTGTAGAATTTTCAAATCCTGGTCCTCAAACAAAAAACTTTCAATTCCCTGACATCGTTAGTGAAGTAAATGGTATCTGGGCAACTGTTTCAACATATGTAAATGGTGCAGTACTTTATTTTGATTCTGAAGGCAAAACATACTCTTTGGAAATTCTTCCAAATTCAAACACATGGATTAGTTTTAACAATCCTACAACTATTTCAAACACAAGAATAAGTATTGACAGTAGTGGGTATTCTAGTGATGTGGGAAGTGTTTCATATATTACTCCTGATATTACACCCCAAATTCAATCTGTACCTGATGCCCCACTAGGACTTCACGCAAATCTTTATTCTGGCGACACTGTTCAACTTACTTGGGTTTCTCCCTCAAATGACGATAAATACCCCGTATCAGGATATAGAATAGAGTATAAGACCAATTCAAATAGTGATTGGAATATTATTTCCCAAAATATTGGACTTCAGACAATATTTGTTCATTCAGGACTTTTAGAAAACGAAACTTACACGTATCGAGTATCATCTATGAATATCTTTGGCGTAAGTGATCCATCAAACAATGCAAGTGTGATTACTCCAAGAGGCATTCAACCAACTCCGATTGATACATACACATCGTCAGGAGTACTTCCTGTTTTTAATACTGATACGTCAATAAGTTATGTTATTACCGGTGGTAAAGTATTTGGTATTGCAGTTGACAAAGATGCAACCTCATTAGAATTCATCCTTAAAGGAGACACTGCGGGAGTACTCTATACTCAATTGCCAAGATCATTAATTGATGCTAAACAATCAGATGAACAAGATAAAACCTTCTTTGTAACTGTTGACGGGGAAGACGCACAATTTACGGATGTAAAAACCGATGATTATAGAAACCTAGCAATTTCGTTTCCATCTGGCGCAGACAAGATATCTATAATTGGCACATCTGTGGTTCCTGAATTTGGAACAATCACAATGATAATTCTGATTGTTTCAATTGTGAGCATGGTTGCATTTACTGCCAAAAGTAAATTATCTCTCAAACTGTGAGACTGAGAATGCCTATCATCAAGACGTGTTTTATGAGTAAGAATTTTCTATTATGGTTGAGAAAATATTGAGCAAAACTGTAAAACCCAAAGTAGTAGAAATTCTAAAAACCAAATCTATTGCGCCAACCTTTGATCCTAGTATGAAAACACTGATGCGTATAGTAAAATTTATGACTGAACATCCTGCCGAAGGAAAAACACAACTGGCACTTGACACCAAACTAAACTATGCGAGACTTGCAAAGCATGTTGTATGGATGGAGAAAAAAGGTCTTGTCGAGTCTAACATTGAAGACAATAAAATTAACATTACTCTTACTAGCGCTGGAAAAGACTTTGCAAAAATAATTTCAAAAATTATTTGACATCTGATTATTACTGCAGACATATCTGTATACCTTGTTGCTGTATGTGTAAATGAAAATCACGTTTGTGTCAGCGTCAGATAATATCTTTAAAGTGTAAATGTATGTGCTGAGTTATGTTACAAAAATATGAATTTCATAATTGTAATCAAAGCAAGTTGATTACAGATGTATTTAGTGGAGAAATTTTTTGTGCAAATTGCGGTACTGTGGTAGAGGAAAAATTAGACAACCATGATGGAACATCACTTCATAGTGTAGAAGATTTTATGAGTAAAAGTCAAACGGGATCAAGGCAATCTCTTTCAATATATGACAAAGGAATGTCGTCTATCATTGGAAATGATAAAGATTCCACAGGTAAATCATTAAGCTCATTTAACAAATCAAGATTTAATCGATTAAGAATATTAGATAGCAGAAGCAAAATAAAACAGTCATCTGAGAGAACCCTTTCAACATCACTGATCTTTCTGAACGGACTCAAGGAAAAATTAGGCATTTCAGATAATACTGTTGAAGCCACATGCTCTCTATTTAGAAGGGCACAAAAACATCAATTGATCCGAGGTAGAAGTTCCAATGATTTGATGGCAGCAGCTTTGTATGTGTCATGTCGAGAAACTATGACTCCTAGAAGTCTTGAAGAGATTTCTGAGATGGGTAACATTACAAAAAAACACATGCAAAAATCAATCAGAGTTTTAATTGAGGAATTTAATCTTAAACCCCCTCAATACGACATCTCATCATTTCTTACTAAACTGTCCAATGATCTTGGTATTTCTGAAAAAATTAAACGCTATGCATTGAAGATATTATCTGATGTTGAAAAACGTGGTTCTACTGTGGGAAAGAATCCGATCGGACAGGCTGCTTCATCGTTATATCTGGCATCTATGTTGATGGGAAATAATATCCCTCAAAGCAAATTCTCAGAAATTTCTGGGATATCAACTGTAACCGTGAGGAAGGGGAAAAATACAATACAAAAAACCCTTAATCTGTAATTTTATTTACTGATCAAAATCATGAATATTTTTTATTATATTTGAATTATAGTTGTAATTGTTATGACTTTGAAATTATTTGACATCTGATTATTACTGCGGACATATCTGTATGCCTTGTTGCTGTATGTGTAAATGAAAACCACGTTTGTGTCAGCGTCAGTTAATACCAAAGTTTTCATATAATACACAATGATAAGAACAAAACAAATCCTAATCCTTCCTGTATTGGCAGTATTGATTTCTTTGGTAGCTTTTTCTGCTCAAGATGCAGCCGCATTGGTTACTACAGTCAATAATGAAGTGTCTTGTACAACTCCTGCAATAGGTGGAACCTGGAACTCTGTTACTTCTACATGTGTAGTTGCAACTCTTGTAATCGGACCAACTGACAAACTAGTTATTGCATCAAATGTCAACTTTGATATTGGAACCATTACTAGCAGTGGAGTTATTGTAAATGATGGAACCATTCACATTGCAAGTGGTGGCGTAATTACAACCTCTGGTGAATTTACCAATAACGGTGTTATTGATAGTGTAACTGGTACAATAACAAATAGCGGACCATTCAAAAACTTTGGTGAACTTACATCATCAGGTACAATAACTAACGGCCCAACAGGCGTTATCCAAAATAACGGCCACTTGACTAACACTGGCGTAATTACAACCTCTGGTGCTATCAAAGTAGGTCCAGATGGCGTACTAATTAGTAGCGGCACATTTACCAACTCATTGAACTTGGTTAACAGTGGTACCATCATGACATCTGGCACATTTACCAATAGTGGTCCAGTTATGAACTTCGATACAATCCTAAATCAAGGATTGTTTTCTAATAGTAACACAATCACCAATTGGGGAAACATACACAACTTGTGTAACGGATCAATTACAAATTCAGGAACAATAGCTGTACACAAAGTAATAGAACTTTGTATAGCCTAAACCCCTTTTTTTATTTTCATTAGATTAAATTCAAAACTTCTACTGTAAAGAACAAAAGTGGGTAATCCTTACTCTATTCAGATATTGCTATTTTTTTATTTTTCCACGTCTCTTTCCAAGCATCATAAAATCCTTTCAAAGAATCAGCATATGCATCTAACAAACTGATTGGTTTTTGGCATAATTTATGATTTAATGTTGCCTCGAAATTTTTATAATCAGATACAGATGGTAAAGGACCTTTGAGAAATGTCTCATATTCATCTTTTATTTCTGAAAATGAAGAGGTGTTTTCAACATCAATACGTGCAAGCCACAAGGTTGCAAAGTCTTTTCTAGTTTTTGTGGAATCATCTTTTGATTTTTCCATTACTTGTGAATATATTTTTTTAATTTCATTTGAAGACTTTTCTAAGGAATTTATAGAATCATTAAATTTTTCCATATTTTTATAATATTCATCTTGTAATTTTTGCCAAGACATTGTTTGGTATGTTTCCATACTGTTGTTAGTACAACATCCTACTTAAACATGGCAAAGTGGAATTTAAGAAAACCTGATGTTTATGTATGGAAGATATACAAAATTGTCAGCATTTTCTAAATACTAATTTGTTATTATTATGATGATTGATACTTTCACCAATACATTTCCTGTTTTGGTCTTAAGTTTCAATCATATTTTTTTACTTGGATGTTTTACACATGTTTAATACAAATAACATACATACCATATGATGTCAAAATTAATATTTAAAAAAATATACTGTTGGAAATCCATATGCAAATTCATTCTGAGTTTTACAGGAATTAGATTTTACATAGTAAAAACTAACTTGAGTAATCTTGTTGTAGGAGGATTACAAAAAAGGGATAATGTTAATTGTAAAAATGAAGTAATACAAGATTTGTATGAGAAACACATTGGAATTATTCATAAAAAAGAATCTACAGCAAAAGGGTCTCTGAAAAATCATATACAAAATTAAAGCAATAGTAAAAAATTCGATTTTATATCGTGTTAAGAATTCTCTAATTGACACATCAATTTTTTCAGCATATCAAATTCAAATTACTGCAATATGTGATTCTGATAAGGAATCGAGTTCTGATTCAAATAATTATACAGCTAAATCAAAAATTGAACTTTTGTGTGCTGATGAAGATAAAAGTGAAATTATTAGTACAATACAAAAAACTGCAAACACTGGCAAAAAAGATGATGGACTAGTGTTTAGTTACAAAATTGATAGATTTGGGAAAATTTGCAATATTGGAATTGATATTATTGGATTCTGAGAAATTATCTCAATTGTGAGCCTGGTTGCATTTACTGCCAAAAGTAAATATTTCTAAAATTGCAGACTGGCATGCCTGTATATTCAGGCATATCTTATAAATAGTAATTTTGTGGTATGATCGAGTCCATAATTGAGCAAAACTGTAAAACCCAAAGTAGTAGAAATTCTAAAAACCAAATCTATTGCGCCAACCTTTGATCCTAGTATGAAAACACTGATGCGTATAGTAAAATTTATGACTGAACATCCTGCCGAAGGAAAAACACAACTGGCACTTGACACCAAACTAAACTATGCGAGACTTGCAAAGCATGTTGTATGGATGGAGAAAAAAGGTCTTGTCGAGTCTAACATTGAAGACAATAAAATTAACATTACTCTTACTAGCGCTGGAAAAGACTTTGCAAAAATAATTTCAAAAATTATTTGACATCTGATTATTACTGCAGACATATCTGTATACCTTGTTGCTGTATGTGTAAATGAAAATCACGTTTGTGTCAGCGTCAGTTAATATCTTATTTTCTAAAATAATTTTATGACAAGCACAGAACAAAAAAAATCCCCTAATAAAATTATGATTTTGGTCGTAGCAGTAATGGCAATTACTGGAGTGGGTATTGGAATGTATATGATGTCTGATCAAAACACAGTTACTGGACAGGATGCAGAGGATCTGATATCTGACATCAAAACAGATATTGAAAACATAGATCCTGGTTATGGTCAGGTTACAAAACAAGATGGAGCTTATTCTCCTTAATATTTTATTTTTTAAAAAACATACATGAATACAGAATGGCTCTCCAGCTTGTGTAACAGAATCAACCAAAACTAAACTAATTGAGAGAGGATGACTAGTCGCAGTCTTGATCTAACTGGTAAATCTTTATGACGTATAAAATCTAAAAGTATTCCTTAATAGCAAGATAGACGTATAGATATTGAATGATTTTTTTGAATTTGGTTCAAATTAACGGCAGTAATATCCGAGTCCATCAGGACTCCTTGCTTGAATAATTCTAATTATATTTTTAATCTAAATACAATACAAAAGATTTTATGCATTTCTGTATTGTTTGTAGTATTCTCTGTTACAAATGTTCATACATTGGCATTTGCAGAAATCTCACTTTTTTCATATGATTCTACTGTTAGCCCAACAGATAAACTACTCATTATGGGAACCATAGATGGTGACATTCAATCATTTCATCCAATCAAACTTGTAATTTATGATCCGTCAGGAAATGTAGTTTATCAACCAAATGTCGCAATTGATGGTGATGGCAAATTCAAATATTTGATTACTCCTCCTATTCCTAGATTCGATGAAGGCCAATATACCGTAGAAGCAAGCCAAGAAAATCTTGAAGAAAAAACTCGGATATACTTTATGGTATCAAATGACATGTCTAATGGTGTATTTGATGAAGATATGGAGGCAGAAATTGTACCAGAATTTGGAACAATTGCAATGATGATTCTAGTTGTTTCAATTGTAAGTATAATTGGAATTAGTGCCAAAAACAAAATGATGTTCAAATCATTTACTTCCAGTTAAAGAAAAAGAATGGTGTTTGAATTGAAAATAATCCTTGCTTTGATTCCTGTTGGCGAATTCCAATCTTTAACTGAACTTTTAATGTTCTCTGAGGCACTACAAACAGCCTTTATTGTGTTAATTGTGGGTATTGTCAGTCTAGTTGCAGTATATCGCAAATTCTCTAGTATGATAAAAACAAAGAAATTCCATTATAAACGACCACATGCGTCAAAATTTCTTAGAACTGTACTTTTGCCTGTTTTTGCCATAATCTTAATCTCATCTATTAATCTCTATATTTATTCAACTGGCTTGTTTAATGAATCCGTAAATAATGCAGAAAATCCATCAGAGATATTTTCAAAAATTCTTACTACATTAAACATCATAGTAATTGGATATACCATATCTCAAATCATACCAATCATTTTAACAAAAAAAGAAAAATCATCCATGGAACATGATGATTTTCTCATCTGGAAAGAAAAACATGGATTTGAAGATGATGAAAAAGACTTCTTTAATGAAATTTATGACTGGATCCCACCAAAAAATTTTCCTAAAGACATGGTGAAAGAAAAATTTGAATCATTGCTTTCCACTGATGAGGGATTGATAATATTACAACAGTATAGGACATCAAAAGGTATGCCAATAGGTAGCTACAAACCAAAGGTTCCAAAACCTTTTGAAGAATATAAAAAATCAGAGAGAAAAAAATATGACAATTATTATAATTTGTGTACTAGTGAAAATAATGATTCGGGAATGATTTTAAAACCGGGTGTTTGCCCACAGGAAATTTTCCCAATTGATACTTGGAGAGAAGAAAAACGGTTTAATGATTTTGATGAAGTTATTGCTGGAGAAAAGCCACCCGGATATGCAACAAAAAGACGTGAAGGGTTGCCTAAATCCCTTTATCAAGTAATTCCGATTGTTATATTTGCAGTAATTTTGGTTGGTGTAGTGTCCTGGTGGGGCGTTGATTTGTTAGTTTTAGGAACTGTAGTTGCAGGTCTTGGGGTAGGTATTGGGTTTGCATTAAAAGAAACAATGGAGAATTTCTTTGCATATGTGATGATCAAAAAAGACAAGATCTTCATTGAAGGTGATCGTGTAGAAATAGACGGATACAATGGATACATTCACAAAATTACTTCTAGAGTTACATATGTCAGACATGCGTTAAATGAATCAATGGCAATATTCCCAACTCGTCAACTAATCGCCACCAAAGTGATCAATTATTCAAATGGATTGAAATTTGTGCCTGCAACTGTTGAAGTTGGAGTATCATACCTTAATGATGCAAGACAGGTAACTGCAATTTTACGTAAAGTAGGATACAGAGCAATGCGTGAAATTACTGATGACAAAGAAAATCACCTGGTAACACAAAAACGATGTCCCTATCTAGAGGACAATAAACCAAGTTGTGGTTGTGATAAAGGAATGGTACAAGACATTGAACAACCAAAGATTCGATTTGAAGATTTTAACAACTCTTCATTGGATTTTAAAATTTGGGTGTATGTAAGAGACTATCAAACAAAATACAGAGTTCAAAGCGCAATACGTGTAATGATTCAAGAAGAATTCAAAGAATATGACATACGAATTCCATGGCCAATAAGAACAATTTACAACGGTGATGAAAAACAAGAATCAGACGAAATATCTAAACTAGATGATAAGAGACAAAAAGTTCTAGACGAATATGGACTAGATGATATATCGGTAAACTCTTAGTTTCCATGTTTTTTATTTCGTATTAATTAATCAAAAACCAATGTAACAAATTAGACCAATACTTTCTGACTACTCTTTGATTAATAGATCAAATTATAGATTGAGAACTTTCTGTATCGTATTTTTTCTATTGCGTAATGTTATAGTAGATACGCCTGAAATCTTCTGGAATTTACTCTGAGGTATGCTCTCTCATCAGCATAGATGCTAAATATAATGATGCGGCAGATTGTCCCATGGGATTTTTTCAGTGGCAGAACCGCATTTTTCAACATCTGATAATATTTTCAAAGCATAACGTTTAGTTTTTTCAGATATGACTAGATGTTCTAAAGAACAACGCTGTTCTTCATATGGTTAATGCTGGATAGTTAATTGTAAATTTGATTAAAATACTAATGTGACTTTAATATTGTATGTCTAGAACAACTGAATGTATGACATGTCATGAAATTTTCACTGATATGGAAAATTACAACAATCATCCTTGTGTGTTGACTGAAAATAAAAAAGAAGATCTGAAGAAAGAAGATTCTGCTAAAGAATATTGACTAAAACTTTCTACCAACAACACTACAACAGGAATCAAAGCAAGGATTATTTTCAATTCAAGATAGATTAAAACACTTACCAATATGTCTACTGTGTTGTCATGTTTGTATATCGAACCAACATTTATGTCAGCGTTATTCAAATGTGCTTACTTTATTAAAACAATGGTTAGATGATGAGTAAAAATAGAAATTTTATTGGAATTGGTATTGCAAGTGTTGCAATAATAACGGTATTTCTTTTTACTAACATATTTGATCTTGCAGAGCCTGCAGTCGATCAATATGTTGTTTCTGCAAAGGAGGATGTCTCACAGGTAGATGGAGAAGATGTTGTATCTGGAGTGGAATTACTATCTTCAAGTATTACAAACGAGACATCTAAAATAAAAATACAAAACCCCTTTCCTTAATTGCAAAATTTTATTTTATAAATAATAATTGTCAATAGCTCTCTAGCTACAATATTCCAAAATTTGTAGATTACACTAACAAACATGTATGTGAAATAAACAAATATGTCAGCGTTTCTTAATTACTATTTTTCTGAATTAAAACTAGTATGAATCAATACAATATAGTAACATTACTTACTGCTTCATTATTGGTACTGACAATTCCTAGTGTCTATGCTCAAAGTATTGATGATTTACCTGAACCTGGAACTACTCCTGACTCATTTGTATATGGATTCAAAAAAGCATTTGAAGGGTTAGACTTGGCATTTACATTTAATCAAAACGATAAAGTTGCAAAACATCTGAAATTTGCAGAACTTCGACTAAGTGAAGCAAATGCAGTAGTTCAAAAAGGAATGCCTGAACTAGTTGGCGATTTAACAAAAGACTATGAAAAACAAGTATCTGATGCAAAGAAAATTGCAGACTCTGCATCAAAAGCTGCAGACAAGGCATCTTTAACTGAAGATATAGTGTCTGCATCATCCAAACATGTGGAAGTTCTAACTGATCTCAAAGATACACTTCCAGAACAAGCACAATTAAGAATCCAAGTAATAATTGATAATTCTAAAAAAGACATTGGTATTGCAATGAAAGAACTCTCAAACTATGCTGATGCAATGGCAAAGTCAGAAGAAATGAAAAAAACAGCTGAATATCACAAATCCAACTCTACAGAAACAAGAGAACACGATGCTGAGTACAAAGATGATGCAATGGCAAAGTCAGAAGAAATGAAAAAAACAGCTGAATATCATAAATCCAACTCTACAGAAACAAGAGAACACGATGCTGAGTACAAAGATGATGCAATGGCAAAGTCAGAAGAAATGAAAAAAACAGCTGAATATCACAAATCCAACTCTACAGAAACAAGAGAACACGATGCTGAGTACAAAGATGATGCAATGGCAAAGTCAGAAGAAATGAAAAAAACAGCTGAATATCACAAATCCAACTCTACAGAAACAAGAGAACACGATGCTGAGTACAAAGATGATGTAATGGCAAAGTCAGAAGAAATGAAAAAAACAGCTGAAGATCAAACACCCTAATCTAATTAATGATTGGTTCTATATGCGTAAAGTGAACACGATTAATGGAACTAGCATAGCAAGTTCACATGTTGCATATGTAAATGGGGCTAAATTAGTGTCTAAAATGGTTGACTGCTAGTCGGCTCTCCTGTACTTTACTTTCTTAGCTTACTCTGCTTTTGTCTTATCAATTTTGGAATAAACATGAATATGACAAGAATTATCTCTAACCTTCCAAGTATCATCAGAAAACTCGCGATTACTTTTCCAATAGGATCAAGATCTATTCCTAATATTCCAGAACCAAGACCTGCGGTAGTTATTGCTCCAATTGTTTCAAAATATGAATCGTAGAAATCATAACCTTCACTTGATAGGTACAAGGCACCAACAAGAGGAAGTGTTGGAAACAATGCAAATATCAGAAGGGTTGTAGCAAGCTCATTTTTGTCATCCACAAATCCTTTTTTCCATCCACTTGAACTGAGTAGTTTTCTCAGATCGTATAAATTCAGTATACGAAATATCTTGATTCCTCCTGCAGTAGAAAACCCACATCCTCCAATAATCATCAATATTGTTAGGATTATTTTGGGAGTGGCATCCAACATACTCATATCTACTACTTGAAATCCTGCAGTGGTGCTGGTTGCAACAATAGTTATTGCATTACTCATTGAATCAGCTCCATACAACACAGAAAACAAGATTATTGCACCTGATAGCATTAGCAAGTATGTAGTAACTTCTCTTCCCAATTTCACTGATAGAAATTTTGTTCTTACTAATCCATAATGAAATCCAAACGGTAAGGTTCCGAGTATCATGCCGACAATCAATACTATCTCTCCCCCTAATCCAATTTCTGAGAACATGTTAGAATCTGGCAAAAACCCTCCGGTAGAAAGAGTACTAAACGCAAGCGAAAAATTATCCAGCATATCTTCAGAACCAAATATCCAAAACATCGTTGCAATCATTACTGTGTAAATGGAGAAAACTATTGTAATTGTTGCAAATAATTCTCGTAGATTTGGTGTTGCTCCTGATATTAGACCTTTCATATTATGCAATTTGCCTTCAGGATAAAACGCAGTCATTATGAGGTAAATAAAACTCAGTCCACCCACAAACTGTGTAAACCCACGAAAGAATGTAAAGCTCTGCGGTAATGTCTCAGGTGTAGCAAATAATGAAATTCCAGCAGTAGTGAATGCTGCCGAACTTGAAAAAAGACTATTTGAAAATTCTTCTATGAAGCCAATATCTCCATATGGTGAGATGTACATGTATGGAATTGTTCCGACAACAACCAGTATTACAAAACTAGAAAATACAAGTATGGTCATTCCTTGTATACCTAGTGGATGTTTTTCACCATACGAGTTTAATGAAAATCCTAATGCTAGAAGTGTTGTTGCCATCATAAATATGCCTGACGCTACCTGAACCTCAAACATGAAAGTTGATACAAGTGCTGGAATCAGCATGAGCAATCCTGCAAATTGGGTGACTGAACCTAAATTCCACAGAATTGATTTTACAGACGATGCTGGTTTCTTGTTTCTTGCTATGGACCCGTGGATTAATTCCACAATAGTGTGTTGAAATATGATGCCGATTACTCTGTTTGATTCTGATAACACTGCAAGCTTTCGAATTTTGTTCTTTCTCATTCTCTCTAATGCCTCTTCTAATGAAGAGTTGTGAGGTATTGATGCTAGAGGAAATGACATGATGTCCTCAAGTCTTGTCCTTGAAGAACGTGCATGTTGTTCTCCTATTTTTTTTAAAATATCTTCATCTGTAACAATTCCTACTGGTTCTCCTGTTGCATTTATTACAATAATCTCATCAGTACGATGTTTTTGCATTTGAGCACAAGCTGATGGTATGAATGATGATTCATGCATAATGGTGATTGTTCTTTTCATGTATTGGGAAACCTTGTATTTTAGAACGTCTGGAGCTGATTCAGAATATGCCATTTGTCTTGACCTTTTTTGGGCTGTTATTTAGTATTGTGTAACAAGGTTCAATATGATAAACACTTGTTGTAACGTGGAAACTTTGTATTTTAAATTATAATTCAAATGTTGTGTAATGTAATAAAGATTAGTTAACTATGTTAATCGAAGATTATTGCCTTCATCAAACAAACAAAGATGGCTTAAAGAATATGTTTTTTAAAACAAAGAAATCGGATCATGCTGTTTCTATTGTAAAAAACAAAAGAGACGTGAAATTGAAAAAAGAAGTTGCAGATAGTATTTTGTCATATTGTTGTATGGCCCATCCAAATGAGGGAATCCTGATTTTACGAGGAAAGTCAAAGAAAGGCAATGTGTTTATTGATGGGCTAGTTATTCCTCCTTTTTCTTTTAGTTCTTGTCATTCCTCTGGATTTCCACATAACATGCTTCCTGGCGATTTAAGTTATGTTGGGACTGTACACTCTCATCCCAGTGGTTCAGCAAAACCTTCTGTAACTGACTTGAACAACTTTTTTCAACTAATCTCTTTGATTGTAAGGTTTCCTTATAGTGATGGAGATATCTTTGCATGGGATAGTGATGGCCACTCTGTCCAATTAGATATTGTGTAATCTGATATTGTAATGATGACAAAAATTTATCAAAAATAAAATTTGAATTATTTTTTCACTAATTTTGAAATTGTGCATGACATGACTGAATATCTGTCCATGTGTGAATTTACAAATTATCTTGGAGGTTCTTTTTTAATTCTGTATAGGTTCCTTTTTGAAATAACTATTGTTTTGCCATCTTGTGTTGAGCCTTCATAATCTATTGCAATCTTTCCAAAATCATCATCAATATCGTCCTTTGCAGATACTGTGAATTTTAATTTCAATACTTCATCAGTGTATAGTGGTTTTAGAAAACGTGTGTTTCTATTTTCCCATCCTGCGTCTCCATCTGTTCCTATGAATATTATGTGATTTCCATAGATCTGACTTATTCTTGTAAATTCACCCTCCATTCGTGCTAGTATTGCTCTTCCAGAAACAATTTTTTGTTTGCCTTTTTGCATGTCTTCTAAAAATGCATTTTTGATTCTCGAAAAACTTAGGTATTCATCTAATTCTTTATCTGATATGCTGCATGTCGAATAAAATGCGTCACCTACTCTTAACTCAGAAAATTTTTTCATTCTTATCTTAACTCATCAACACAAAATGTTACTTGAGCTGACGAGGCTGCGTTTTCAGATACAAGGAAATTAAATGCCTGTGCAATTCTTTCATTACTTGATTCAGTTCCTGAGACTGAACCTGGGAATATGGAAAATATTCTGATATTTGATTTTAATACATCGCTTAATTCTTGGTTCACTGTTGTGGTAAATGGTCTTAATGCTCCTCTGAACACCTCAACTTGTGCCCTTTGTGTTCCTGTTACTTTTCTTCCCGATGGCAAATCCGGACCGATGATCATCATTGCTCCTTGTGTATCTTTGTATAGTCTGGGGTCTTTTCTTCCTCCTGGGACAAATTGTTCTAGTACTCCTTGAGCTACAGTGGCTGGGGTTGTAATGAATTTTTCAATTAACTCATCCCATTCTGCTCTGGATAATTCAGTTAATTTTGGTACTTCGGGAATCTTTCCTGTTACATGAATTACGCCTAAAATCTTTCCCAAGTTCGTATTTGCTGTGTTTAGCCATCTGGAAACTTCTTCGGGATTTTTGATGTTTATTATGTGAGAGTGGAATTTTCCACTAATGTATTCCTGTAATTCCTGCGGTGTTGATTCAGAGATAAAACATGCAACTTTACCACCGTTTTTTTCTACATGCTGAGCTAGATATTCTACTCTTTCTGCATCTGTCTTGTCAGTTGCATCAACAGTAAATACAACTGCCCGTCCTGTAAAGTCTGGTTGATGAACTCCTGGAGTCGTGGTTCCGATATGTGGTTTTACTGGATAGAATACTCTGTCTCCTGGAATAACTTTTCCATTTAAAATTTTAGCAATTTCATCATCACATAGATTCAACACTGATTCTGCCACTTGACTTTGCGCTAAGAATTCTTTATTGGCAATCATGTGTGATGTGTTGGTTTGAACTTTTTCTGCAATACTTTGAATTTTATTTAATAAATTGGCAAATGTCTCTGTGATTTTTTGGATATCTTTTCCATTTGCTAATTTTTGTGCAGCAGATGCAATTCCTTCTTTTACAACATTGTCCTCTTCTCCTAATAATGACAACAATTCTTTGTTTGCAGCATCTACTTCTTCTGGAGTTAATTCTTCAAATCCACTAACCCTCATAAATTCTGCAGCTGCTTTTGGATATACTGTCTTGTAAATTCTGTCTGAATGAACTGGCCCTGGATTTGTTGCAATAGATATGATTCCTTTATCTGTTAATTCCCATGACATCAATTCTGCCAATCTGTTTTTTGCACCTTGTGATGCGGTGTATGGGCTTCTAAATCTGTAAGGTCTTTGCTCTAGTGGTCTTTCTTCTGTAAAAAATGTAGAAATTGTAATAATTTTTCCACCTTCTTTCATTACTCTTAATGCTTGTACTGAACCCCAGAATGTCCCTGTTAAGTGAATTCCTACTGTACTTTTAAAATCATCTAAGGGTGCATTTGCAAAACAAGTAACAGGACCTGAAACTCCTGCGTTATTAATTACATAATCGACTGTGACATTGTCATTTTTTAACTCATCAAACATTTTGGTCATTGCAGATTCATCAGCAACATCAACTCCTGCAAAAATTCTAATTGATGAATTTACTCCTTGAGGAATTTTTCCTTCAAGTTCTTTTGCTGCTTCTTCTAATGGTTCCTTTCGTCTTCCAAGGATTATTACACTTGCTCCGTTTTCCACAAATTTTGTAGCAATTGCTTTTCCAATACCTGTTCCACTACCTGTTACTAGGGCAACTTTATCTTGGAATTTTAGCATAGATAAACAGTCAAACCTTTTGTAATATTTAATTGGATTGATCTGGTTTCGGTAATTCTTGATATCTTTATTTGTGGGTATGATTCATGTTTTTTGATGCATGATACTGAGCCAGATACATTTGTTTTACAATCATGGCCTGAAAAATTTAGTGATATGTTAAAAGAGATCGGTATAGAATCTAGCCCAAAAGATATTGGCACTGATCAAGTTGAAAATGGTGATTATTACAGTAGGTATTTTGCTCATACAGCTAGGATGATTACAAATAGAGGCACACTCGATGTGAAAAATTCTAATATTGACGTAATTCAAATTATTCAGAAGGGATAACAATGCAAGATCCTACACCTTTGCCTTGGGGCGCACTTGACAGATATCAGGCCCATTTTATAGTAAGAAAAGAAGCTGGTAAAGGGTTTGCAAATTATGTTGCCCGGACTAAACTTACAACTCAGGGACATTTTGGTGCAAAAACTGTAGTCAAAGTTGAATGGGATGGAAGTGGCAGTCTTGCAACTTTGTTAAATCAAGACTCTGAACTCAATGAAATGATTGCAAAACAATCTGTACATGATGCTACCATCTTTGTAGAACCTACTGATGGTGCAATTAGAATTAGAAACAAATGGAAAAATCATCTATCCTTTGGTATAACAAAAGAATTGTTTGAAATTTATGACCGCATTGCAGGTCACATAAAACACGTCTAGGCCTTCCACCAATCAAGTGCTAAAAAATCTACTTTGTCTTTTCCTTTTGGAATTGCTAAAATGAATTGTTTTCTCACAGTTGTTGCTAATCTCCCTGCTAATACTACTCCTGTCGATGTGATTGGATCATTTCTGTTGTATACTTGAATCAAATAAGGTGCATGATCAATCCCTGGCCCTCTTTCATAAACTGCAAAATCACAACCGAATTTTATGCCTGGGTTTATGATGTATCCTTTGTCTCTAAAATTCTTGTATACGAGATATTTTTTATCAAAATCATGATATTCTTTTTTACAAATCTCAATCATGTCTTCAACTGAAACTTTATTTTTTGATTGATAAATTGAAATTTTTTTGTTTTCTAAAAGATACAATCCTTCAATGAGATCTAAAATTAATGGTACATCAATTTCTTCTGGTTTTGGTTTCGGTATTCCGATTGGTTTGCCATAATAACCTTGACTAAAAAGTTCACGAGAGTCTTTGATATTCCAAACAATAATTCTATTTTCAATTAATTCACTTTTCATAATTTTCATCTTTGTAATTCGTATATGAATTCTGTACTTTAAAAATTAAAAGTAAAAATGTTGGGTGGGTTCTATAGGCTTAATGCTAACAGGATGAATGAATCTGATACTCTCTGACATTTGTCTGCCATTTCTTCTATTCCTTCAATTACGTCTTTCATCAACAATAATTCTTTTGTATTTGTAACTTCACTTAGTAGCTTCAATGTTGCTTGTCTGTATTTTGTGTCTATTTCTCTTTCAATAGTCTGTGTTTCTTGTGCCAATTCAATTGCACTTGCAGTGTTTGTGTTTAGACTGCGAATGATTTCATTTAGTTTGTAAACCTGGTCTACTACTAATTCAATCAATTTTGTTATGTCTTGATCAAGTTTTGCATTTTTTAGTGTTGTGTGTTTTACATTGGCCAATTTGAATGATATTCCAGTAATGTAACCTGCAATCTCATCCATAGTGTATGCTGTGTTTAGTAAGTTTTCTCTGTTCATGATGAGTCCGCCTACATCAGCTACTTCTCTTGTAATCTTTCTCCTGAGATTCTCTACTTCTTCTTCTATGGTTGAAATTTGTTCTAATGCATTTTTGATTCCTGTTTTGTCTTTTTTCATCATGAGATCTGGTAATGTTGCAAGTTCTCTTGATGCATTTAGAATTCTGTTGATTTCGTCTTGTAAAACTGCTATAGCCTTTCTTTTTGCTTGAACTTCAAGCTCTCCGCTATACATTTCAAGTTTCAAAACATTCAGAGGTAATTTAAATCCTCTATGACTTTTATGAAATTTTGAGCATAATTACATCAAATTTTTGTCATGTGCAACTTTTTTTTGCCCTTTGTATAATGTCATGACTTCTTCATTTGTTGATGCATCTTCTGCTGCTTTCTCTACTCTGATCTTACCCGTAAACTTTGGGAATCTTAATGCAAGCCCTGTATTTTTCCTAATTTGATCTCTTGCTGCTTTGTGAATTGGACTGAGTGTAATTTCTGAAGCTACAACCTCTACAACTAATTCTGGTTCAAACCAAACATCAGCTTCCATTTCGCTATCTATTCTTGGATTTTTCTTTATCGTTACTTTGTCTGATAAAATTTGATAAAGTTGATCTAAATCTTCATCAGTAAAACCTGTACCAACTTTACATATGCTTGTAAACATGTCTTGGTCGTCATCATAACTTGCTAACAATAATGTACCATATCTTCCAGTTCTTCTACCTTTTCCAAAAAATGCACCAATTACAACGAGATCTAAACTATCTCCTAATTCATTTCTGTATTCTCTTTTGAGCTTTAACCAATGACTGCCCCTTGACCCTGCTTGATATGGCTTATCTAGCATCTTTAGCATTAGTCCTTCACATCCTGCGTTGATGCTGTTTTCTAAAAATTCTTCAATTTCGTTTTCATTTGTAACAATTGTCATGGGTATATTTTTAGCAAATTCATCTTCTTTGACAATTTTTTCTAGCAATTTTCTTCTTTCTTGATATTCTAATTCTAGGCAACTTTTGCCATTGTGGTATAGTATATCAAAAAAGTTTACGCTTATTGGATATTGTAATACTGCTTTTTCTATTTTGTACTTTCTTCGTCTATGCATCAATTCTTGAAATGGTAAAAATTCTCCAGAATTTTCATTAATTGCAACTGCCTCTGCTTCTAAAATGACCTTTTCTGCTTGAATTGATTTTGGTATTTTTTCTACAATGTCTGGGTAATAACTTGTAATGTTTTCTAAACTTCTTGAAAATAAAATTACTCTTTCTCCTTCAATATGTAATTGTACTCTTTCTCCATCTAGTTTGTATTCTGCTGCAAACTTGTTACCCATTTTTTCTATTGCTTCATCTTCACTCTTCACTCTATCTGCCAGCATAGGGCGAATTGGATTGAATAAATTAATCTCAAATTTTTCAATCCCTTCTAATCCTTTACTTGCTACTACTTCTGCAACCTTACCTAGATCGCTTGATACATTGTAAGAGTGCTCTAACTGTTTTCTATTTTCTTTATTGCTTGTAAATGCAATTGCAAGTGCATCCATCATTGTATTTTCTGCTACGCCAAGTCTTAATGTACCGAGTAAAATTTTTAGAATAAAACTTGCCTCAATTGGTGTTGCATCATTTAGAAGACTTGAAATATATTTCATTTTCATGTCTTGTGAACGAGATCCTTCTAACTTTGCAATTTTGAATAATGTTTCATAAACTCTTTCTACTGTGATGTCTTCCATGAGAAAAGTTGTCTGTGTTTTTTGTTCTAAAATTACGGTAGATGCACTTCCCAAATCTCCACTCTTTCTATATTCTGTTTCAATTTTTTTTATGGGTATGCCTGATGATTTTGAAATTGCTCTAATGGCAAGCTTTTCTGCTACTCCGAGTTCTATTCCTTCAAAATCTGGTCTAAGTTTTCCTTGAAGCAAATATACGATTTTTGAAATTACTTCTTGAGGTGTCTTTTCAAATAATTCTACTAGGTATTGTGTTAGTTCAAGTCTTTTTCTAGTTGATTCCATCTTACGAAATGCATCAGCTAGTATGGCAAATTCCACTCTCTAACTCTTATGATCCGAAATAAAAGTTTGAATCTAGATATACTTGAAAATAGTTGGCTTGTCTGATTTTGGAATGTCTGAAACCAATGCGAAATTATAAAGTGGATACAATTTTTTGTATTGTTTCATAAAACTCCAAGCTACATCATGTGTTTTGAATTCTGTTCTGATTCCTTCTATCTTGCTCTTTTTTCCAAACACGTCAAAAACTACTACTGAGTAGTTTTTTGGGCGATTATGTGGTTTTGCCTTAAGCAACCAAGCTAATGCAAAAATAAAGACTGCTCCTAAAATAACATATTCTCCTGCTATTTTGAAAAATGTCAAAAATATGCTTGGGATGGTTTGACCAAAAAGTACCGCCATGAAATTAGAAAATGAGATTACTGCTATTGCTGTGAAAATGTATGTTTTCCAATCAAAAATTTTAGAGATAAATTCCATCAGATAATGTAATTACTTTTTGTTTTCTTTTAACTATTTCTCATCTTATCTGAGATGGAATTTCTAGTCTGGGTCTTCGTAGTTTTCTTTCTTTTCGCCACTGGGTGTGTTTCCTTCCATTGACTTCATTTTGCTCTCCAATATGTCCATTCTTGCTCTGTACCCTTCTGCATACTCTAGTTCTGAGGGAACCAGTGTTGCTGGATGGATGAAGCCTTGGCTTCTAATTGACATTGCTTTCTTTGTTGCAATTTCTCTAATGAGATCCCAGTCTGGCGTTGAAAATCCATCAAATGGTCCAGTAAATTTTCCATTGTGCATGCTAAAGACAAGTGCTTCTACAATAGGAATGCAAAAGTTGATTGTTGCTGCAGAGTTTAACTTTACAGGCATTAGTGGCATGTTGTGACTACCTCTTGTGTTTCCTGCAACGAAATGTGGGTTGTTAAACACACTTCCTACTTCTTCAGTTGCAGGGAATTTCTTTTGTGTTCTTACAACACAAATTGGATCATCTTTTCCAACATATGTTCCCGCAATGTTGTGCAATCTGTCTGTAGATGCTGCAAGGATTGGTTCTCCGTCTTTTGTTGTGACTGAGTCTACTACATACCTTCCAGGATACATTAATGCAGCTTCTATTGTTGGTTTGTCTTGCCATAATTCTAATTCTGCAATTTTTGCTTCTTCGACATCCATGATGTTAATTTTAACTCCGCCTGCAAGATTTTTGTTGACTATTAATCCTGTATTACTTAATGCATCTACAAACATTCTGTAAATTGGATAGTTGAATGCTCCTGGTTCTGTTTTATCAGCTGCAAACACTGTAAATGCTTCATTTGGTCTTTCTTCAAATTCCATTTCTGCAACACCGGGACCCATGCCTTTGACGTTTCCTGAAAAAGAATCTTTTAGCAAGTCTTGTCCTGCACCGTACAATCCCTCTTCTCTTGCAACTTGGGTCCCTGCCATGAATGCATCCCATGCTAATTTGTGAATTTGTTGATTGTCTACCCCGTGAGTATGTGACATTACTATGTGGACATCGTCTCCACAATATCCGATATAATGATCAATAAGTAAATCTCCTGCACCTTCGATGGTTTTTCTAACTGCGTCAATTAATCCCTCACTTGGTTTTGTATGTCCTCCAACTCCGCCTACATCGGCTTTGATGACAGAAACTGTAATTTTCATAATTTCACTCAATTGCCCTTTGATTTATGTGTAATTTCCAAAATTCCTTGATCTAAAAAATCTTGAAAAAAAATTGATTTTTTTTAAAAAATTCATAACAGTAATAAATCCCTTCGAATGCTGATTGGATATGGCAGATAAACCACACTTGAACCTGATTGTTACAGGTCATATTGATAATGGAAAATCAACAACTATGGGTCATTTCTTGATGGATCTCGGTGTTGTAGATGAAAGAACAATTGCATCCCATGCAGCCGAATCCGAGAAGACCGGAAAAGGTGATACTTTCAAGTATGCATGGGTTATGGATAATATTAAAGACGAAAGAGAGAGAGGTATCACAATCGATCTTGCTTTCCAAAAGTTTGAGACTCCAAAGTACTTCTTTACTTTGATTGATGCTCCTGGTCACAGAGACTTTATCAAAAACATGATTACTGGTGCTTCTGAAGCAGATGCAGCTGTCTTAGTCCTTTCAGCTAAAGAAGGTGAAACCGATACAGCAATTGCTGCTGGTGGTCAGGCAAGAGAACACGCATTCTTGCTTAAAACACTCGGTGTAAACCAACTAATCGTTGCAATCAACAAAATGGATGATAGCAACTATTCTGAAGAAGCATTCAAAGTAGCCAAAGAGAAAGGTGAAAAATTAGTAAAGTCAGTAGGTTACAAACTAGAAAATGTACCTTTCATTCCAGTTTCTGGATGGAAAGGCGATAACTTGGTAAAGAAATCTGAGAATATGCCTTGGTACAATGGCAAGACCTTACTTGAAGCATTTGATGACTTTACGGTAGCCGAAAAACCAATTGGTAAACCACTACGTGTTCCTATCCAAGACGTTTACACTATCACTGGTGTAGGTACTGTACCTGTAGGTAGAGTAGAAACCGGTGTAATGAAACCAGGAGACAAAATTGTTGTCATGCCTTCAGGTGCTCCAGGTGAAATCAAATCAATTGAAACTCACCATACAGAAATGCCTAAAGCAGAAGCAGGCGATAACATTGGTTTTAACCTAAGAGGTGTTGAAAAGAAAGATATCAAGAGAGGTGATGTTCTTGGTTCTCCAGACAATCCACCAAAGGTCGCAAAAGAGTTCAAAGCCCAAATTATAGTTATTCACCATCCAACTGCAATTGCACCTGGATACACTCCAGTAATGCACGCACACACTGCACAAGTTGCAGCAACAGTAACTGAATTCCTTCAGAAAATTAATCCAGCTACTGGTGCAGTCGTTGAGGAAAATCCAAAATTCCTCAAAGTCGGTGACTCTGCAATTGTCAAAGTTAGACCGGTGAGACCAACTTGTATCGAAACTTTCCAAGATTTCCCTGAAATGGGCAGATTTGCACTCAGAGACATGGGTGCAACCATTGCAGCAGGAATTGTCAAGGAAATTACTGAAGAATACAAACCATAGGTTGAGTTAGATGACTCAAACTGCCCGTGTAAAACTCACTTCAACCAGTCTTCCAAAATTAGATGGTGTTTGCGGCGAAATCATGGGTATTGGTAAAAAAACTGGTGTCAAAGTAAAAGGCCCAACCCCACTTCCTGTTAAAAGACTACATGTGGCAACTAGAAAGTCTCCTTGTGGTAATGGTACTGAAACATATGAGAAATGGGAAATGAAGATGCATCGAAGAATAATTAACATTAATGCCGATGACAAAGCGATTAGACAATTGATGAGACTTAAAATACCTGATGATGTCTATATTGAGTTGTCATTGACATAATCGGTGTATCCTTAAAATAACCGAAACTTTTGATGATAAACATGTCTGAAGATACCTTTGAAGAAACAACAATGGAAGAGACTACTGAGACATTTGATGTAAATTATTCTTGTCTTAGGTGTGGAACTATGGTTTCAAACACTGAATTATCTCGACTTCCAGAGATCAAATGTATCTGTGGTTTTAGAGTATTCACTAAAGTTAGACCTCCTGTAGCAAAATCAATTAAAGCAATTTAGTCTATCTGTCTTTTTTGTAACTGTGCTCTTTTTGCAAATGTGTTCTCATGTCTTCCATGTTTGAAAAAAATTTATTGCATTTCTTGCAATCATACTGTGAATCCTTACCATGAATTATTTGTTGATGATTCATTAATTCTTCTGCTTTTGAAAATTTTTTTTTGCATATGTCACACAGGTGTTTTCTAAATAATCCCATTAGCCAAACTCTGCCTTTTTCTCATCCCAACATTTTCTGCAAAGTTGTCCTTCTATCTTCCATTTTGATTTTGGATTGTATCTGATCAAACCCATTTTTGCTCCACATAGCGAACAATAATTCTTCTTTTTTGCAAATCCTTCCTCTTTCCTATCAAAGCATTCTTTGCATAGGAGTCCTTCCATATCCCATTGCCATCTTGGCTCCCACAAATCTGTGATCTTCTTTGTTGTACCGCATTCTATACAGGGTTGTCTTACTTTGCCCTCATAGTATTCTTTAGATTTCTCAAAATGACAATCACCACATAGTGGTCCTTTGACATTCCATTCTCTTTTTGGTTTGTGTTTATGTGTGAGTTGTTTATTACAAATAGTGCAAAATGATGGTTTTCTACTAAATAATCCCATTTGATCCTAAAAGATTGGCTTATTCTATAAATGTAAATAAAATAAAAAGCAAAAAAGCGTTTATGCTCTTAGGATTTTCTCAAGGGCCTGGCTTGCATTGAGCATGCCATTTCTCTTGGCAAATTCTTCGATCATTTTGTATTGTTTTTCAGTAAAACATACTGGCATTGAACGTTTTTCCATACTCATTACTTGTTTTTTTATTTAATATCCTTTACTCTTGGAAAGATATTTGATACCAATATTGTTATTTGGAATATTGGCAAAAAAACTCCAAATTCTGGTGATTGGGCATAACGATAATGGTTGTACTGAAGAACATTCACAAATTGCATATGAAATTGGATCTGAAATTGCAAAGGCTGATTGTGTATTGTTGACTGGTGGTCTTGGAGGTGTTATGAAGGCAGCATCTCATGGCGCCCATGATGCAAATGGACTTGCAATAGGAATAATCCCTCAAGACGATCCGTCTTTTGCAAATGAGTTTTGTGATGTTGTAATTCCAAGCGGGATGGGATTGACTAGAGACTTTCTAAATGCTTTATCTGCTGATGGAATAATAATTGTTGGTGGAGGCTCTGGAACTCTTTCTGAAATTTGTGCTGCGTATATGTACAAAAAGCCAATGGTTGCAATAAGGGGTACTGGTGGGGCAGCAGAAAAATTCATTGACGGTTATGTGGATCATAGAAAAAATGTGAAAATTATTGGGGTGGATTCACCCAAAGATGCTGTTCGGAAAATTTTGGAGATAATTACTGCATAGACACTAGTAATGGATCTGGTCTGTAAAATTCACCATTTTGATCTGCCAGTTTGTTTAATTTCTCTACCACGTTTTTGATTCCTAACTCTTTTGCTGTTTCAAACATTGGTTTTTTCAAACCTAATCCCAATCTTGCAGCTTTTTCTAGTTCTTGTATATCGCTTGCTTTGTTAGATACAAGCCATGCTGCATTGTTTAGAATATTTGCAACTAGATCAATTGGGTCGCATTTTGCAGCTAATTCTTCTGATAATGGAACACGTTCATACTTGTCATCAGAATACTTGTAAAACCCTTCTCCTGCTTTTTGCCCCAGTTTTTTTTCATCAAACATTTTTTTAATTGTTGGGTGTGGGTTAATTACTTTTTTATCTCTTAAATGCATCTCTGTTGTTGCTTTATGGATGACATCCATTCCTGTAAAATCGGCTAACTCAAATATGCCCATTGGAAATCCAAGCTTGAATTTTACTGCTGAATCAATCTCTGTCATTGAATATCCATACCTGTCCATCATGTAACATGCTTCATGTACCATTGGGATGAATAATCTATTTACGATGAATCCTGGAACATCTTTTCTGCATAATACTGGTTCTTTTTTTACTGACTTGACATATTCTTGTGTTAAATCAGTGATTTCTTGTGATGTTTTCTCGCCTGGAATGACTTCTACCAGCTTCATTAATTGTGGTGGATTGAAAAAGTGAATTCCTATTACTTTTTCAGGTCTTGATGTTGTATTTGCAATTTCTGTAATTGGAAGTGTACTTGTATTTGATGCAAAGACTACTTCTGGTGCTGCTGCTTGGTCTAATTCTGCATAAACTTTTTTCTTTAAATCCATGATTTCCGGAACTACCTCGATCACTAACTGTGCATCTTTAACAGCTTCTTTCAAATCTACAACCGGTTTAATTCTTGAAAAAATTGTATTGCTTTCTTCTTCGGAAATTTTTTCTTTAGATACTAGTTTATCTAAACTCCATCTGATTTTCTCCATTGCTTTGTCTAAAAATCCTTGTTCAATGTCTCTAAGAACTACATTGTATCCTGCAGTTGCAGAAACCTGGGCGATACCATGCCCCATAACTCCTGAGCCTAAAACTGTAATGTTTTTCAAATCCATTGGTAATGAAAATTGATACATCCCTTATAATGTATTTGAAATTTTTTTGAAAATTAGCTTATCTTTATTTACTCGAATCATAATTTAGATCATGCAAGCATACATTCTTCTTAATTGTAATACTGGAACTGAATCTGAACTAATTTCAGAGTTGAAAAAAATTCCTGGAGTTGTTGAAATTAATGGGATTTGGGGAAAATACGATATATTCCTCAAAGTTGTGACGTCTAATCCTGATGGTATTGAAAAGATTGTTTCAAAAATGAGAACCATGAAAGACATCACAAGTAGCTATACGATGCCTGTGTTGTATGGACAGGGTGGAACTATAGATGAATGATTTGTAAACTTTTTTAAGAGATTTTAAAATTATTTTTGAGTATGGGTTTGTTTGGTAAGAAAAAAGAAGATAATAATCAAACAGTATGCAAAGAATGTGGGACAGATTTACATGATCCTGAGCGCTTAAAACGTCACATGAAAAAAGCACACGGCAATGTTCCTGAAAAGAAACTTGATCCAAATTCTGGCTCTGGCGGAACGTGGTAAATTGGAATTTAATGATGGTAAAAAAATGACTCTTGCATTTGGCGGAGCATTTGCAGTAGCAGCTATAGTCTTATCCACACTCGTGTTTCCTTTTTGGCATTTGATTAGAGAGGATGTCTATGAGGAAGTTGTTATTTTAAATAATGATGATGGTATTTGTTATGTTGAAACAGCAGATATTGTTCCTAAACAAATCAAAGATTGTACAAAAAAAGCAGGTGATGTTGTTACTATAAAATTCGGAAAAGATCTTGCTTGGGCAACAATAGAGCCATGACTGATTGTGTCTTTTGTAAAATAATTTCAGGAAATATTCCTGTCAAAAAAATTTCAGAATCAGAAAAATCCATTGCGTTTTTAGATGCATTTCCTTTGGCAAAAGGACATGTGCTAGTGATTCCAAAAAACCATCACGCAAAAATTCAGGATTTATCAAAAGAAGAAAACTCTGATCTATTTTCTTTAATGCATGATGTTGTGTCAAAAGTTGATGCGTTGACTGGTGCTACTTTGATTGCAGTGCATAATGGCAAAGATGCTGGACAAGAAATCCCTCATGTGCATGTTCATTTAGTCCCACGAGACTCTTCTGATTCTGCGGGAGCAATACATTCTATGTTTCATGGAACTGTGAGTCTGTCTGATTCAGAAATTGATGAAATCCGTAAAAAACTTGTATGACTTAGAATGGAAACAATCTTTCTTTAGTGTCTGTGTTTTCTACAATTATTGCTTTTGTTGGGCAAGTTTCAGCTGCATTCATTATCAAATTAACCCCTGCTCCCTTGGGGTTGATTACTGATGATTTTGGATTTGATTTTGAGTTTTTATTTATCTCAAAGACATCTGGTGCGATTATTTCACAACTACAACAACCTATGCATAATGATTTGTCTACGTCCACAAAGAGATTTGGTTGAATCTTTGGCTCTTTTGCTTTTTCATACTCTCCATGTTTTCCATCTGGTCTTACGCGTGCATTGTACTCTTCCCAAAACTTTCGCTCGTATTCTTTCCAAAAATCTGGATCACCTTCTTCAAATTCTCTTGTGAATTTACTCCAATCTTGTTGTGGTGGTTCGTTTTCAGGTGCGCCCCATTGCGGTTTTCTAAAATTGGTTTTTGATTTTGTTTCTTTGTTTGTGTATTCTTGCTTGATCTCTGAAATCTCTTCTTTGTGATTTTTCTTTAGTATGTTATATGCCTCTGTAACTTTTTTGAATTCTTTACCCTCTTTTTCATTTGTGTTCTTGTCTGGGTGATATTCTAATGCTAGTTTTCTATATGCTACTTTGATCTCCTCAAATGATGAATCTGACTTTAGATTCAATGTTCTGAGGGCTTGGTAAGTATTCACTAGTGCTAGAGATTTGTTATATTTTAAAAACAATGCTGTGTGGTTTTGAATTTTTGTCTTTTTATTCTAAAATAATCTCATCTTCTACTTTCCATGCTGGTTCTACAATGCATAAAAATTTCAATACTTCATCTCCTAAATTTTCTATCTGCTGCTCTGCTTCTGGAGGAACATATGCAGAATCATCTTTCCTTAATTCAAATGACTCTAAATTTATCTCGATCTTTGCATGACCTTCCAAAATGTAGTATATCTCTGATGACTTTAGTTTGTGCTTGAGCGTTTTTCTTCCTGATTCTAATGAAAACTGTGCTATGCTGTAGTTTATGCCATTTTGTGTGTTGTGGGGATGAAAAAATTGCTTTACCGTGGTCCCTTCACTTCCTTTTATTGGTTGAATCTCTGAATTTTTTCTAACGTGCATTTCTAGATTACATCTGTAGCTTTTGTTTTAAAATCTGATTCATACCATGTTGTTTTGTACTCAGAATTTTTCTTTGGAAATATGTTTATTGCAATGTGTGAAAACTCTTTTTTCTTATCGATTGAACCATGAGTGTGCAACATTTTTGCTGGAATGTGAACAATATCTCCTTCCAAAAGTGTAATTCTTTGAATACGTTTTATTTTGAAATTTATTTTTTTTGAACCATATTTTTTAAAAATTTCAAGACTTCCTTTACCTTTAACTCCTATCAACACTTGGTTTCCATTATGTGCATGAAGTTTTGTTCTTGACCCTTTTTCAAAATGGACATGGTATATGTCTTGATCTTCTGATTTAATTTTTTCAGATAACACTTTCATCCAAGTTTTACCTGTGAACCAATTTGGATTTACTTTTCTTTGGTCTCCTTTTCCAACAATGTTTGTTTTGTTCATTTTAGATCCTTGACAGTAATTTCTTTTTCTTTTCTTGGAATTCTTTTTCTGTGATGATCCCTTCTTTTCTCAGCTTTCCTAGTCTCTCTAATGCGTCTAAATCTTGGTCTGCCTTACTTGTTGCCTGTCTTGCAACAGAAACTCCTTCGTTGAACTTCTTCATGCCTTGAGCTTTGAGTAACTCTCCTTCCTTGATTGCTCTTTTTCTGAGTTCATCACTGGTCTTTTTTGCCTGACTGGATGCCATCTCTCCAAACTCGACTGCGTCTTCTAATGCCTCATCTGCTCTCTTGATTCCTTCCTCGATTGCTTTGTCTGCTTTTTTCAGAAATTTCTCGATGTATCCTGGTTTCTTTTTTGTTGTCTTTTTTGTTGTCTTTTTTGTTGTCTTTTTTGTAGCCATGTATTGTGATGTTTCTGAATTCTATTATTTCTTTCTTGTCTAAATTCATTTAATAGCAAGAATTACGTATGATGAATAGTTTTGGCAAATCCTGATTATGATGTGAAAACAATTGTCCTGAAAAAAAACATGGATGATGCTGATGCTGCATCTATGATTGAGCAAAAAAAGACTGATCCATTCAAATCCCTTTTGTCAAGACCAAAAAAAGAGGAGGTTCATATTCACTCTCAAAAATTATACTACGAATGTATTTTGATGGTTTCAGGAAAATACACTGCTGACTATTTCAGAAAGGCAATTCATACAATTTCTGTTGATTCAAATGTTCATGAAGTTGTTTTGGGTGATGGAACTTTTCCTGTTCGCTCAAAATCAAAATTAGAAAAAGCCTTTGTTGGAAAACGAGGTAAAAACAAAGTTGACGTGAAATTAGAAGAACATGTGTTTGTTGAAGATGAAGATGAATTGATTTTTGATCACCATGGACGTGAAATAAAATCCCCGTTTAAAATAAATTCCAAAACTGTGGAAAATTATCCCAAGCGATTATTGCAAAAAAATGAACCAAATGTAAAAAGACCTGAATTAACTTATGATGCAGCAATTGAAAAACTGAAATCTCATTTGAAAAAACCAATGGAAACTGATGTGAGGGGTTTGCAAGATGATTTTGTTTTACGTGGCATCACTGAAGTTTACGTCCCTATATTTGAGGCAAGATTGGTTGGACCAAAAAAGAAAGTTGGGATAATAAGGATAGATTCTGTTAGAAAGAAAATTTTATAAATTTTATAATTTTACTAGTGCTCTGAATCTTGTGTCGTTATGTAGGTGAGTGAACGCCTTTTCTTCCTTTGCCCATGCTCTTATGACTTTGGGGTTTTTTGATATTGCTTGCTTTAACAATTCTATTGATTCTGGATATTGACCTAGTGCAGCTTTACTCCTTGATTTTGCATAAATTATGTTTGGATTGTCTTTGTGTTTTGATAAAATTAGATCAAAAATTTCTATTGCTTTTTCATGTTTTTGAATCTCTGCCAGTTCTATTCCTTTGTGAAATAACGAATCCATATGGCTAGGAAATTTTCTACATACATTATCAAAACAGTTTAGTGCCTCTTCATGTTTTTTCATTTTTCCTAAAACAATCCCTTTGTAAAATAGTGCATTTGGTTTTTTGGGATCTGTTTCTATTGCTTTTTCTAGAAACTTTAGTGCCTCTTCATGTTCGTTCAACTTGTCAAGTAAAACCCCTTTATTGAAATATGATGCAGCATGCTTTGGATCTGCTTTGATTGCACTATCGTAGCATTTGTTTGCACCTTGCAAATTACCCATTTCTGCAAAAGCAATCCCTTTGTTGTTAAATGCCTGAGAGTCTTTTGGATTTATTTCCAATAATCTATCAAAACAAGTAACTGCATCGCTGTATTTTTTTATCTGGTTTAGCGCAAGACCCTTGTTAAACAGTACTTGGGTGTTTTTGGGGTCTTGTTTTAGAACTTTGTTGAATAATGAAATTGCTCCTTTTGGTTGTTGTTTTTCTATCAGTGACATTGCCTGATAAATCAAATCTTCTGGATTCTCTTTCTTGCCAAAAAACCCCATGATATTACAAAAATGACATTAGTAAAGAAAGTTTTCTTAGATTACTGATTCGCCTTCTTCTTTTGTTGCAATGTCTATCGCACGTAGAATTGGTTCGATGATGATCTTACCCTTGGTGCCGTTTTTCTTGACAATTTCGATAACTTTGTCTTGTTTGTCGTCTGTTGTAATGATTTGTACTACGTATTTTTGACTGAATTGAGGCTGAAAGATAGCTCTTCCTTTCCCTGAGTGTACTTCTGGTGGTGGTGTTTGCCCTCTGCCTCTAACTTTGCCTACTGTCAGCCCGCCTATTTCCAACCTTTTTAACTCCTCACTAATTGGCATTACTTCATTATTGCTTAGAATTACCGTAATTCTGATCATCTGTATTTTGGAAAATTTATTGCAATATAAGAGTAAATGTTGTTTTTTACAAAGATACTCTGTATCTTAGAGTGATTTGAATTTCTTTATTGCTTCTTTTGCCATATCTTCTTGCGATTTGGCGTCTGTGTTTGTAGGATCATCTGTTGCATATGCTTCTTTTTCTTCTTTCTTTTCTGTCATACTGTTAGGTAGTTGTTAAATTATTAAAAATTTTCAGTTGCTTCAATCATTTGTTTTATGTCTGCTTTTGAATGTGCATTTGATATTGCGCCTAGTTTTCCAGGCAGAAAGAATATTCCGTCTTGACTGATCATCTTGAAATGGTATTTGTGCAATTTGGATGTATCGCATCTGGCAACATCTGCAGAATCTCTGATACTGGTAATTCCTTCTTTTACAAAATGAGTCATGAACAAAGAACCTTTTCCTGAAACTATTACTTTGCCATCAAATATCTTTGTCAGCTCTTTTCGTGCATATTCACCTAGATTGTTAATTTTTGAGTAAATTGATTTGTCATTTTTGAGCGATGATAATGTTTCAAATCCTGAAATCATCGATACTGGGTTTGCTGAAAAGGTTCCTCCTCCAACATAACTCCTTTCTGATTTTTTCTTTCCTGTAGTGTCTGCAAACTCCATGATTTCTTTTTTTCCACACATTACCCCAATTGTCATTCCTCCACCTACGATTTTTCCCAAAGTTACAATGTCCGGTTCTAACTTCATTGTGGGATAAATACATCCATATCTGAATCTAAATCCGGTAACAATCTCGTCTAGTATGAATAATGAATTATTCTTACGACAAAATTCTTGAATCCCTTTCAAGTAGTCCGACTCTGCTGGAATACATCCTCCTCCACCTAACACTGGTTCAATTATTACTCCTGCTAAATCTTTAGAATGTTTTTGTAAAATCAATAATGATTTTTCTAAATCATTGTATGGTATTGACACAATTTGTTCCTCGTTTATTATTCCTAAACTTTCAGATTCTGAAAATGGCCAGTTTACTGACTTTAGTAAATCGGAAGTGTATCCGTGCCATCCGCCATCAATCTTTGCAATTATTTTTTTTCCAGTCACAGAACGTGCTAATCTTACTGAATACATTGTAGCTTCAGTACCTGATGTGACATAACGGATTTTTTCAGCAACTGGAACTGCCTTTGAAATTAATTCTGACAACTTTATGGTTTGTTCATTTACTGTGCCATACATCCACCCTTTCTCAATTTGTTTTGATAGTGCAGTTTTGATTTTTTTTGGAACGTGCCCTAAAATCAAACTCCAGTGACCCATCCAATAATCTGTGTATTTGTTGTTATCTACATCAACTAAATTTTTTCCCGAGGATTTTTTGACTATGAATGGATATGGTTCATAAAATCTTATATTATGAGAAACACCGTTTATGTGAAGTTTGGCAGATTTGGCAAACATTTTGGCAGAATTTCTTGTATTTTTTTTGTACTGTTTAGTGTGATCCAAAAGCAAATGGCATTACAATTCCTACCATTTTAACCATCATTTTTCATAAATCTTGTTTCTGTACATCTTAATGCCTAATTTTTTGTTGCAATTTTTTCAAAAAAACATAGAGATCAGTCATAATTTCACGCATGGTTTATATGGTTTCTACATTCTTCACCTTCTGCATACGTAACGCAATAGGCGGCGCTTGTGATGAAGTATGGTATTGCACCATTTTGTGATTCATGGGCCTCCAGTTACGCATACAAAAATGAGGATTTGATCAAGTGATCAATATCTGAAATGTGAAGATTATGTGCATCCGTCAATTCCAATAATTAGTACAAATGTACTTCAATAATCAAAAATCAGAATCCGGTTGATCCTGCCGGACCTGACTGCTATCGGATTGATACTAAGCCATGCGAGTCATTGTAGCAATACAAGGCAGACGGCTCAGTAACGCGTAGTCAACCTAACCTATGGACGGGAATAACCTCGGGAAACTGAGAATAATGCCCGATAGAACATTATGCCTGGAATGGTTTATGTTTCAAATGATTTATCGCCGTAGGATGGGACTGCGGCCTATCAGTTTGTTGGTGAGGTAATGGCCCACCAAGACTATTACAGGTACGGGCTCTGAGAGGAGTAGCCCGGAGATGGGTACTGAGACACGGACCCAGGCCCTATGGGGCGCAGCAGGCGAGAAAACTTTGCAATGTGCGAAAGCACGACAAGGTTAATCCGAGTGGTTTCTGCTAAAGGAACCTTTTGTCGGTCCTAGAAACACCGATGAATAAGGGGTGGGCAAGTTCTGGTGTCAGCCGCCGCGGTAAAACCAGCACCTCAAGTGGTCAGGATGATTATTGGGCCTAAAGCATCCGTAGCCTGCTTTGTAAGTTTTCGGTTAAATCTGTACGCTCAACGTACAGGCTGCCGGGAATACTGCAAAGCTAGGGAGTGGGAGAGGTAGACGGTACTCGGTAGGAAGGGGTAAAATCCTTTGATCTATTGATGACCACCTGTGGCGAAGGCGGTCTACCAGAACACGTCCGACGGTGAGGGATGAAAGCTGGGGGAGCAAACCGGATTAGATACCCGGGTAGTCCCAGCCGTAAACCATGCAAACTCAGTGATGCATTGGCTTGTGGCCAATGCAGTGCTGCAGGGAAGCCGTTAAGTTTGCCGCCTGGGAAGTACGTACGCAAGTATGAAACTTAAAGGAATTGGCGGGGGAGCACCACAAGGGGTGAAGCCTGCGGTTCAATTGGAGTCAACGCCAGAAATCTTACCCGGAGAGACAGCAGAATGAAGGTCAAGCTGAAGACTTTACCAGACAAGCTGAGAGGTGGTGCATGGCCGTCGCCAGCTCGTGCCGTGAGATGTCCTGTTAAGTCAGGTAACGAGCGAGATCCCTGCCTCTAGTTGCCACCATTACTCTCAGGAGTAGTGGGGCGAATTAGCGGGACCGCCACAGTTAATGTGGAGGAAGGAAGGGGCCACGGCAGGTCAGTATGCCCCGAAACTCTGGGGCCACACGCGGGCTGCAATGGTAGTGACAATGGGTCCCGAATCCGAAAGGAGGAGGTAATCCTCAAACACTACCACAGTTATGACTGAGGGCTGCAACTCGCCCTCACGAATATGGAATCCCTAGTAACTGCGTGTCATTATCGCGCGGTGAATACGTCCCTGCTCCTTGCACACACCGCCCGTCGTTTCATTGAAGTGTGCCTTTAGCGAGGTGACGTCTGATTGGCGTTATCGAACTTGAGGTACGTGACAAGGGAAAAGTCGTAACAAGGTGACCGTAGGGGAACCTGCGGTCGGATCACCTCCTTAGAAAAGGAAATGTGCCGGATGCACTAATCTTCACAAAATCATCGATGCAATGCATCACGAAAGTGATGTATGAAGGATGTAGCAGGTCTCCTCCTACCCTGGAGGGCTTGCGATGATCATCGTGCATAGTCGTGTAATATGTGGCTGAATTTGCCGGTGTAAAGACGCCAATAGGAGGATTGCTAGGCTTGAGGAGAGAAGAAGGACGTGGCAAGCTGCGATAAGCTCGGGGTAGGCGCACGCATCCTATGATCCCGAGATGTCCGAATGAGAATCTTGCACTTTTGTGCATTCCATCACACTGGTGGTGGAAGTCGAACCGTGGGAATTGAAGCATCTTAGTACCACGTGGAAAAGAAATCAATTGAGATTTCCCAAGTAGAGGCGATCGAAAAGGAAAGAGCCCAAACTGAATCCTTCGGGAGATGTGGTGTTTTGGCATGATAATATGGAATCCTGAAAAACAGCTGAAGTGTTCTGAAATGTTCTGGTATAGAGGGTGAGACCCCCGTAAGCGAAGTTGGAAGGGTCCTATTCATGTCCGAGTAGTTGTCCTTGGTAGTGGGCAATGAATATGGGTGAAAGTAGCATCCGAGGCTAAATATCTCTCAAGACCGATAGTGTACTAGTACCGTGAGGGAAAGCTGAAAAGTACCCCGGAAGGGGGGTGAAAAGTGCATGAAACCTATTGGTTACAGACGTGCATGGCATGGAAGGTGATTTTTTCAGACTGGAGGTTCTAGCAATAGAGCTAAAGGTTTGATGTTCAAGTCATCAGTGTCATGCGTTCCGTCTCGAAACACGGGCCAGGGAGCTGACTGTCATGGCAAGATTAAACCTGTAAAGGTGTAGTCGAAGGGAAACCGAGTTCTCGCAGCATTGTGAGGAGAAGCGTGTGAAAGTGCGTTGAGTCATGGCGGCCAGGCTAGAAGCCAGTCGATCTATTCCTGAGCAAGATGAAGGCGGGCGAAAGCCCGCTGGAGGTCTGAAGACGTTCTGACGTGCAAATCGTTGTTATGACTTGGGAATAGGGGTCAAAAACCAATCTAGACTGGCGCTCGCTAGTTCCAACCGAAGCGTCTCGCAGGGCGTGCTTTGTGGAGATAGTGTTTCCGGTAGAGCACTGATAGAGCGGCGCGGGGGAGAAATCCCTCACCGCTCCTTCAAACTCCGAACGGATATACATCATAGAAGCAAGGACACGGGTTCATGTGGCGTAAGGCTCATGACCGAGAGGGGTTTAACCCAGACTGAAGTTAAGGTCCCCAAATTTTTGCTAAGTGTCAAGCCAAAGAGCGTGTTCTCGCCAAGACAGCAGGGAGGTAAGCTCAGAAGCAGCTATCCTTTAAAAAGTGTGTAACAACTTACCTGCCGAGGGGGGATGCCTCAAAAACGGACGGGGCTAAAGCAAAGTACCGATACTTTAGATAACCATCAGTTGATGGTTCGTGGTAGGTTGGCGTAGTGATTGGGTCGAAGCAGGGCGGTAACGTCCTGTGGACCGGTTTCTATTGCAGATCCTGGTGGCAGTAACAGCATAGTATGGTGAGAATCCATACCACCGTAAGCGCAAGGGTTTCCAGGCAATGCGTTATCAGCCTGGAGGTAGTCGATCCTAAGGTTTACCTCAACAGAGTAAATCGAAAGGGAAACTGGTTAATATTCCAGTACCTTACATGGAGCGTTTGAGCTATATGGTTTGCTTTCGGATAGGGGTTGTACAACCGTCGTTGTATCTAACTGTTCGAGGGTTAGGGAGTGTCGTAATGACGAGAACTAATCCGAGACGGGAGTGGCTTCGCGTTAGCGGAGTTTCCTTGATTCCAAGAGACCATGAAAGACTATGTAGTTAGCAAAATGTAAGCTCGTACCCAGAACCGACACAGGTGCGCTGGCTTAGAAAGCTAAGGTGCTACGGGTATACCGTATGGCGAGGGAATTCGGCAAATTAGTCCTGTAGCTTAGGTATAAGGGATGCCTGCGATCTTCATGAGGAATGGGGACCGCAGGTTGCAATGACAAGGGGGTTTCGACTGTTTAATAAAAACACAGGCGACTGCTAGTCCGAAAGGATTTGTATAGTCGCTGAATCCTGGCCGGTGCCGGTACCTAAAACTTGGGTTCAACCGAGCTAAGGGCCGGTTAACGCCGGGAGTAACTCTGACTCTCTTAAGGTAGCCAAATGCCTTGTCGGGTAAGTTCCGACGCGCATGAATGGAACAACGAGAGCCCCACTGTCCCCGCCTACAACCCGGTGAAGCCACATAAGGTGGACGAACAGTCCATCATCTTCCATTGGGGAGAGAAGACCCCGTGGAGTTTTACTGCAGCTTGTGCTTGTGGTATAGTAAGAATTGCACAGGGTATCTGGGAGCCATGCTTAACGTTCTCCGGGATGTTAAGAAGCAACGATGTAACACCAGACTCTTTTTGCAGTATCACTCATCCAGAGAAGACTGGAGACATGTGCAGGTGGGCAGTTCGGCTGGGGCGGCACCCCTTTGAAAAGATATCAAAGGGGCCCAAAGTTGAGTTCAAACGGGGCAGAAATCCGTTGAAGAGGGCAAAGCCAAAAACTCGACTGAATGGATTTCCAAACGCACGGAATTCATAGACGAAAGTCTGGCTTAGCGATCCTTCGTGTGCCCACTATTGGGGCCCGGAGGTGACAGAAAAATTACCCCAGGGATAACAGGCTCGTCGCGGGCGAGAGCTCCTATCGACCCCGCGGTTTGGTACCTCGATGTCGGCTTTTCCTATCCTGGTCCTGCAGCAGGGGCCAAGGGTGAGGCTGCTCGCCTATTAAAAGGGAACATGAGCTGGGTTTAGACCGTCGTGAGACAGGTCGGTCTCTGCCTAATGGAAGCGCGAATAACTGAGGGGAAGTTGCTCCGAGTACGAGAGGAACAGAGCAGCGTGGCCACTGGTTTACCGGTTGTCTGACAAGGCAGGCCGGGCAGCTAAGCCGTTTAGGCTAAGTGCTGAAAGCATCTAAGCACGAATCCTATCCCGAGACAAGTTATTCTTTCGTAAGATGAAGGTCGGCAGCAGAAGACTGCGTTGATAGGAAGGTGGTGTAGATCACAAGCTTCGGCGAGTGGTGAGCCAGCCTTTACTAATAGACCAACACATCGGTTCAGCCACTTACATAGAGACTATGCGCGATGAATTCATCATTTTGAATTCACTTAGCGAATGCTATACACGACTTGTACGATGATTTTATTTTTAATCATGCCTAGCGTGAGCTAGGCCTTGAAATTCATATGATCTGATTTTATACTTAAATTATCAAAATTTCTGCATAGCATATGAAGCATGAAATCCTAGTTTTCTTTTTTGTTGTTTTGATTTCTACTGTTCCTTCGGGATTTGCACAAACTAACTCTGAAATTTTTCCAGAATGGATTAAAACAACAATAAAGTTTTGGGCTGATGGCCTTGTTAGTGATACGGAATTTAAAAATGCATTAGAATATCTTATTGAAAATCAAATCATCTCAATTGATGACAACTCCCAAGGTTTTGGAGGTATCTTGTCATACTATGGAAAAATAATTTCTGGTGTGTCTTTTGTTGGGATGGACCTTAGTGATGTTGATTTTAGAGGAGCAACCATATCTGATGTAAATTTTTCTGGAACTGATCTTTCTGGAAGGGATTTTAGCACAACTACATTACGCAATGTGGATTTTACAAATACCAATCTTAGTGATTCTAATTTGTCTAATCAGGATTTTTCAAATATGAAATTACATGGAACCATACTGAAAAACTCTGTTTTAACTGGAACCGTTTTTGATAATTCTGAAATAAAAGATGTGGATTTTACAAATGCTAATCTAGAAAATACCAGTATGGAAAATATAACTATGAAGAATTCGATTCTTACAAATGCCAATCTACAAAATACTAGTTTGTCTTCAAGTGTGATAAGCCAAACAAGATTTGATGAAACTATTTTGAAAAACGCCAATCTACAAAACAACGATATTAGTTGGTCTATGTTTGATAATGCTGATTTAACATTTGCAGATTTATCTGGTTCAAAATTAGAAAAAACAAACTTTAGACTGGTAAATTTTAATGGCGCAACAATTAATGATGTTCATTTTAATGAAGTGGTACTGGATGAGGCAAACTTGTCTAATTCTAAAATAATGAACGCTAATTTATCCCAAATGAAATTAAATTATTTGGATTTATCTGGATCTAACCTTACTGGTTCTGATGTTTCTAATTCATTTTTTGTAGGCGCAAATCTACAAAATACTGATTTTGATTATTCATATGCCTCAAATACTGACTTTACCGAGGCAGATCTAAAAAACTCTCAATGGAAAAATGCTGATTTGACGTATGCTAACCTTACTAATTCAGACCTGTCTTTTGCAACCTTGGATGATGCCAATCTAACAAACTCTACTGTAACTAATGCTGTTTTCAAAGATGTCTCGCTTTCTTTAACTTCTATTGAAGGCTTCCTCAATGATTGTGTCATAAAACCATCTGCAAACTTGATAGGCTGTGATCTGTCTGGACAAACCATATCTGAAATTCAAATGAATAATTCTGATTTGAGATTTGCAGACCTGTCTTACTCTCTTTTTGACAATGTTGATCTTTCCAACTCTAATTTTGAAAATGCAAATCTTGAGGGAGTGCAATTAATTGACACTAATTTGTCTAATTCTATTTTCAAAGACACCAATTTACAGAATTCTACACTAAACAGAGTCATGCTTTCAGACACTGCATTAAATAACATCAATTTGAAAGATAGTAGTATTTCAAATGTAAATTTAATTGATGCAGACATGAGTGGCATTGATCTAAGTTTTGCCAATCTTAATTCTGTGGACATGACTGGTTCTATTCTTACAGGTGCAGAATTTCGATATGCCGTAATTGACGATACTATCGCAAAATATGCTGACCTATCTGGGTCTAATTTGGATTTTGTACACATCACAAATTCTGATTTTTCAAAAGTTAGATTACATGGGGTTAGTTTAAATGAAATTACTTTTGATAATGTTGATTTCAAGCATGTTGACTTGACTGGGTTAAACCTAAAAAATGTAAAAATCACAAATTCAGATCTTTCTGATTCTATTCTTTCGAAAATAAAACTCGTCGATGGAAATCTTCAACATTCTGTTTTTTCAAACTCTGAAATGAAATTTGCTAATCTCTTTGGAACTGATTTTACGAATTCTGTAATGATTGGAACTGATCTTGAAGGCTCTATTTTGGCTAGTGCGATTTTGGTTCAAACTGATTTTACTGAAGCAAACTTATCATTAGCAGACTTGTCTGATTCTAAAATTCAATATTCTGTATTCAAAGATGTAAATGACGATGGTTGCGAAGGCTGCCCTTAGTTTTTGTGAATCTTTTTTAAATATGTCCTTGAAAATTACATACAAGCGTTTGTATTATATTTCTTGAATAGTCATTATTGACAGTGTCTGAAAAAGAAAAAAAACTAGAAAAGCGTCTTTTGGAAGTAGAGCAGCAACTAGTTAAACAAAATGAAGTCCTCCGCTCTGAAATAGAACAAAAAAGTGCAGAATTAGTAAAATCTGAAAGACTTGCGACTATTGGTACCATGGCAAGTAGAGTTGCACATGATTTGAAAAATCCTCTAACAATTATACAAACTTATTCTGATATGTTGACTCCTGAAATACTTTCTAAATTAGATTCTAAAGGAAAAGAAAAATGGCTTCGATTACAAAATGCTGTTTTGGATATGAATAGATTAATTGAAGATGTGTTGGATTTTGCAAGAACTTCGGAAATCAAAAAATCTCAATCTTCTTTTTTGCATATTGTTAAATTGGCACTGAACAATGTTGCTCGTTCTTATGGAATTACAATCAATTTGCCAGAAAATGACGTAATGGTAAATTGTGACTCAAGAAAAATCGAAAGTGTAATGTCTAACCTTTTGAATAATGCAATCCATTCAATTAATGGACATGGAGAAATTGACATAACCGTCTCTTCTGATTCTGAACATGTAACAATCCATGTAAAAGATTCTGGTCCTGGAATTCCTGAAGAGAATTTAGAGAAAATTTTTGAACCTATGTTTACTACAAAAAGCACTGGAACCGGATTAGGACTAGTCATTTGTAAAAGCATCATTGAGCAACATGGAGGTTCTATTTCTGTATCAAACAAACCTACTACATTTACAATAAAACTGCCTAAACATGATTGAGATTTTGCTTGGATTATTCTTCTAATTCTATGTCATTTTGAAGTTCTTTAGGAAGACCAATCCACCACTCTTTCTGATTTTCAGACATTTCTGAAAACAATGATCTATAGTTGCTAATAGATCTGCTTGTCAATTCTGAAAAAATCCTACATAACAAAATATGACAAAATTTTATGTTGACCTTTGGTTAGTGATTTTTCTATTTAAGGTAATTTATTCTTCAAATCTGTATTATTGGTATGAAAGCAAAATTTGCAACTTTGTGTGTTTCATGCGGGGATGAGATTCAACCTGGTAAGGAAATCGCAAAAAACAAAGAAGAAAAATGGGTTCATAAACATTGTGCTGATGATTCTGATGGGTTACCCTAGAAATTAATAGGCTTAATTTCACATCTAATTGGAAATATTTTTGGTTACTATCAATCCTCTCGATGTTTTTCTTTGGACGCTTCGACGAAATGAAAAAGATGTTGTAAATCTGTACAACACTTTGTCTCCCGTAATGCAACTTGCAACTGGTGGTGACATGCTGAATTTTGGATTGTGGTCATCCAAACATAATGTTCCATTATTGGCTCAAAATAACCTCTGTGACTATTTTGGAGAATTGGCTGAATTAGAAAATGCAAAAAATATTTTAGATGTTGGAAGTGGTTTGTCTGCCCCTGCAAGGTTTTGGGCAAAAAAATACCCTGCCTTGAAGATATCCTGCATCAACATTAATTTCAAACAACTCGCATTTGATAATGCTGCACAAAATATTGAACTCTTAAACTGCTCTTCTACAGAATTACCTATTGCTGGTAATTCTGTAGATAGAGTTATTGCATTAGAATCAGCTCAACATTTTAAACCTCTTGAACAATTTTTTTCTGAATCAAAACGTGTTTTGAAAAATAATGGATTTTTTGTTTTAGCAATGCCCATAACTCTAAAAAATTCAACATTGGAAAATCTTGGAATTTTAAAATTCACTTGGTCATCTGAACATTACAGATTAGATTACGTAAAAAATTTAATTCAATCAAGTGGTTTCACAATTATGGATGAACATCTTATTGGAAGAGATGTATATGTCCCTCTTGCTAATTATTATGTTTCAAATAGAAATCACCTTCAAAAATATATCTTAAAAAAATATCCAAAATATGTTGAATCTATTCTCCACAAATCTATTTTAAAGATGAAGATTGCTTCTGAAAAACAAATTATTGATTATGTTTTGTTAAAATGTAAATTGTGATTATACTCTTAGAATGTTTCTTGAAATGAGATTTTCTAATGCTTTTATGTATTCTTCTTCTGAAATATGCCCTTCTGAAAACCACATGGTTGTTGTTTTCCACCATTTTGGTATGGACATGTTCTGATACTGTATGCTCGATATTTCTCCAAACATGTTCGTATTTCGTAATTCTATCTTTCTCCATGTTGTAATGAGATTTTCTTCAATTTGCTTTGAAGATAAAAGCAATCCTGTTTGCTTGTCAATTAAAACTGTAATATTATTTTCATTGTTATGTGCAATTATCGCTGGTCTTAATTTGTTATTAAAATTGTAGACTGTTTCTCCTATTGTTTTTAAATTATCTTCAACATGCTCATCTTGATTGATTGGTACTGAAAAAATGAATTTCTTGTAGTCGTTTTCTACATTAAACATGTTGTTTGTTTTTTCTAAGATGAATTCCTTTGATTCTTTACCGTCTCTGGATATGGTTTCCAAATTCACAACTATTTCTTTATTTGAAATTGTTTTTATTGTGTACTTTTTTGAAATTGAATTATCGTAATAATCTGTATATTGGTATTTTGCAAAATCTGATTCTTTGACACAGATATTGTTGACGCATTTTTGAATTCTTTTATCGATAATTGGAGGATCTAATACATTTGCATTAAGCATTGATCTAATGTCATATGCATATCTAGAATCTGTATTTTTTCCATCTGCCCACATTTTGATATCTACTTTTACCCAATATGGCATACTTTCATATTTTCTAATATGTCTCTCTTTGATGTGACTTGCATCTCCTAGATATTTTTCAATTTCATTGATTAGTACCAAATCCCTTGCCTTGTGTGTACTATTCCATGCTATGTGTTCATACAAAATTGCACATGCTCTAAGATTTGGATAATTGGGATGTTGCTGAACTAAGTTGTCAATTCCCAAATAACTATATTCATCATAAAAAAATTCACAAAATCTTAGTATGCCTTCTGCTGTTTTCACTTCAAATTGTGGATAATGCCCATATGAATCTGGCACACCTATTATTCCAAATATTAACACGAAAATAGAACCAACTACGAACTTGTTCATTAGCCTCTTTTGTTCATTTTTCTTTATTAATCCCATGTATGATTTTGATTAATTCTGGTACCATTCTGGCAAAACTGGGTAATCTGATTCTTTTGTTAAAATTGCTAGGTTTTTATTTTTGGTATTGCATTTTCCTTTAATGTCTGGAAATAATGACACTAAATTCAAATTATATGATGAAAAATGTGACCAGTTATTAGATGAGCCTGAAATTAGATTTGCAGGAATAATTGACAAAGATGGTAAACTTGTATCTGGCGGTTTTAAGAAAGGTCTAACTCCTTATGAAGGAGATGAAACACGTTTACAGTCGTTCTTAGAATTTGTATCCAAAGCATCTATAAGAAAAGAATACGACGAAAGTCTTGGACCTATTAACTATCTTGCAGCACGTCGTGATAAGGCAGTTTTAGTCAGTTTTCCGTTTCCAATAACTCAGATTCTATTGTTGATTTCTGCCGAACCTACTGCAAACATTGAAAATCTTGCAAAAAAAGTTGTTGAAATATTTACAGATGTAAATTAATCATAAATGTTTAAATCCTGAGTGTATAGATTTGCTTATGAAAAAACTCTTCTTTTATTTCTTCATAATTGTTTTTTCATTTGGACTATTTTCTGTATATGCCTCTGTCCAAAATTTCTCTATAAATAAAACGGTTTTTCATGAGGGTGATTCAATTGTGATTTCAGGACAGGTTGATTATGACCCTTCTATTCCTTTTGTTATACTTCAAGTAATAACTCCTGATGGGAGTGGATTAGCTCACATTGATAATATCATGCCAAAAACTGATGGTACTTTTTCTAAATCTATCCTTGCGGGTGGGCCTACATGGTATGAATATGGTGCTTATACCATAAAGATTTCTTATGGGGGAAATCTTGAAAAAACAATTGTTTATGAAAAATTAGATTCTTCTGAAAACCCTGCTGTCAAAGAACCTGTCAAAGAACCTGTCAAAGAACCTGTCAAAGAACCCCCCTCGGTTGATATTCCTGGTGCTTTGGATTTATCCCCTGTTGATTCAAACAATTATGTTGAAAACCCAAAAATGAGGTTATTGGGATACCCTTCATTCGATAATTCTCCTCGGTATTACATTGACAGATATTATAATGAGCCTGAATACCAATCTTGGTTTGATACTCAATTCCCAAATTATTCTATTGATGAAGTTGTAGGATATCCAAAAACTCACATTGACAATTTTCCTTCATTCGATAATTCTCCTCGGTATTACATTGACAGATATTATAATGAGCCTGAATACCAATCTTGGTTTGATACTCAATTCCCTGATGATACCATTTATGATGTTCTGGGTTTCTCAACTTTTATCCCTGAGTGGATTAAAACATATGCGAAAAATTGGGCAAATGGAGTCACCTCTGATCGTGAATTTATGTCTGGTCTTGATTTTATGTTGGAAAATAAAATTATTGTAATTCAAAACTTTGAATATTCTCAAGACAATTCAATAGATGATGTCCCAACTTGGTTTAGGAACACTGCACATTGGTGGTCTAATGATTTGATTTCTCAACAAGAATTTGTAAATTCTATTAAATACCTTATTCAGAAAGAAATCATTCTAATTGAATAATCAGAATGGTTTTAATTCGTTATTGTGTGATTTAATTTGTGAAAGCAACATTTGGAGCTGGATGTTTCTGGCATGTTGAAGATCTGTTTAGAAAAACAAGAGGAGTAAAATCTACTAAAGTGGGGTATACTGGAGGAATGCTTGCAAACCCTACGTATGAAGAAGTCTGCACAGATGAAACAGGCCATGCAGAAGCTGTTGAAGTAGAATACGACCCAGATGAAATTTCTTATGATGAATTACTGCGTGTATTTTGGGAAAACCATGATCCTACCTCTTTGAATAGGCAAGGACCTGATGTTGGAAGACAATACCGCTCTGCAATCTTTTTTCATAACGATGAACAAAAAGAAATGGCAAAAAAATCAAAAGAAAAACTTGAAACATCAGGTAAATTTCAAAAACCTATTGTTACTGAAATACAACCTGCGCCTGAATTTTTCAAGGCAGAAGATTACCACCAAAAGTATTTTCAAAAACACGGGTTATCGTGATTATTTTACTAACATTACTGGTATCTTTGATGTGTGAATGACATAGTTTGACACACTCCCGAGGAATAATTCTTTGATTGCCCCTCTTCCTCTAGATCCCATGACGATCAAGTCGAATTTTTGTTTTTTGTCATGGGCTAATTTGATAATGTTGTAACCTACATCTCCTCTCATTATTTTCTCTTTGAACATAATTCCGTTTTGGGATGCAAGATTTTTTGCATCATCCATTATTTTTTTAACTTCTTTGTTAAAAGCCTCTTCTACGGCACCTATGCTTTTGAATTCTGAATGAGGCGGTACGTTAATTGAATATACTCCTGTGAGTTTTGCCTTGCATTGCTGTGCCATTGATATTGCCATTTCTAGGCTCCTTTTGGAGTTTTTTGATCCATCAAGAGGTACTAGAATTTTTGAGATCTTATTTTTTATCACAAATTGAATTCAAATTTCACACTAAAAAACATAGGTGCTGTTAATTGATATGACACGGGAACAATCATAAAAAACAATGATCGACATATTTAGGCAATACTTATCTATCCTGAAAAGTCGACGCTAAAATGGTGGAAGAAAATTTTATCAAAGTGGATGGAAACAAGATTCGTTATCTGGAATCTGGAAATTCTAAAGAAACTCTTGTTTTGATACATGGACTTGGCGCATCCGCTGAAAGATGGGATCAAGTAATTCCTATGTTTTCCAAGAATTATCGTGTTATTGTTCCTGATCTGATAGGTTTTGGATATAGCGATAAACCTCTTGTAGATTATACTCCTGAATTCTTTTCAGATTTTCTTGGAAAATTTTTTGATACAATAGGGATTGAAATGGCTTCACTTATTGGCTCATCATTAGGTGGACAAATAACTGCAGAATATGCATCTGCTCATCCTGAACACTTAGAAAAATTGATTCTTGTTTCTCCAGCAGGTGTAATGAAACAATCTACTCCTGCGCTTGATGCTTACATTATGGCTGCACTTTATCCAAATGAACAAAGTGCAAAAAATGCCTTTGAGATGATGGAAGGATCTGGTGAAGAAGTTGATCAAAAAATAGTCACTGGATTTTTAGAAAGGATGCAATTGCCAAATGCAAAACTCGCCTTCATGTCTACTATTCTTGGATTAAAAAACGCTGAAGTAATCACAAAAAAACTCACATCTATTGAAATTCCTACATTGATCATTTGGGGTTCAGATGATCCTGTAATTCCAATCACTAATGCTGATGAATTTGTTTCATCCATCAAAGATTGCAGATTTTATAGGATGGATAGATGTGGGCATACGCCTTATGTGCAGGATCCTGTACACTTTTCTTCTATTGTGTTGGATTTTTTAGCAAATAATAGAGTTTAAATACCTATTATTTCCTACTATTACCTATGAGTGGTAATCAAAACCAATATGATCCAACAACTATGTTTAAAGATTGGATTCAAAAAAGTGGTCGTGCACAAGCTGAATTTATGAAAAATTTTGGCTCATTAATGAGTAATCAAAATAATCAAACATTCAATCCTTTAGAAACTCTCAAGGTTGTTTCTGAAAACACCAAAAATGCTCAAACCCAAATGATGGAAAATATGTCTTCTCTCCAAAACAAGAGTGTAGATACTATGTTCAATATTGGACAAATGCTTCCATCCTTCATGAATTGGGGTGCCTACAAGACCACTGTCGGTAGTAATGGCAGAATTTCCATTCCAGAGGCAGAACGTAATGCCCTTGGACTTGGTGAAGGTGACTTGGTACAAGTCATTGTTCTTCCAATAGCAAAAAAATCAAAAGCTAGGGAGGTGAAAAATTGAGTAAGAACGAACAGACACAATCAAATCCAAAAGATCTATTTTCTGTATATCAGCAAAACGTAGATAAATTCTTCAATGGTATTAGACAATCAGTACCACAGTATCATCAAGCAATTACAAATGTACAGCAGGAATTCCTACAAGCTTATGAAAACATTGCAGATTCAACCATCACATTACAAAAAGAATATGCAAAGAAAGCAGGTATGACAACAAACATTCCAGAAACTACACTAAAAGTAATTCAGGATACTACAGAAGAAATCGTAAAGGCTTCATCAATTCAGAACCAAGTAACACTTGCAACTATTGATGCAACACAACAAAACATCAAGACCTTTAACGACAACGCAAAATCATTTGCTGATCTAAACAGAAACATTCTACAGTCTTGGATTTCAGCATTCACCACAAAGAACAACTAGTGGCGAATCCAAATTTTATTTTTTTTCTTTTTTTATGATCTTTCAGCTAACCACTGACCAAGCTCAGGCAACACTTTTTTCTGTGATATTGAACTAGCAATCATTCCTACATGTCCTGTTGGATATATTCTCAAAGTTTTGTCTTGACTGGCAACTGCATAATGTAACGGCATACTGCATTCTGGTGATACAAGGTGATCTCCTACTGCAACTTGAGTAAATATTGGCATGTCTATTTTTTTCAAATCTATGTGGTTTCCTCCAACATACATTTTATTTTGAATTAGCAAGTTTTCTTGGTAGATGTCTTTTATCCATTGTTTGAATAACTCTCCAGGTATGGGGGGAGTGTCACCTAACCATCGTTCTACTCTGAGGAAACTATCTACGAATCTTTGGTTGTCTATGTTCTTGAAGAAATTCACGTATTTTTCAATTCCTTGCTCAAATGGCTTTAGTACTGAAAAACAATAATACATGAATTCCGGAGGCATGTTTCCAATAATGCTGACCATTTTTTCAACATCAATATGTTTGGCCAAATTACTGATCACCGTAGTATCACGCCATCCGTCGATAACTGGGGCCGTTGCAATAAAATTTTTCACGCTTTCTGGATGCAGTGATGTGTATGCGGTGGCAATTGTTGCACCTGTACAATATCCTTGCAGTGATACTTTTTCAGATGATGTTTCATCCTTTACGAATTCCACACAACTATCAAGATATCCATTTACATAATCATCAAAATCTAGATACTTGTCCATGTTAGTTGGAGTACCCCAATCCAACATGTATACGTCAAATCCCTGCTGAAGTAGATTTCTGACCCAACTTTTTTCTGGATGGATGTCTAAAATATGGTACCTGTTAATCAATGCATATGAGATTATCAAAGGTGTTTTATGCTGTTTTTCTGTTAGCGGTTTGTAATGTAACAAGCGTGCTTTGTCAATCTGATGTGCTACATCATGTGGTGTTACTTCCAAATTAATTTCATCAGGTGCTGCAACCAATCTTGGTGCCTCAACAACATTTTTTGAAAATTTGAGAATTTCTTCCATTATCTTTGGATCTAATCTTGATTCTGATTTCATTTTTTATTTTCCCTTTTCTTTAACTCGATTTCTAATTTTGTGACTCTTTTTTTCAAAGCATGTAGTTCTTTGTATGCTTCATCAATCTCTTCTTTACTTGGTAAGTTTGCTGACTGTAACACCACATTTGAAATGTTTGTCCAATGTTTTGTTAACTGTAATTCTTTTGATATCAACTTTCCATAATTATCTCCAAATTTTTCTGAATCAAATAATTCTGTAAAATCATTATCAAAAATATCAATCCAAATTCTTTTGAATGCCTCGATTTGTTCTACGTCTTGAGGTACTTCTGGTACTTTTTGATTGACTTTCTTTTGGGCAATATTCCATGTGTCTGCAAGTTGCTTGTAGTATTCAGTGAGGAATTTGTTAAATTCTAAAAGACTTTCGTTAATTTCAATTAACTCTGTCGCAATTTTTTTTGAATTTGCTGCAAATGCTCTCATTGGACCTATTGACGTTAAAGCCTGTGGCTTACTGCTCATCAGGTGAATTAAATCTGTCCAAAATAATGACAAGTGCTTATAATACTCTGTCATCTCTTTAGGTGATTGTGTCTTCACAAACTAGTAAATACACAGATCGCAATAAATAGTTCGCTTGTTAATTTAGACAAATGGCAAATTCTGATAAACTTGAAAAAATCTGCCAAAAAATAACAAAATTAGATACAAAAATGAGATCTGCCCGAATAATCAACAATAGAGGGCATCTTGTTGCAGGTGGTATGAAAAAGGGACTTCATTCACTTGAAGCACAAAAACAAGACGAAATGATGTTTATGGAATTGGCCTTAAGGGTGAGAATGAGACATGAATTTGATAAAGAATTTGGCGAAGTTCATTTTTCAATGTCTTATCGTGACAAAGTAATAGTCATGAGCTTTCCGTTAACAAATGATGATGTTTGTCTTGTTTCTGCAGAAAAAGACCTTGACTTTGGTAAGATTCCGTTTAAAGTTTTAAAGATAATTGCCCCTCTTAAGAAAAATATTAGGACTTTTTAGATGTGATAAGAACTTAATTCTAGTTGTTTGTTTGTATTTTATGGATTCTCAAAATGTCAGTTGGCGTGAGGTTGAAAAATTAGTAAAAATTCTTTCTAAAAAAATAATCGACTTGAATAGAGATTTTACTAGCATCTCAACAATTAGTCGGGGTGGTTTGGTTCCTGCTAGATTGTTGGCAGATCACTTGGGAATTGAAACTATATTTGTTGACAAAAATAAAATTCCATACGATTCAATTTTTGTTGATGATATTTATGATTCTGGAAAGACATTCAAAAAGATAATTCCAAAAATTGAAGATCCTTCAAAACTTGTTTTTGTTACTTTATTTGCAAGACGTGGAAAACGATACCCAAACCAACTCCTCTTTGCAAAAAAAACAATTGGCACTGAATACATTGTTTATCCTTGGGATAAATTAGAGTTTAAGCGACTAAAGAAAGTTGGGCTGTAGATTATTCTTGCATACATAAAGGAAGGTTTCCTTCATGTCTGTTCTTGTAATCTTGGATGAGTTCACTGGATATTTTCTCAAAATTATCTGTTATCATGTATCGTAATCTTGTATTTTCTAAAATGCAAGGCTGTGTTATCTTTTCTCTAATGCTGTTATTGATATTTTTTGTACCTTCAATGCATAGAATTTTCATTGATGAATGCATCATGAAAACTCCTGATGATCTAGGTATGTTTGAAATATTCTCGTCATTAGAGTCTAGCCAATCTGACCATGAATTTTGATTGTTAAGCATCTCTGTTCTTAATCTTGGAGCATTTTTCTTAGACCTGCACATCTATTTCTGATTGTAACCTCGGTCACTCCTGATGCAATCGATATGTCTTTTTGTGATTTTATTTCTCCTGTACTAATACATGCTAAGTAGAGTGCAGCTGCGGCTATTCCCATAGGATCTTTTCCTGCCACCATTCCAATTTTTTTTGCTTGTTCTAAAATTGATACTGCCTTTCTTTTGCTTTTTTCACTTAACTCTGCAATGCTTGCAATCCTTGAAACTCCTTTTATCGGATCTACAACTGGCATTTTTAACTCAAGTTCTCTAAAAATTAATCTGTAGCATCTTGCAACATCTTTTCTTCTAATGTTGATTCCCTTTGCAATATCGTCTAATGTTCTTGGAGTTTCTGTATTTCTACATGATGCGTAAAGACATGCTGCAACCAATCCCTGAATTGAACGACCTCTTACTAGTTTTTTCTCCATCGCTTTTCTGTAGATATATGCTGCTTTTTCAACAACTGCGTCTGTTAAAGCAAGTTTGTCTTTTAATTTATCCATCTCATTTAGAGCTTGTCTGAGATTTCTATCTGCAGATGAATGTGCTTGTGTTCTACTGTCCCAAGTTCTGAGTCTTTCAATAGAACTTTTTACACTTGCAGATAGTGGCTTTCCTGTTGAATCTTTATTTGCTTGACCGATAATCGTTGACAGTCCCATATCGTGCATTGTTAGTGATGTGCCTGCTCCAACCCTTGTTCTGTTTGTGTCATCACTTGCAAATGATCGCCATTCTGCACCTGTATCTGCAATTTTGTCAGTTACTACAAATCCACATTTGCCACAAAATAATTCGCCTGTATTTTCATCGGTAACCATTTTTTTATCTCCACATGCTGGACATTTTGGTCCAGAAACCATTGTGTTCTTAAGCATAATCATTACGATTAACGTTATTAGCTTATTATCCGTTTTACATAATTTCTGCAGGTTAATTGTGTGTAGGTTAAGCTAACATCTATTCTCATTCTATGGAACAAGAATGCAAATTAGGTTGTACTAACGGTATTTTGAAATTTTAACTCAATAAACAATACGCATAATTTGTTTTCATTGAAGAGTACATGATATTGTTTCTGTCTGTTACGTGTGGCAACCCAATTGAATGCCCTAATTCATGCGTCATTATTTTCTCTACTGTATTTACGTCATACAATTGGAAACTTCCATCACAATTGTAATCTCCTAAAGTGACTTCTACAACTCCCTTTCCTAGATGGGCATGTCCTAGAACTCCTTCCCCTAATTCTCTAACTACCCATGTGACCCAAACATTTGCATCATATTTCTGATCAACTATTTCAAACTCTACTCTTGCTTTTTGATTATTTGTGTTAAGTTCTTGATTTTCCCAAAATGCAAAAGAATTCTGTAAAGTACTAACATGATCTAATGGTAATCCTGATGGTTGTTCGTTGACATATACCTTGTAATGAATTACATATGCTTCATCTATGATTTCATATGTTGGATTTGGAAATTTACTTGATGCATTTTTTACTTCTTCTTCAAAATTCCATTTTACGTAGTCTCTAAGAAATTTTTTTATCACGTCTTGACTTGGATTTGGATATTCGATGTATCTTTTTTCATCGTCTACATTTTTTGAAATACTGCGTAAATATTTTTCAAAATAATAAAATTCTATTTCTTTTTCTTTTTTGATTTCCTCGGGGGATTTCTCAATTTTTACCACGAGAATTCCATTTTCCATCATATGCTGAATGCCTGCAACAAAATCTTGATCATTTATCATGTCATCGGCCCACCATCCTGCATTGTCTTTTATCCAATCTGGAATTTTATTTTCAACAGTTTTATTTTCATCAGTGGATGGAACCTGAACTATTTTATTTTCAATTAAATATGTTAGAGCAGAAACAAATTCTGAATCTTCAATTTTGTCATCGGCCCACCATCCTGCAATATTTCGAACCCAATCTGGAATCTTTGAAGTGTGCGTATTTTGAAATTCTTGAGGTTTTTCAGTTGGTGTGTATGGATATTTGGAAATAACTCGTTCGATAAACTCTTTGTAATTATTAACTACTATGCTATTTGGTTTTTCCTGCAATGCCTTTTTAAAATATTTTAATGATTCTTGATATTCCCCAAGATTTCCAAATCCCACACCCATACCTGTTAATGCAATTGCATCATCTGGTTTGTATTGAAGAATTTTGAAAAATTGTTTTAATGATTTTTCGTGATATCCTAAGTTGCTTTGGGCAATTCCTTTCATTTTTAATGTAGATATGTTATCTGGGGCAATTTCTAAAATTTCATCATAAATTGTTATGGCCTGATTATAATCCCCGTTTTCAAAATGACTCTTTGCCTCTTCAAACATTATGGGGGCATCTTCGATAGTTTGAGCAAAAATTGGTACTGTAAAAAAACCTACAAAAATCAACCCTATAATTACAAAATATTGAATCATATTGACTGATTTTGCTTGTTTCTTTTTCAGATATATTTTGTTTCTCTAATTTTTTGGAATGGGTCTTTATGTGGATTCTTTGAGCAAATCTTTAATCTGTTATGCTTTATTTTAATTTAGAATGACTCAATTTGGTGCTGGAAATGCAATCTATTCTTTACGAAAAAAAATTCAAGAAGTTAAATCTGAGCTAAATGCTCTTGGAGATCCTATTGTGGATCTGCCTGAATTGATATCTTCTGCCAATCTCTTACGCTCAAATGAATACCTTTCAAAATCAAACGAGAAGAAATCTGAACTAATATCGACATATGAACAATATGCATCGGCTCTTGAAGACTTGCTATCCACCGTTTTTGAAATACAAAATGAATTAAAAGATGTATTAAAGGAACAATCTTCATTGATCTCTACAAAAACCTCTTCTAAAACATCTAAAAAAACTTCTAAACCAAAAACACAAAAACGTTCTAAAAAGTAGCTTTTGTCTTTATGTGTGAACTATATCTCCTGCAATCACTCTTTTAGTAATGTTGTTTTTTGAAACAACAAGTGCACCATCTTCGTCGATTCTGATGGCTTTGCCTGAAATTTTTCCATCTTCTGTTTCTAACTCCACGTTTTTTCCTATGGTTGATGATTTGTTTGTCCATTCTTTGACTATCTTCTTAATTCTTCCTGAACTTAAATCCGTGTATACTTTTTCAAGTTCTGTTAGAAAGGAATGAACCAAGTCTATTGGTTTTACTTTTTTGTTATGTTGCATTAATGATGAAATGCCATAAAAATTAGGGGTTCCTTTTAGTTTTTTCTCAATTTCTTTTACATCTACATCGAAGTTTATTCCGACACCTAGAACAAGATCTTCTATCTTGTTGGATTCTAATGATACATCTACTAACATTCCTGCAACTTTTTTGCTTTTAATTGTAATGTCATTAGGCCACTTTAGCTCTGATTTAATTTTTAACGTTTTTTCAATTGAATTTGAAAGTGCCAATGATGCAGCTAGTGGAAACAATGTAGCAGCAGATATGTCAAATTTTGGATGTAGGATTATTGATAACCATATTCCTCCTTTTGGTGATTCCCACCTTCTTCCCTCTCTTCCCTTCCCACTGGTTTGTTTTTCAGCAACTATCACTGTACCGTTATTCTCTTTGTCAAACACCATTGATAATGCTTGATTCTGTGTTGAATCAATGGTTTCAAAATAATATGCTTGTTTTCCTATGAATTTAGTTTTTAATCCCTCTGTAATCTCCCAAGGCAGTAATTTTTCAGAATCTTCTTTTAATCTGTAGCCTAGTTTTTGTTTTGTTTCAATTTCATAGCCTAACTCTTGAATTTTTTTAATATGTTTCCAAACTGCAACTCTGCTAATTTTTAATACGTCGCTTAGATCTTGTCCTGAAAGATATTCTGTGTTGTGTGATTTCAAAAAATAAAGTACTTTGACTAAACCTGGATTGTTAAAAGAACTGTAAATCAATTGTTTTTCTTTCTAATTCAAGTATAAATTACATCTTTGGGGGCTAAAAACCGATGTCAATATCAAATCCTCCGTCGCCAAAGTCCTCTGCTCCATCCATTCCTTCTCCTCCCTCCATTCCATCTGGGATACTTTCTGGTGGAACATAGTCGGACATTGACATTCCTATCATGCTAAACATCATTGAAAACATCATCATGTCCATTACTCCAAAAAACATCATCATTGGAAGAAATGACTTGTTATCATCCATGTATTGCTGAAGTTTTTGCTTATCTCCTGATTTATACAACAGTGACATCTGATTCCATTTTTCCTGTAATTCGTGAACTCTTTCATCAATTTCTCTAGAACCCTTGTCTGTAACTTTGATCTCTATCTTTTTGCCTAGCCACCCTTTTTTTTCTTCTACATCAATCATTCCTTTTTCTTCTAGTTTCTCTAAAATTGAATTTAATTCCTCAGCGTCTATCTGCGTGGCTTTTTTAATTTTATCAAATTTTTTATTTCCGTTTCTTATTGCCCCCAATACGACTAGATCTTTTGGTTCTTCCATACTGTTGTTTTCCATTTATCCCTAAAAAATTCTATCTTTTAGAGGTTGCCAGCATTCCTTTCTTTTTTAATTCGGATATGATGTCTGTAACTCCTGTCTCGTAAGAAGGGAATTTGAATTGGTATATTTCTGATATTTTCTTATTGGATGCCTTTATTGATGTAGTTAACAACTTGGTTAGATCTGAACCTAACAATGCTTTTACAAGAAATGTAGGAACATTACCTGGATGTTTAATGCCTATCGAGTCAGCTGTATAATTCACAAAATCATTGAATTTTGTATGTGTTGAATCTACCACGTTGAATCTTTCGTTAAAACGATTGTTCTCTAAAATTGATATCAAACTTCCAACAGCATCATCAATATGAACAAAACATTTGTAGTATTTACCTCCTTTTGGTAATCTGAATGTATTTTTTAACAAACGCTTGATCAAAAATTCATAGAACCATCCTTTTGTTCCATAAACGTCTCCAAAATGTACTACTGAAAAATCAATTCCTAGTTCTTTACAATTTTTCTCTAAAAATTCTTGTGCTTTTAATCTAGTTTTTACAAATTCTGTATTGGGTGAATATGGAAAAGTTTCATCAACAATCTTGTCTCCTGTTTCACCGTACACTCCCATGCCTGAAACATACAAAAATGATTTTGTGTTGTTATTTATGGCATTAAAGAGATTTTTGGTGCCTTCAAGATTCACATTTTGCAATGTTTTTTTATTTTTTTCTAGTGGTGTATGCGATGCCAAATGAAAAACACAATCGTATTTTGCATCTCCTAACTTCATATTTTTGTCAGTTATGTCTCCTGTGATCGTTTTTGATTTGGGGTTTCCTGTCTTTCCTTTTCTGATTAATGATTCCACATGATGTTGTTTTTTTAATAATTCTTCAACTAGATGTGACCCGATAAAACCTGTGGCTCCTGTAACTAAAATTGACTTACTCATATGTTGTTTTGTTTGTTCTATGGTATTATTGTATTTGTGTAATGCTTTGCTGACATTTTCTTTTCAAAAATTATATTCAACCTCTAAGTTTTGTTTTACATGGAACGTGATTCATACAGTGACGATGAAATTCGAGATATTTTTACATTAAAAAAAGTAGCTGTAGTGGGTATGTCTAAACACGAAAACAAAGCTGCCCATTATGTACCTAAATATTTGTCTGATAATGGATATGAAATAACACCTGTTAACCCTACTACCAATGAAATCTTAGGTAGAAAATGCTATGAAAAAGTATCTGATATTGATGATGATATTGACATAGTAGATGTTTTTAGACCCTCTGATCAAGTATTGCCTGTTGTTCAAGAAGCTTTAAAGAAAAAACCTAAGGTGATATGGTTGCAAGAGGGAATTCATAATCCTGAAGCTGAAGAATTAGCACGTAAACAAGGTGTAAAAATTGTCTTTAATCGATGCATGCTTGCAGAACACCAGAGATTATTCTAATGTCCACTTTTGAAGAATTTTACAATGATCTGATTGATCTTGCAAGTAAATATGAAAAAAACAATGTTCCTCTAAAAATTGAAAAAGATTTGGAAAATAATGTTGTTAAAATTTTTGGTGAAAAAATTACTTCTTTAGCAAGGGCAAAAAATGGATTAAATGATGTCACTGAACTTGCATTGACTACTGCCGAACATCATCCTTTTTGGAATTTATTGTATAATTGCTCTGAAATATCTCAAACAGTTTTAGAAAAATGGAATGATGTTCTTACTGTAGAAGAACTGGATGACATTAATTGGTATATTCGGGAATTGGAACAAACTGTGAAAAAAATCAAAGACCGACTAGACTAGTCTAGGCAGAGATAAATATTCTGAAATGACTGTTAATTTATGCCAATCAAACTTGGATTAATTGGTAAAACCAATACTGGCAAAACAACTTTCTTTAATGCTGCTACACTCTCTTCAGAAGAAATCTCTTCTTATCCTTTTACTACAAAAAAACCTGTTTCTGGAACTGCTCATGCAATAACTCTGTGTGTTCATCCTGAATTCAAAATTGAGGATAATCCAAATAATTCTAAATGTATTGAAGGATGGAGATACATTCCTATTGAACTAATTGATTTGCCCGGTCTTATCAAAGATGCCTGGAAAGGCAAAGGACTAGGAAACCAATTTCTCTCGATTGCAGCACAATCTGATGCCTTGTTGCATGTAGTTGATGCATCAGGAGGAATAGATTCCTCAGGAAAGATCACTGAACCTGGAAACGGTGATCCTATTTCTGATTTTGCAGATATTGAAGAAGAACTGATTATGTGGTATCATAAAATTTTAGAGGGTAATCGAGAAAAAGTTTCAAAACTAATTCGAACTGGTACGGATCTAATTGATGCAATAACTGACTTGTACCGTGGAATAGGAGTTCAGAAAATTCATGTAAAAGAAACATTGCATGCCGTTGAACTTGAAGAAAAAGACTTTGATGATTTTGACGTGGTTGACAGCAAAAAATTTGCTTCCCATCTAAGAAAAATTTCTAAACCTACTTTGATTGTTGCAAATAAAATAGATGTTGAATGCGCAGACAAAAACTTTGCAAGACTCAGAGAACGATACAATGATTCTATTGTGATTCCAGTTAGCGGTGATAGTGAATTCAGTTTAAGACGGGCTGAACAAAAAGGTTTGATCAAGTATTCTCCTGGTTCTGAACAATTTGAAATCATAAAATCTGATGAACTTAACACAAAGCAAATTAATGCTCTGGATTTCATTAAAAAAGGAATCATGGGTGAATACATGAGAACTGGAGTGCAATTTGCAATCAATATTGCAGTCTTTAAATTATTAAAAATGAATTCCATCTATCCTGTAGCTGATGAACAAAACCTCTCAGACAAAAAAGGACGTGTACTGCCTGATTTGATTTTATTAAAGGATGGTGCTACGATTAATGATCTTGCCAAAGAAATTCATACTGATCTTACCAAAGGTCTTCTTTATGGAAAAGATTTGAGGTACAATCTTAGATTGCCTGTTGATTATCAACTACGTGATCGTGATGTTGTTTCTTTGGTTAGTGCATCTAAGAAATAATTCCAATTAGCACTAGCAAAAAATGTCCATTCTTGTTATAAGCAAACTTCTTTTATCATATGCATGAATACATTTGCTATTCAGGGATGTTTGTTTTGAGGAGTGTCTGTGAATCACTTCTTGTCTTTGCAATTATGACTGGAATTCTATTACCTGTACGACTGCTTTTTGTCCAATATGTCTCTGATAACTGGTTTGGATCTCTTGGTATTATCTCTGTACTTACATTTGTAGTAATTTTACTTGCAAAGAAAAACAAATTGGGATTTTTTGGTCCCATGCTCGAAAGACAAATTTTCAAATTTCAGAAAGGAAAACGCGGCTATGTTGTTTTTGGTGAATCTGTATTTCTCTTATTGATTTTGGGAGGGATGATTTTTGCCATTCATCAGGGGAATTCTACTGTCTCTGAAATTCTACACCTTCCTGCAATATCTTCTGCAGATACTCCAGAACTGATTTTAGATTCTACAAAGCATTGGGGTGCCTTAGAGTGGTTTACATCATTTCTGATGATTCCTGTTGCATTCTTAACCTCGTTTCCTGAAATGTCAGTTATTATTGCATCCATAGATCAAAAATTGGATGGTTGGTTGCTGCATTTTTACACTGTAGGCTTTGTCGAATACTTAGAACTATTGGGAATTTTGCTTTTTTATAGGCTACACTTTAGAAAAAAATCTGTTTTTCCAAAGAATTCATTATCTTGCAAATCTTCCATTTTGAAGCATAGGGAATAAATTCAGGTGTGTTAGACTAATGGTGCTTTGGAAGAAACAACGTCTGAATTTTCTAGTTATGGTGTTTACAAAATAGATGACTCTCTAGAACTTTCATTGCCTAATATAGAAATCCAAATAAAGAAACTGTCTGATAATGTTTTTTCTTATACAAGAAAAGACGCAGAAGACAATGTTGTTGAAAAAATGATTCCTGTCAAAACAAGTTATTTTGAAATTGAGTTGTGTCCGATTAGACCTTTGAATTATCCTGCAAGAAGAACAAATTACGTGTACTTGGATTTTGAAACTCCTGTATTTTTATCTGAAGGATCTGCAGCTTCGATTTATGTCCGCTGTCCTATTGAAATAGGTATTTTTCTTATTCATGATGGCCACAAGGATTCATTAGATTGGTTTGCATGTGACCCTGTTCGCTGTAGATTTGGGTTGTATGGTACTCCCGAAAGCGGAACTCTTTGCAAGTACTATAAATCTGATATAGTTGAATCTTATGATGATTCCATTTCATTTGTTAATGCTGTGATGCAGATTCGTCTTAGAAATGAATTAGGTGAAGGACACTCAATTTCCAAAGTAGTCTTTCCTATATCTAATAATACGATTTATTATCAAAAATCAAAGGCAATAATTGATTCCCTTGATGCGGTAATGAGGAAAAAACTTACTTTGGAAATATTGGATGTGTATGCTAAAAAATTAGAGACTGATTGGACTGTGTCTCCTACTTACGAAGTGGCCTCACAAGTAAAAAACGTGGATATGGGTGTTGATTGATGGTATTGGAATTTTTTGATAACTTGTCTCAAATAGAAATCACAGGTGGTCTCACCTTGCTGTCATTATTGATAGGTGGAATAATTATGGCAGTTGGAATAATTGTTGCTAGGACTGTTCGACTGCTTTTTACAAAATACTATGGCCCAAAATTGCCTCAAGATACGGCAAAGAATATGGGCAAATTATTATACTTTGGAATAATCATTATCGCATTTTTGGTATTTACCTCTTCTACAGGTGTTGATTTATCTGGCCTGCTGGTGGCAGGTGGAATCTTTGGAGTTGTTATAGGATTTGCAACTCAGTCTGTTGTTTCTAATTTGATTTCAGGGATTTTCCTCATGATTGAAAAGCCTGTAAGGCAGGGAGATTCAGTAGAACTTCCGTCTGATGGGATTTCCGGAACTTTGTTGGATATCAGTACTTTCTCTGTTCGAATTCGACAGTTTGATGGTACTATAGTTAGAATCCCTAACGAGTCCTTTTTTACTCACAACATAAGATCTCTTACTTCTACACCTGTCAGGAGATCTGAGGCTGTTGTTGGAATTGCATACAAAGAAGATATCGAAGGTGCCATTTCTGTTTTGGAAAAAGCAATTCAAAAAACAATGCCGTTTGTTTTAGCTGTACCCCAGCCTGAATTCCGACTAAAGGAACTGGGTGATTCAAGTGTAAATATTGAAATTTTGGTTTGGCACCCTAGAGAAGATTGGGGTGCAGTGTCTCCAAAATTGCTTATTGTTGCAAAAAATGCTCTTGATGAGGCTGGTATAGAGATTCCATTCCCACAAAGAGTAATCTGGCAAGGAAAGGCGTAAAGAATTTCATAAAAAAAATTCTATGCAGAAATTTCTTCTTTTTTACTGTGTCTCTTTTTTAATAAACTGAACATTATCATGCCCACATTAACAATTGAAACAATTTCAATTAGGTCAACACCGTACAAGAACCAATCAATTATGGGGTGAATTCTTGAAACCACTCCTGCTTCTAACATCATATCTGCATTCCACACCATGTGTGGAACTTGAATGAATTGAATAACTGCAATAACAATTACGCTGCCAAGAATTTTGTTTTCATACCATTTCCAAAATTTATTCCATGCATTCATGTTCTTATTTGTAATATGTCGATAATAAACAACTCGAAAATTAGATGAAACTAATTAGACTGAACTAATTTTTTTTATCTCTGAAAAATTACGTTTAACTAAATCTTTTTCTTAGCACTAGGTGTTTTCTTGTTGTTTTGTTAAATATCTCAAAATATTTTTTTTATTATGCGTGTATGGGACATCTCTGCAAAAAAACTGTGTAAAAACCATTTGTTAGGTGAGCACAGAGAACTTCATGCAATTTGGTCTATTATTACAGAACAAAAAAAGGGATATTCACTTCATCCTGAAACTATGCGATGGAAAGGAAAATTGAAAGCACTGTATTTTAGACATGAGGAATTGGTTATTGAATTACATAGTAGAGGTTATCGTCATCATAGCTCGCTTGACAAAAGGAAAGCTATTGGCGCATCAAAACAAAATATTTTGATTGATTCAATCCCTAAACAAATTCAAATTCTAAAACAAAAACGCTGTTCCTGTCAAATCTGATTCTCTGCCTTGATCTTCTCTTTTCTGATCCAGACTGTTTTTCCTTGATGATCGATAATTTCAATATTCATTTCATTGATTTGATTGCGAATCTCATCTGCTTCTTCAAATTTTTTCTCTTTTCGCAACTCTTCCCTTTTTTGTATCAATGAACTGATCTGTTCTTTTTCTTGTTGTGATATTTTTGGAATGTCTAATCCTAAAATTGTAAGCATTCTCTCAAATTCGGGCATAATTTTTTGGGCATCTGTTTTACTAATACTGCTTTCGGCTGCCATTTTGTTGGTTTCTTTGACTAGTTTGAAAAATGATGATAACGCTAAGTGTGTGTTGAAATCTGATTCAAGTGCAGCATCAAATTCCTTTCTTGATGTCTCAATTGTATTTTCTACATTGTGATCTTCTTCTGAATTCGCATGAATTAATTCATAATAACACATTTCAGCTTGACGCCATTTTGTTAAACTCTCTTTAAGTAATCCGTCAGTATAGTCTATTGGTTTTGAATAATGACCTGATAAACAAAATAATCTGATGATGTTTGGACCCCAATTTTCTAACACATGTTTTATGGATTTTATGTTCCCTAATGACTTTGACATTTTTTCGCCATTTATTGTCACCATCCCAACATGCATCCAAATTTTTGCAAATTGTTTTGATGTGAATGATTCTGATTGTGCAATCTCATTTTCATGATGAGGGAAAATCAGATCTCGTCCTCCACCATGTATGTCAAAATTCTCTCCAAGATACTTGATGCTCATTGTAGAACACTCTATGTGCCATCCTGGTCTGCCTTTCCCCCAAGGGCTATCCCAAACTGGTTCAATATCTGAAAGTTTCCACAGCGCAAAATCTAATGGATCTTTTTTTGCTTCGTCTACTTCTATTCTTGCTCCTGATTGAAGCTCATCAATTTTCTTTTTAGATAATTTTCCATACTCTGGAAATTTATCTACTGCAAAATACACTCCATTTTTTGTTACATATGCAACATTCTTTTCAATTAATTTTTCAATGAATTCTTGAATATCTTTAATGTGTTCGGTAGCCTTTGGGTAATTTGTTGCACGTTTTACATTTAATGCATCAAAATCAGAAAAATAATTTTCAATGTATTTTGTGCTTATTTGCTGAGCAGTTGTGTTCTCTACATTTGCACGTTTTATGATCTTATCATCCACATCTGTAAAATTTTGAATAAATTCTACATTGATTTTTTTACTTTCCAGGTATTTTCTTAATACATCAAAAACGATAATGGTTCTGGCGTGACCAATATGCGACTCGTCATAGACAGTCACCCCACATAGATATACTCTTACTGTTCCTGTAGTTTCTAACTCTTTTTCTGAATTGCTTAATGTATCTTGTAATCTCATCTTTAACTCTCAAATGGTTTTTGTTGAGGTAGTCTTTTGTGTTGACTCTTAATGTGTAATTGTTGAACTTTTTGTATGGTTTCTTTTCCGATGTTGGTACTCTCTGCTATTTGATCAAGAGATAATTTCTTTTCAAACATGCAATACAATATTGAATCAATCTCTTCATATGATATCCCAATTTCTTTTTCTGCACCATGATCTTTCCACAAGTGAGGACTACTCTTTTTTTCAATAACATTCTGTGGAACTTCTAGATATCTTGCTATCTCTCTTACTTGTAATTTGTACAGTGAAATTATTGGAATTAAATCTGCTGCACCGTCTCCATGTTTTGTAAAGTATCCTATGAGGAATTCACTTTTGTCACTGGAACCTAGAACCAGATAGTTTTTTGCATTGGCATAATAGTACAAAATATTTGCTCTTACGCGAGCTCGAAGATTTCCTTTTGCCCAATCATTTGGTTCCAAGTATTTTGAATACTCATTTACAATTGGTTTGATATCGATTAACTTGTATTCTATGCCCGTTAATGCAATCATCTTTAATGCATCTTCTGTTTCACTTTTTGGCGTAATGTCTGTGTCTGGCATTAAAAGTGCAAGTGTCTTATCTTTGACTACTCTTTTGCAGAGATAAGCTAATACCGCAGAGTCTATTCCACCGCTTAATCCCAAAATTAACCCGTTTGAATTATTTTCCTCTATTTTTTCTAAAAGAAACTTCTCAATTGTTTTTGTTATTGAAGGATAATCTTGATTCTTTATCTCATCAATGATTTCCTGGTTCATCTGGATTTTCTAATTTCTGTCAGAATAAAAATTGTGCCTAAATATCTACGTAAATTCCGTCATCTCTTGCTTCTACAGCATATGTCTCTAGTTTTACATCTTTTAGATAATCTGTAAGCTCACCTGTTTTGATATTATAGTGCCAAAAATGAAGTGGACATTCTACGATATCTCCATCTAGTTTTCCTGGCGCAAGTGAACCATCTTGATGAACGCAAAGGTCATCTAATGCATGATATCCATCTTGATTAAATATTGCAATCTGTTTTCCGTCTATTTTGAATGCTTTGCCCTTTCCTGCAGCAATCTCTCCTTTATCGGCAATCTTTTTCCAAGCCACTGCTTGTTTGATTGTTTTGTCATTTATTTAGATTCGCATGATAGAGTTTTATTATGTGAGTAGTTGTTTTTTTGTGTGAGCAAAGTAAAGTCTAGTTCAAAACTAATCAAAGATGGAAAACTATCTTATGAATGGGCTAGATCTCATATGCAGATTTTAGATAATACTATTAATCGACTCAAAAAATCAAAACCTCTCAAAGGTATAACGTTAGGATTTTGTTTGCATATCACAAAAGAAACATCCGTTCTTTTAATGGGTGCAAAAGAACTTGGTGCAACAGTTGCGTGTTGTGGTGGCAATCCATTAACTACGCAGGATGATATTGCAGCCTTTTTGGCATCTCAAGGAATTCATGTTTATGCATGGCATGGTCAATCAGTCAAAGAATATGATTGGTGTATTGATCAGGTTCTAAAACATAAACCCACCATCTTAACTGATGATGGGGCAGACATGAATGTCAAGGCCCACTTTGATAAACGATTCAAATCTTTGGAAATTTTAGGTGCAACTGAAGAAACCACTGCAGGTGTTACCCGAATTAGAGCTGTAGAAAATCAAGGCAAGCTTCGCTATCCTGTCATCTTGGTAAATGAAGCATATACCAAACATATGTTTGACAATCGTTATGGGACAGGACAAAGTACAATTGATGGTTACCTAAGAGCAATGAATCTGCTCATGGCATCAAAACGAGTAGTTGTTGTTGGATATGGTTGGGTAGGTCGTGGCGTTGCATCTAGATGTCATGGAATGGGTTCTAAAGTAATTGTTACTGAAATTGATCCTGTAAAAGCACTAGAAGCCCATATGGATGGATTTGAAGTAATGCCTATGTCACAAGCTGCAAAAATCGGTGATATCTTTATCACTTGCACTGGAATGACTAGTGTGATAAGAAAAGAGCACATCTTACAAATGAAAGAAGGTGCAATTATGGGAAATGTTGGCCACTTTGATGTTGAAATCGACAGTGACTTTTTACTGAAAAAATCCAAATCAGTAAAACAAGTTAGACCCAGTCTTGATGAATGTGTTCTTAAAAATGGAAAACGCGTTTATTTGATTGGTGAAGGTAGATTGGCAAATCTAGTTGCAGCTGAAGGGCATCCTCCAGAAGTTATGGCTCAATCATTTTCAAACCAAATTTTATCCATAATGTACATCTTAAAAAATCACAAGAAAATGGAAAATAAGATTATCAATGTTCCTGAAGAAATAGATCGTCAAGTTGCTATTGATGCACTAAAAGCTATGGATGTAAAAATTGACAAACTTACTCCTGAACAAGTAAAGTACATGAATAGTTGGTAACTCTCAATTTCCTCTCTACAAAACTTCTTAAGATCTCATATTCTCTAGTGTATCAATGAATTCTAAGGCTATTATCACAAGTGCGTTGCCTTATGCAAATGGTGAAATTCATCTAGGGCATGTTGCATCTACTTATCTTCCAGCTGATGTGACTACAAGATTTTTGAAACTAAACGGCGTTGAGGCATACTATGTTTGTGCTTCTGATGACTTTGGAACTCCCATCCTCATTCAATCTGAAAAAGAAGGAAAAACTCCTTCAGAATATGTAGCATATTGGAACAAAAGAGACTATGAGGATTTTAAGGCATTTGGCATTGATTTTGATTTTTTTTACAAGACAAGCTCTGATGAAAACATAAAATTTGTTCAAGATGTTTTCAAAAAATTAAACGATGCCGGACATATCTATGAACAGGAAATAATTCAATTTTATTGTAATAATGATAAGAAATTTCTACCTGATAGATATGTGAAAGGGATCTGCCCTTATTGTAATGCTGAAGATCAATACTCTGATCTTTGTGAAAGCTGTGGACGAGTTCCCGAAGAAATCACCGACCCAAAATGTTCTATTTGTGGTCAGACTCCAACCAAAGAAAAAACAATGCATTATTTTTTCAAACTCAAAAATTTTGCTGACTCTTTATACAAATGGTTAGATGAAAGTGAACATCTTCAAAAAGATGTCAAAAAATATGTTCAAAATTGGATCAAGTCTGGTTTGATTGATTGGGATATCACTCGTGATATCACTTGGGGTGTTCCCATCCCTCTTGATAATGCAAAAAACAAAGTTTTCTATGGTTGGTTTGATAATCACTTGGCATACATTTCTACTGCATTAAAATTTCTAAATGATAAAGGAATTGATGGAAAAGCATTTTGGAACTCCGCAGATATTTATCATTTCATTGGGAAGGATATTGTTTATCATCATTACTTGTTTTTGCCTGCAATGCGATTGGGAATTAACAGCGAGTATAAACTTCCTGACTATATCCCCACAAGAGGTCATCTAACACTACAATCTAAGAAAATATCTAAGAGTAGAAATTGGTACATTGGTCTGAAACAGTTTTTAAATTATTATCCAGCTGACTATCTGCGATACTATCTAGTTGCAATAAATCCTTACTCTCAAGATGATTTGAATTTTGATTGGGATGATTTTACAACTAGAATTAATTCTGAGTTAATTGGCAATCTTGGAAATTTTGTAAACCGTGCATTAGGTTTTACCAAAAAAGCATTCAACGGAGTTATCCCAAAAACTACAACTTTTGATGAAAAAGACAAAGAGGCTGAAGAAAAAATATCTGGTCTATCTTCTGAAATTGGAGATCTGATGAACTCAAACCATCTTGACCGAGCATTAAAGAAAGTTATGGAGTTTTCATCCTTCTTTAACCAATACTTCCAACATAAGGAACCTTGGAAAAATGGACCTGGAACTGAAAACTGTGTCTATTTAGCCGTAAATGCTGCACGAAGCATAGCCATTGCAGTATATCCTTTCATTCCTGAATCTTCACAAAAAATTTGGACTCAATTAGGTTTTAGCGATAACGTTAATGATCACAAATGGGATGAAATGTCTGAATTGGCAATTCCAGCAGGTCATATGTTAGGCGAGGCATCTCCTTTGTTTAGTAAAGTAGAAGCAACTGATATTGAGAGATACAAGAAACAATTGGGTCCTCAGTAATGTCTAAAATCATACCGAGAATTTCAACTCGAGGATACTATGATCTTACAAATGGTGACACTCTAAAAAACAATTCATACTTTTTGTATCCGAAAAAAGATTTTGCAAAATTAATTGGTTCTAAAGAACTGACAATCATGATTCATGGACTGAGAAATGATAATGCAGGTGCAGTGGCAAAAGTTTTGATTGCAAAAAATAGGCTGAAAAAACTAGGATACTCTTATCCTGTAATTGGTTATAGTTATGACTCAAACACTACAGGTGCACATCTTGTAAAATATGCAAAACGTGCACTTTATGCAGGACAAAAAATTGCAAAGAAAAATGGACGAAATCTTTCATTATTTATTCAAGACTTCAAACAAAAAAGCCCTAAAACAAAAATTAGATTAATAGGTCATTCATTAGGTTCTCAGGTAATTCTTAGTACCATTGAACATCTGTCAAAAAAACCACAAAACAAAGGAATTGTGGAGGCCGTGTATCTTTTTGGTGCGTCTATTACTGAGGACATACCATCCTCAAAAAAATATGGTCCATTGCTGAATAAGGTCGTATCAAAAAAAATTGTTAATTATTTTAGCCCCTCTGATGAGGTTTTGTACTGGGCTAATAGACAAAAATTTGTCAAAGGCCCTCTTGGTCTAAATGGTGCTGTTGGTAGAACCATTCCAAAATACAAACAAAAATCGGTAAAACCTAAAAATCATAGATTTGCAAGTTATGCTCAGGTCTTGGATCATTTTCCTTAGTATGATTTGTCCGTCATTCTTATATTGTGATTAAATTCATACTTTCTTATAAAATGAATTCATCTCGTATGCCTTATCGAAAATTGATATTGTATCATTTACGTATAATTGGTGAGGATAGTGATGATGTTGATGAGTTATCCGAATATCCTTGCTGATTTTTTTCTGATTTTGTTGTTCTGATTGTCTGGCGTAACTTCATAAGACCATTTCAATGCTGAATCTTGTTGGTTAAATCGATTAACTTTGTGGTTTTGGGCAAGCAAGACATTGCCTCAGAATTTGGCAAGAAAGGTACTGTTACAGATCTGTCTCTTTATGATAGAAAAGAGTCTGAAATAATTAAAACATGGGTTACTCCAAGTGGATTTCCAGATAAGATTCAACCATTATTTCAGGCAATTAATCTTGCAGAATTTGTCATATTTCATGTAGATGCGCTCGATAAATATACTGGGGAGCAAATCATTGCACTTGACTCGTTAAAAAAAGAACATGGTATCTTGTCTCATACTTTTGATGTTGATGAATCAAGACTGGATGCTATGATAAAGGGAACTGTTGTAGAAAAATATCTCAAAGTAGACCAAGATAAAATTAAAGAAGAGATGGATAAAATTGAATCTAATTCAGTTGATGGGCCATCTGAAATGGTCATTGATCACTGCTTTGACGTGAAGGGCGTTGGGACTGTAATTTTGGGTAAAGTTACTTCTGGTAAAATAAAACAATATGACAATTTGAAATTATATCCTGCTGGAGTGGATGTTTTGATAAAATCAATTCAAATGCATGACGACCCTGTAGAAGAATCTGTATGCCCTGCAAGAGTTGGGTTGGCTGTAAAGGGTGTAAAACCTGATGATGTTGGAAGGGGTGATGTTATTTCTGAAGAGAATGCAGTAAACATTGCCACCGAACTACAATTAGATTTTACAAAAAATCCATTTTACAAAGGTGATATTGGTGAAAATCAAGGATGCCTTGTAAGTATTGGACTTCAAATAAAGGCCGCAAAATTCTCCTCAATATCTCCTCTGAAATTAACTTTTGAAAAACCTGTAATTTTCAAACCTGGTGATATGGCAGTAATTTTGAAACCCGAATCTGCTACAGTTAGAATTCTTGGAAGTGGACCTATCCAATAGACTGATTTAATAAAATCTTGATTGTACTTTGTATATGCGTGCATTAATGATGGGTAGGTTTCAGCCTTTTCATCTAGGTCATCTAGATTTAGTGGAAAAAATTCTGGATGAATGTGATGAGGTTATAATAGCAGTCACCAGTTCTCAATTCAATTATTTAGAAAAAGATCCATTTACGGCAGGTGAAAGAATCGAAATGATTCACAACTCCATAAATGATTCTCAAATTGATTTATCCCGATGTTTTATTGTGGGTATTGAAAATCAGTTTAATGTTGCAACTTGGTCTGCATATCTTAGGTCTGCATTACCTCATTTTGATAAAGTGTACAGCGGAAACGATTATGTAAAAATGCTTTTAGCTGATTCTGGAATTGACGTTGTTACTCCAAAATTTCTTGATAGGGCAACATACAATGCAACAAAAATTCGTAAGATGATGATTTCTGGAGAGAATTGGGAATCATTTGTTCCCAAGGCTGTAGTTGATTACATCAAAAACATTAATGGCGAAAATAGACTAAAAGTAATATCTCAATCTGATACAAAACCTACTGAACACTGATGGAACCTGTACGTGCATGTCCTATTTGCCCAAATTGTGGTTCAAAGAGATTTGTCCGGCTTCCTAGGGAAAAAGTACTTGTCAAATGTCGTTCTTGTGACAAAATTATTGAAATATAGATTTCATAGTTAATATTTGCAATATTTTTATCAAATTCATGGCAAAAACATGGAAAGATAACGATATCAGTCTAGACCCAATAAAGGATCAAACAGTAGCTGTTATTGGATATGGAATCCAAGGTGATGCCCAAGCAAATAACATGAAAGACTCTGGTCTAAATGTTGTAATCGGACTAAAAGAAGGCGGTAATAGCTGGAAAAAAGCCGAAGCTGATGGTCACAAAGTAATGTCAGTTGCAGATGCAACAAAACAAGCAGACATTATTCACATCCTTATTCCGGACATGATTCAGGGTCAGGTATACAAAGATGAAATCGGACCAAATCTTTCTGAAGGAAAAGCATTGTCATTTTCTCATGCAGCTGCAATCTATTGGAAATGGATTGAAGCCCCAAACAATGTTGATCTTATTATGGTTGCACCTAAAGGACCTGGTTCTAAAGTAAGAGAAACTTATCTTGATAATTTTGGAACTCCTTCAATTGTTGCAGTCGAACAAGATTATACTGGCAAAGCTTGGGATAGAACCTTAGGAATTGCAAAAGCAATTGGAAGTGCTCGCGCTGGACTGATTCAAACTACTTTCAAAGAAGAAGTCGAAACTGATTGGTTTGGAGAACAAGCCGACTTATGTGGTGGAGCATCTTCTATGATTACCAATGCATTTGAAACACTTGTTGAAGCAGGTTACCAACCAGAAATTGCATACTTTGAGGTACTACATGAACTAAAACTCATTGTAGATATGATTCAAAGATATGGAATCAACGGAATGTGGAGACGTGTCAGTGAAACTGCTAGATATGGCGGTTTGACTCGTGGACCTATGGTAATGGATGGTTCAAATAAAGAGAATATGAAAAAAGTTCTTACCATGATTCAAGATGGTACATTCAACAACGAATGGATTTCAGAATACCAGAAAAATGGTAAAGATGCATTTGACAAATACATGAAAGAATATGATGCACACCAAATTGAAAAAGTTGGTAAAGAAATGCGCAAAATGATGTGGCCTGATTCCACAGAATAATCTTTTCTTTTATTTTTAATTGAACACTTAACTAAGAAAACAATCAATGAAAAATATGACTGAAATTACCAAATCCAAAATTGAAAATTCTGAACTTTCTACTAAGGAATTGATTGCTCATTTTAGAGAAAAATGCAAGATTTGTGGCCATCATAGAATAATGCATGATGAAAATGGAAAATGTGAGGGTGTGATGAATAAACCTTGTAATTCTGGTTGTGATTTGTTTAGTTCTGAATGACTAAATTTTTCTTAATTTTGATACGCCTAATGTGATGTGATCAATTATGGTAGGTAATGGCGTTCCTGGACCAAACACATGATCTACTCCTGATTTAATTAGATCTTTATGATCAATTTCTGGAATGACTCCTCCTCCTACAACTAGGACATCTTTGATTCCTTTCTTTTTTAGCGCCTTTACAACTCTTGGAAACAATGTTCCATGTGCGCCGTTTAATAGACTCATTGCAATGGCGTCTACATCTTCATCTTCTGCAATCTGTGCCACTCTTTCGGGAGTTGCAAACAATCCTGAATAAATTACTTCCATTCCTGCGTCTCTAAATGCCCTACAGAGGACTAATGCTCCTCTATCGTGACCGTCTAATCCTAATTTTGCTACTAAAATTTTGATATTCCTTGATGCTGCCTTTTGCTTCATGACTATCTTACGTTATTTTAGATATTTTAAAGCATTTATTTGATTTTCTAATCTGTAAAGCAAATCAAAAAAATGATTTAGAATAGAAAATCTACATAAAGCCTTACTTTCAAACTTCAAATGTGGATACGATTCCTTTAAACTATCAACTTACTTTTGAACCTGATCTTAAGAAATTTACTTTTGATGGTAATGAGGCTATTACAGTAGAATGCAAAAAACTCACGAATACAATCTCTATGAATTGTGCTGAAATCAAAATCAAATCCCTTCATATCCAACAGGGAAAAACATGCGTTAATGCAACTGCAAAAACAAGTGAGAAAAAAGAACAATTAGAAATTAAACTTGAAAAGAAAATCAAAGGAAAGGCTACAATTCACATTGAATTTGAAGGAATTCTAAATGATCGTCTATTGGGATTCTATCGTAGCCAATACACCCAAAATGGAAAAACAAAATATCTTGCAACTACCCAATTTGAAGCAGCCGATGCAAGACGTGCTTTTCCTTGCTGGGATGAACCTGAAGCAAAAGCAACTTTTGAAATATCTATAATTGCAGATAATCGATTCTCAGCTATTTCAAACATGCCTGTTGAATCCAAAAAGAAAATGGGTTCCAAAACACTTTACAAATTTGGCAAAACTCCTATTGTTTCAACTTATCTGATTTATCTTGGTGTTGGAGAATTTGAATATCTTTCAGGTAAAGTTGGAAAAATTCAGATTAGAGTAGTAACTACAAAAGGAAACAAATCAAAGGGGAAGTTTTCACTAGCATTAGGAAAACAACTTTTAACTTCATATGAAAAATATTTTGGAATAAAATACCCATTACCAAAACTTGACTTGATTGCAGTTCCTGACTTTGCAGCAGGTGCAATGGAAAATTGGGGTGCTATTACATTTAGAGAGACCATCTTACTTTATGATCCAAAAACATCTTCAACTAGAACAAAACAGTTCATTGCAGAAGTCATATCACATGAAATTGCACATCAATGGTTTGGAAATCTTGTAACTATGAAGTGGTGGAATGACTTGTGGCTAAATGAAAGCTTTGCAACTTTTATGGCAACAAAATTTGTAGATAAATTTTATCCTGAATGGGATTTATGGAATCAATTTGTTGAAGATGCAATGAATGTTGCAATGGGTCTTGACTCTCTTAAAACAACACATCCAATTGATGTGAAAGTAAATTCTCCTGCTGAAATCAGGGAAATTTTTGATGCAATTTCATATGATAAAGGAGGATGTGTTTTGCGAATGCTTGAGCATTACGTGGGTGAGCCTAATTTTAGGAAGGGCCTCAGGCAATATCTTACAAAATTCAAATACAAAAATGCAAAGGGACAAGATTTATGGAATGAAATTGGAACTGCCTCTAAAATGCCAGTCAGCTCCATGGTGAATTCATGGCTGAAACAACCAGGTTTTCCACTTGTAGAAATAGATCAGAATGGAAATTCTCTGTCGCTAAAACAGAAAAGATACTTGTTAGAACCAGATAAAAAACATGCAAAAGGACTGTGGATGATTCCGCTTTCAATTGGATTGTATGATGAAATCTCTAAAAAGATGTTTTCAAAAAAATCCATGTCTGTAAAACTTCCTAAACATACAATTGGATTCGTTGCAAATTTTGGTAGGAAAGGATTCTACCGTGTAAAATACTCTGAAGGAATATTGCTTGATTTGAAAATGCTAGTTGATCAAAAAAGAATTCCTGAAATTGATAGGTGGGCCATTCAAAATGACTTGTTCTCTCTTTGTGTTTCTGGGGATGAAAATGTCCGAAATTATCTTGATTTTTCAGATGCGTACTATGAAGAAGATAGTTATCTTGCATCTGTTAATGTTGCACATAACTTGGCATCTCTATACTTTCGTGCGTATGATGAGAAATTTTCTGAGGAAATTCGTGGATATGCAATTAATTACTTTAGAAAAATTTTATTTGAACTTGGTTGGGAACCTCAAAAAACAGACAAACATACTGATGCATTACTTCGTTCATTTGTGATTTCTACCTTGGGTAAAATGGATGATGAAGAAGTTTTAGAAGAAGCTCAGAAACGTTACAAAAAATTCCTCAAATCTCCAAAATCCCTTCACCCTGATTTGGTTGAGGCTATTTGTTCAATTGCTGCATGGACTGGTAACTCAAAAACTCATAATGATCTCATAAAATTATACAAGACTTCAAAAACCATGGAAGAAAAATTACGATTTTTGGGTGCGATGTGTAGCTTTAAAGATAAAAAATTACTTGAAAAATCACTGAATTTCTCTCAGACTTCTCAGGTACGCTCACAAAACATGCAATTGCCTATAATGAAAGTTGCATCTAACCCTTATGGAAAACAAATTCTTTGGCCTTGGCTTAAGAAGAATTGGAAAAAATTAAACAAAAAAGTTGGCCATGGAAACCCTCTCTTTAATAGAATAGTTGCAAGTATATCTTCAGTTGCAGACGATTCTATGGAAAAAGAAATAAAACAATTTTTCAAAAAGAACCCTACTCCTGGAACTGAGAGAACTCAAGCTCAAACCCTTGAAAGAATCAGAATTAACTCTAAATTTTTGCGAAGGATGAGAAAAGAATTCAAAAATGCCTAAAAAAATAATTTCAACCATTTCTCTTGGATTGATTACTGTTTTTGCAATATTGTTTTTGATTTCTGGTGGAGATGATGATAAAGAAATTCTAAAAGAGACTTTTCAGATAGAAGCTGTTTACTATGATTCAGGTCATATTGAAATTTCATATTTAGACAAATCATCAGAAACAAACTCTGTGGTATTGGAAATTTTAGGAATGGAAAATAGTTTTCAAAAAACATTTGATAACTCTGAATTTATTGAGATAATTCCGTTCCCAAATATTCCAAAATATGGTTGGGCAATCCATCCAGTGATTTTTAATATTGACCATAAGGAATTTGGAAATATTCAACTAAAGACTGAAATTCATGAATTAGGTCAACCACTACCTCCAGTGATTTATGGCATTCCGTAGATCTTGCACAAGATTTTATTGCAGGTTGTAACTGATTTCTTGTGTTGGATTTAATTGTTGATCTAAAAAAAGGAAAACGTGGAGCAATTGCAAAAGCAATCACACTTGTTGAAAACGATCAGCCTGAAGCTAAAAAATTACTAAAGAAAATTTTCAAAGATACTGGAAAATCTATGATCATAGGAATTACTGGACCTGCTGGTGCTGGAAAAAGCTCTTTGATTAACAAAACTGCGGTTGCACTGAGAAAATTAAAAACAAAACCTGCGGTGCTGGCTGTAGATCCTACCAGTCATGTGACTGGTGGTGCAATTTTAGGTGATAGAGTTAGAATGAGTGAGTCTACTGACTCTGGAACCTATATTCGAAGCATTGCATCTAGAGGTGCAACAGGTGCTGTATCTCGTTCATTGAGAAACAGTGTTAGAATTTTAGAATATGCTGGATTTAATCCAATAATTATAGAAAGTGTTGGTGCAGGTCAGACTGAGGTTGAAATCTCAAATATTGCTGATATCACCGTAGTTGTTTTTAACCCTCATACTGGTGATAGTATACAAACTATCAAAGCTGGATTGACTGAAATTGGAGATATCTATCTGGTAAACAAAAGTGACCTAGATGGCACAAATCAACTATTTGATGCAGTACGGGATTTTATTGGTGCATCCGAACGAAACCCTGTAATTTTGAAAACATCTGTGAAGAAAAATAGTGGAATATCAGAATTTGCTAAAACTTTGAAAAAAATGATGGCAGACAAGAAAAAACTCAAAAAAGAAAAAGATCTGGAGAGACTTGAAACTGAACTAAAAGATATCGTTTTAAATAACATAAAAGAAAAGATGGATGAAATGCTCGATTCTGATAAGACATTTTCAAAATATCTAAAAAAACTACAAACAAAAGATATTGACCCTTTTGAAGCAGCTGATAAGATTACTAAATCTTTGGTAAAGTGAGAAAAATGACGGCAAAAAAACCAAAATCAAAACAACCTGAAAAGAAAATCTTCACTGATTCCAATTTTCCTGTAAAGCGAATTTATCAAAAGTCATCAAAAAAGAGACCTGTTGAAGACTCTGGTAAATATCCTTTCACTCGAGGAATTCATCCTGGAATGTACAGAGATCGATTTTGGACCATGCGTCAATATTCTGGATTTGGAGACGCAAAATTAACAAATGAACGTTTCAAGTTTATGCTTGAAAAAGGGCAAACAGGTCTTAGCATGGCATTTGATCTTCCAACTCAGATAGGATATGATGCTGATTCTCCACAAGCAGAAGGCGAAGTTGGAAAAGTTGGCGTGTCTATCACGTCATTAAAAGATATGATGATTGCATTTGATGGAATTCCTTTGGGCAAAGTTAGTTCTTCTATGACCATTAACTCGACGGCCTCTACACTTTTGGCATATTACATCGCAGTTGGTGAATCACAAGGCTTCAAAAGTGAACAACTTCGAGGAACTACTCAAAATGATATTCTTAAAGAATACATTGCAAGAAATACGTACATCTATCCTCCTCAACCTTCGATGAGATTGATTGGTGACATGATTGGATATTGTGCACAAAAAGTCCCATCATGGTATCCTGTTTCTATCTCTGGTTATCATATGAGAGAAGCTGGTTGTACTGCAACTCAGGAGGTTGCATTTACCCTTGCAAATGCTATTGCATATATTCAAACATGTCTGGATAGGGGACTTAAAATTGATGACTTTGCACCGCGCCTTTCATTTTTCTTCTGTTGTACAATAGAGTTCTTTGAAGAAGTTGCAAAGTTTAGAGTTGCAAGAAAAGTATATGCAAAAATTCTCAAAGAAATGTTCCATGCAAAAGATCCAAAATCAATGCAATTAAAATTCCACACGCAAACAAGTGGTGAATCTCTTACCGCACAACAACCTGATAACAACATTGTACGTGTTGCAATTCAAACAATGGCTGCAGTGCTGGGTGGAACTCAATCCTTACACACCAATTCTAGAGATGAGGCCCTTGCATTACCTACTCAGGAATCTGCAAAAATTGCTCTTAGGACTCAGCAAATTGTTGCTCATGAAAGCGGTGTGACTAAAACCGCTGATCCTATGGCTGGTTCTTATTATCTTGAAGAATTATGTGACCAAATTGAAGACGGTGTCTGGAAATATCTCAAAAAAATTCAAAAGATGGGGGGTGCTGTAAAAGCAATTGAGAAAGGATTCTTCCAGTCTGAAATTAGGCAAAACGCGTATCGCTTAAAGAAGGAAACTGATGATGGTGACAGAATCATTGTAGGTGTAAACAAGTATTCTGAAAAAGAAAAACAGCCAGAACTGCTCAGAATTGATGATAGGATTGAAATCCAACAAAAGAAAGCCCTCAAAAAATTACGCTCAGAACGCGATTCTAAAAAAGTTGAAAAAGCATTGTCTGCAATGAAAAGTGCTGCTGATACTGATGAGAATTTGATGCCATACATTATCACTGCTGCCAAAGCATATGCAACAACTGGTGAAATTAGCAATACCTTCAGAGAGGTATTTGGCGAATACCGTCCAAAAGAGGTCTTTTAGATGAAAATTGATCATATTGCAATTGCAGTAAATGATGTTGAGGAGTCTGCCAAAGTGTACAAAGATGCATTAGGTGTTGACAATGTCGAATTTGAAACTGTTGAAACTGAAGGTGTTAAAGTTGCAATTATTCATCTTGAAAATGGCCGCATAGAATTGATGCAACCAACAAATGAAAACAGCCCAATCAAGAAATTCTTGGAGAAAAAAGGTCCTGGATTACATCACATGGCATTAGAAACTGATAACATTGAAGGTGAAGTATCAAGAATGGAAGGATGTGGTATTCAATTTCTAGGTCAAATTAGGCCTGGTTCTGCTGGAACAAAGGTTACTTTCATTCATCCAAAATCATTACATGGTGTACTAGCTGAGCTTTGCTCACATCCAAAATAATCTTTAAACTCATTCCATCATTTTCAAAGTATCTGAAGCTGTAATGATTCCAATTATTTTTGATTTTTTAGACACTAGAATACATTTTGAATATCGAATCAATGGAACAAGAACATTTGCCGGTGTGCTAAAATCTACTATTGGTGGTACTGGTTCCATTGTATCTGCTAGTTTTGCATTTTTCAATTCTGCTTCTCCTACATCTGCTAGATGTTTTACAATCCCGTCTTCAGAAACAACTCCTACCAAGTCTTGTCCACTAAAAACTGGAATTTGACTAATTGATAATTCATGCATTTTTTTAATTGCATCATGAAGTGTATTGTTTGGTTTTAGTTTGACAATATCCTTACTGCAGAAATCCCCTGCTGTATGAGATGATGATTTTCCTTCAAGATTTGCAAGACTGTCAAAAATTCTTTTTGCTGTCTCGTAACTTGGCTGACTTCTTCCTGATTCAATTTGATTGATCATAGATGTACTAACCCCTGTCATTGTAGCTAGTTTTTTTTGAGTGATGCCTATTTTTTGCCTCATCTGTTTTATGGCGTCAATTCTAGGAAGCAATTTGAAATGAGATGGTTTTTCCTTGTTTTAAAATATGCTGTGTGACTACTTTTTCTTTTTTGATGCTTTCTTTGAACTGCTTTTCTTGGCTGTTTTCTTTTTTCCGGCCTTTTTTGGCTGCTCTATTGCTGCCTGAGCTGCTGCAACTATGGCGATTGGGATTCTATGTGGTGATGCACTCACATAACTTAAACCCGCCCCATGGCAGAATTTTATTGAGTTAGGATCTCCTCCATGTTCTCCACAAATTCCTATCTCCATGTTTGATTTGATACTGCGACCGTTGGCAATTCCTATCTTCATCAAACTACCTACACCGTTGACATCAATTGACTGGAATGGGTTTCTTTCCAGAATCTCTTTTTCCATGTATTCTGGAAGGAATTTGCCTTCTACATCCTCACGACTAAAACTAAATGTTCCTTGAGTTAGGTCATTAGTTCCAAAACTAAAGAATTCTGCAGTAGTTGCAAGTTCATTTGCAGTTAATGCCGCTCTTACAACTTCAATCATCGTTCCAAAGTTTATTTTTAATTTCATCTTGTATTTTGCCTCCATTTCTTTTTTGATTCCATCATAAATGCTCTTGATATGGTTTAATTCTGCAATACTGCTAATCTGTGGAATCATGATTTGTGGATGTGTATCTGCTTTCTTTTTGGCAAGTTCTGCTGCAGCTTCAAACACTGCACGAATTTGCATCTCGTAGATTTCAGGATATGTAATTCCTACTCTGACCCCCCTGTGTCCCATCATTGGGTTTATTTCAGCTAATTCTCTTGCTCTTTTGAGTACTATCTTTGCTTTTTCTAATTCTTCTTTTTCATTTCTTGATTCTAATTTGTGAATTCTCTCTGCAAGTTCTTCTGGGTTTGGAAGGAATTCGTGCAGTGGTGGGTCTAATAATCTGATAGTTACGGGATAGCCTTTCATTGCTTGCAAAATTTCAATGAAATCACTTTTTTGTAATTCTCCTAATTTGTTCAAGACTTTTTTTCTATCCTCGACAGTTTCTGCCATGATCATATCTACAAAAAGACCTATTCTGTCACTTCCATTGAACATTCTTTCTGTTCTACATAATCCAATTCCCTCACCACCAAATTCTCGTGCAAGTTTTGCCCCTTCTGGGGTGTCTGCATTTGCTCTAATGCCTATCTTCTTTGCCTTTTTAGCCCATTCTAGAATAGTCTTAAAATCTTGTGTTATTTCAGGTTCAATGGTTGGAATTTCTCCTATGTATACTGCTCCTGTACTGCCATCAATTGTGATGGCGTCTCCTTCGTATACTGATTTGCCATCTACACTGCATTGCTTGTTATCATAATCTATTTTCAAGTCAGAACATCCAACAATACATGGTTTGCCCATTCCTCTTGCAACTACTGCTGCATGGGACGTCTTTCCGCCCCTGCTGGTTAAGATTCCAACTGATTCAAAAAATGCTGGTACGTCTTCTGGCTTTGTCTCTTCTCTGATTAGGATTACCTTGGCACCATTTTCTCCCATCATCGTTGCTCTCTTGACATCAAAAACTGCAACTCCGCTTGCTGCACCTGGTGATGCTGCTATGCCTTTTGCAAGTTGCACATGGTTTTTGATTGCGTTTGAATCAATTCTCTTATGCAATAATTGTTCTAATTGTTCTGCTTGGAGCCTTGTTAATGCTTTATTCTTGTTAATCAGTCTCTCTTTAACCATATCCACTGATGTCTTTACCATTCCAGATGCATTCATCTTTGCGTTTCTTGTTTGCAATAAATAGAATCTTCCTTGTTCAATTGTAAATTCAATATCTTGTGGTTCTTTGTAGTGTTTTTCCAATCTTTGGCATGTTTTTACTAGTTGCTTGTATGATTCGGGTAATTCTTTTTTCATTTCGTCTACTTGCTTTCCTGTTCTAACCCCTGCTACAACATCTTCGCCTTGTGCATTGACCAAATATTCACCGTAAATGTGATGTGACCCATCTCCTGGATTTCTTGTAAACACAACACCTGTGGCGCTATCGTTCCCCATATTTCCAAATGCCATGGATACTACATTGACTGCAGTTCCATCTGCAATGTCTTTTGTAATGTTGTTTTTGTCTCTGTACACAAGTGCTCTTTCTCCCATCCAGCTTCCAAAAACTGCTTTTATTGCAAGCTCTAATTGCTCAGTAGGCTCTGCTGGGAATTTTCTACCTGTGTGATTTTCACAAATTTCCTTGTATTGTTTTACAACTTCTTTTAGTGATTGTTCGTTTAAGTCACTGTCTGCCTCTACATTTTGTTTTTTCTTTGCTGCTTCTAATACATCATCAAATTTCTTGTCTTCAACTCCAAAGACCACTTTGCCAAATAATTGAACAAATCTACGATATGAGTCCCATGCAAATCTTGGATTGTTGCTTTTCTCAGATAATCCTAATACTGTTTGATCGTTTAATCCTAAATTCAAAATAGTATCCATCATACCTGGCATGGAAATTGCAGCACCAGATCTTACCGATACTAGAAGGGGGTTTGACTTGGAATTCCATTTTTTGCCCGTTCTTTTCTCAATTTTTGATATGTTCTTTTTTACTTCTGCCATGAGTGTTTTTGGCAATTTTTTGTTATTTTCATAATATTTTTTGCAGACCTCCGTAGTTATTGTAAATCCTGGTGGGACTGGCAGCTTTAACCTGGTCATTTCACATAGGCCTGCCCCTTTCCCTCCTAGGAGTTTCTTGTTTTTGCCGTCTCCTTCATCATAAAAATAAACTTGCTTCATTTTTTACGATTATCAATTCTGAAAAAGGGGGTATTAAACCATTGACTTGGCAAATTCTGAGATTATTTTATTCCAGTCTTTTGCTTTGATAATCCCACTTGCAACAAGGATTCCTTTGGAACCTAATTCTTTTGCTTTTGAAACATCTTCTCCTGATACGATTCCTGCACCGCAGAGCAATTTTGTATTGTTTTTGGCACTTTTGACAGCATTTACAGCTTTTGTGATTAGTTCTGGCTTTTCTTTTGAAACTGCTTTTCCTGATCCGATTAATTCAGGTGGCTCTATTGCGATATAGTCTGGGTTTAATTTAACATATTTTTTGACTTCTGCTACATCTTTTACACATAACACTGAGATCATCTTCAATTCTTTTAATTTTAAAATCAATTTCTCAATTTCTTTGCTAGATATTCTATGTTCACTGTGATTGATAAGAGATCCTTTCACTTTTGATCTCTTTAATAATTCTGGAACAATAAAACCTGTAGTGCTTCCGATTTTAGAGTCATCAATATGTTGAGCAAAAATTGGGGTTGAACTATTTGACACTGCTCCTATTAGATGCTGAGGTGGGGCTATTGCAATTTTTACTTTGTATTTTTTTGAAACTTTTTCAGCAGTTTTCACAAATTTGATAATTTTTTCACCTGCAATTTCTTCATAATTTTTACAGTTAATGATGAACATTCCTTTTTTGAGACTATTGTATTCTATTTAACCCTTGATTCAATTTACGTATTTTACTTTTTCATATCTCTGTTTCATTACAAGCACTATCATCATTAGAATTATTGCTGTAACATTTGTGCCTATAATAAACACGTCAGAAACAATAACTCCATAAACAAGCCAAAGTGTTGCTCCTCCAGAAATAAGGATCATTAGGTATTTTGAGACATCTTTGAGACTTTTTGTTCTGTACCCTTTGATGATTTGCTCTATCCATCCAGATAGAATTAACACTCCGGCAGCAACTCCTATTATTGTTAATAATGTCCCATCTACTTCCATATCTTTTCACATTAATTCCAGAAAAATTCATCCAATCCTGTTTGTTTTGGTTTCCCTAGCATTGTATCAAAATCTAAATCCATTGATGATGTAATTTGCTCAAGTGTAGATTCCATAAACTCCATGTATTTCTTTGAATCAATCTCTTCTTTCTTTGCCATTTCAACTGGTTTTACTCCTGGCTTGTTGAGAATTTTGACATATGATATCTTGTCTCCTTTTTTGACTTCTCTTATTGTCTCAAGCAGTTTTGCTGCTCTGATGTGTTGTGGTATGGTTTTGACGTATTCTGAGGGGGCCTTACTAATCATTACATTAAATGTCAGATCTTCTAACGGTATTTCCTTTTCTTCTACTTTTTTCGCACAAGTTGCTATCTTGTCTGAAATTTGTTTTTTCGCACGTTCAAAGTCTTCAATAGTTTGAACCTTTGATAACACGTCTAGTAATTCATAAAATAATTTTTTGATAAATGGCGGAGTGTGTGATTTTTTTCCAGTTAATCCCTTTACATCCACCTTTCCCTCTTTTGTCACTCCTAGATAGTTTTTCTTTCTGTTACTAAGCACACAATATCTGTAGACTTTATCAATTTCTAAATCAACACCGTGATCTTTTTTAGCTTGTTCAATCACTGTCTTGATTTGTTCTTCTGTTGGATTTTTTATGAAAAGAGAATCTGTGTCTCCGTATAGTACTTCGATTCCAGTACCTTCACATTTTTTGATTGTCTCTAAAATTGTGTGTCTTCCTATTGCAGTTGTTGCTTCAGCTGCTGGAAGAAAATACAGAGGAAATATTTCTGCACCCATAACCCCATAACTTGCATTCAGAATTACCTTAAGTGCTTGACTGACTACTGTGTATTGCTGCCTCTGCTGTTCTGTTAATGTCTCTTTTTTTGAAAGACTCTTGTAATAATTTACTCTCAAATCTCTTAGTGAGCCTATGATTAATGCTGTCATGCCATTTACCTTTGAACACGTCCAGTGATTTGTCTGTGGGATTGTATTTTTTTTACATTCATCATGAGAACATCTTACGGTCTCATATGAGAGATTTCTTACTTTGATTATGCTTGGATACAGACTTGCAAAGTCCATTACAACTACGTTAAAATGAATTCCCTCTTTTGGTTCAACCACTAGACCTCCTCTGTATTTTTTATCTTTGATCACTGCATCTGACATGACTCCTTCTGATCTTCTTTGCAACTCCTCTCTTTTCGGAATGAGTGCATTTCTTTGTCTATGTTCATAATACATCAAACTGCGAATCCATTGCGATACCCCCATTCTCGCAATATCGTCTATTGGCATTCTTCCGATTCTTGCAATGATTACAAGCAAATTCATCAGCAAATCGTTATTGAAACTTGTTAACTCGTATGTTAGAAGCGAGTCATTGTAACAATAATTTGCAGTTTGATAAAGTGTCATCACGTCAAAGTCGATTCCGTAATCGATTTTTTCTTTACCTAAAAGTGCTTTAGAGACACTGTTTAATGAAAAATCAGTATACTTTTGACTGAATGCATAAATCTGAAATGAACGATTTGAAAGAGTTCTGTATAAATCCAGATGCACTCCATGCTTTAATGTTGCAGAATCTCTCATCATGTACAGTGGATTGTCTTCATTTTTGATTCCAAGTTTTTCTGCCCTGTTGTACAGGTATGGCAAATCAAATTCATCTCCATTGTATGTAATTAAGAACGGGAAATCCTGAATGATTTTAAACGCATCTAAAATCATTTCCTTTTCTTTATCTTGATCGTAAAATACCACTTTGACGTTTGAGTCTAACTCATTTTTCCCTTCTTCTGTACCTTCTGTTCGTAAAACAAAAATCTGATCAAAATCGGTCCCTTTGAACCCTACTGCTGTAACTTTTTTTTCAGCAAGCTTTGGGTCTGGGATTCTTCCGATTTCAGCTTCAACTTCTATATCTATGCTTAATCTTTTGATGTTTGGAATTGGCTGGTTGAGTAAATCTGCCCATTCTGAAATAAACTCTTTGAATTCATTTGCATCTACCATGCTTTTACTGTCTACTTTGTCCCAGAGCAGACTTTTCAAAGCAATTTTTACCTCATCAGAAATTTCCAAGTCATGTGGTTTGATTTTTCCCCCAATCACTTCATAGTATTTTCCTACGATTAGTGATCTATCGTATAGATAATTTTCATAATACTTGATATCTGATTCCCATGTTTCTATGATGTTTCTGATACTTTTGTCTCCTGTGGTTCCGCCAATTGCTAACGGATCTGCCACAACAATTTTTGACATGTCAATTTGTTCATCTTTCATCAAATCATGTCTTTTGACCGTTTCAATACTTAGTATGTCATCTCTTTCCTGAAGAAAATCTAATTCCTCTGGTGCAAGTCTAGAATAACAATAAGGCTTGTGGTTTGTTTCATCTTTCCATAAAATTATTTTTTGTGATTTTGGTTCATAAAATTTCAAAACTGCAGATTTTGTGATGTTGTCATATGTTGCTGATACCAACATTGATGCCGGCATTCTATCTGGATTTTCTGATTGTGCTACTTTGACTTGCATTATATCACGCAGACTTCTCGTATTTGCTTACTAGTTCTTTTGCCCATCTTGCAATTTTATTTTTATCAAGCGTTACTACTTCCACTCCTGCTTCTTTCAGTAAATCAAAATTAGTTTCAGGATACGAATCCAAACAAACAAATTTTCTAATGCCTATTGTTATTGCCATTTTTGTACATTCTAAGCATGGAACAAATGTTGTGTATAGGATTGCACCTTTGATTCCTGCCTCTATTCCTAAAATTGCACAATGCATGATTGCATTTGCTTCTGCATGGTTGCAAAGACATCGATCTAACGATGCTCCTGATTCTATCTTTCCTTCTATTCGAAGCTTGCATCTGGTACAACCTCCCTCAAAGCAATTTTTTATTCCAGGCGGAGTTCCGTTGTAGCCTGTTGCTAACTGCCTATTATTACGAACAATCACTGCACCTACTTGTCTGGTCATACAGTTCGATCGAAGTTTTGCAAGTTCAGCTTGAAGCATAAAATATTCATCCCAATTTGGCCTGTCAAAAGAATTACTCACAAAATTGTTGATTCTCTGTTCAATATATGGATTCAACCTGATCGCAATTATTTTGATAATTGATTCACAAACTTCTTTAGACATTACGTGTTTTGTTATTTGATGGCAAGTTATACAGCCCAAGTAAACACCATTCATAAAAAATTCAACAACGCTGTAAAAAAAGCAAAAACGAAAAAATCCCTTAACAAAGCATACAGCGTTCACAAAAAAGAACATGAACGTTTACTGAAAAAACATCTCAAAGAAGAGATGGCAATGATTAACAAAGCAAAGAAGAAGCTTGATTGATTCTTTTACATGTGGCCCTTCTTGGAGCCTTTTTTTCTTTCACCTTTCAATTTTTGTGATCGAAATTGAGTAATGGATAGTTTTTGACTACACGAAAGCATAAAATCAATTAATTTGATTTGTAACTAGAGAATTGTTCGAATTTCTTGAAAAAAAATACGTGAAAAAAGACTCTATAGAAAAAAGGGATTATCAAGTAAATCTTGCAAATCAGGCAATCAAAGAAAATTGCATTGTTGTTCTTCCTACTGGACTTGGGAAAACAGCTATTGCTCTAAATGTTATTGCCGAATATTTGGCAAAAGGAACAGGCGGTATTTTGTTTTTAGCTCCTACTAGAGTATTGGTGAATCAACATTTTGAATTTTTAAAAAATAATTTAACCTTAGATGATATTTCTCTAATTACCGGCGAAGACCCTATTGTAAAAAGAACAAAACTCTGGAACAATAGTGTAGTTTGTGCCACTCCTGAAATTGCCAAAAATGATTTAGACCGACAAATTGTAAAACCAGAGCAATTCAGTCTTGTTGTTTTTGATGAGGTACACCGAACAATCGGTGATTATGCATATTCTGGCATTGCTCAACGTTTTGAAAACTCTGATGTAAGAATTTTAGGCATGACTGCAACTTTGCCAAGTGAAAAAGACAAAGCAACTGAAATTTTAACAAAACTTCGAATTGCAAGTGTTGCAGAAAGAACAGAGGATAGCCCTGATGTGAAACCATACACTCAAGAGACAAATACGGAATGGATTAATGTTGAACTTCCTCCTGAAATGAAATCAATTCAAACTTTGCTTAAACTTGCATTAGATGAACGATATGATGTTCTGAAGAAAAATGGAATTAAACTTGCTGAACAACAATCTCTTTCTGCCTTATTGAGGATTAGACAATTTGTGTTGAATCAAAATAGGCGTTCTGCAAAACCTTTGTTTACTGCAATTCGAATTCACTATGCTTTGAATATTTTAGAAGCACATGGCATTACCCCCTTTTTGAAATTTTGTGAAAGAGCACAGGCAAAAAAAGGGGTTGGTGTAAAAGAACTCTTTGAAGTTGATCCAAATTTTACAAAGGCAATTAATCTTGCAAAAGAAGCTCAATCGAGAGGAATTGAACACTCAAAAATATCTAAACTAAAACAAGTGATTGAATCTGTCCCTGGAAAAGCCTTGATATTTACAAGTTATAGAGATTCAGTTGATGTTATCTACAACAAGCTAACTGAGATGGGTATATCTGCAGGAATTTTAATTGGTAAAGCAGGAGAGACAGGTCTTAAACAGAAAAAGCAAATTGAAACTGTTCGACAATTCAGGGATGGATTGTTTAGAGTTCTTGTTGCAACTCGTGTTGGAGAAGAGGGACTTGATATTGCTGAGGTAAACCAAGTTATTTTTTACGATAACGTCCCTAGCTCCATACGTTATGTCCAAAGACGAGGGAGAACAGGAAGAAAAGATACTGGAAAACTGGTTGTTCTTATTGCAAAAAACACAATTGATGAGACATACTATTGGATTGGCAAGAGAAAGATGTCTGCTGCAAAGTCTATGGGTGAGAAAATGACCAAAGTATTGCAAAAGAATAACGGTGTTGAATCCCAGAAAACTGGTCTTGATGCATTTATTTAGATTTTTTCAAGCACGCTTGCTTTTTTTTGAATAACTGTGTTTTTCATACCTGATTCTAGATGGTGAATACTGCTCTTTTTTGTCTGAAGCATATTTTCTAATCTGATGTCAAATTGCTCTGAAAGAAAATCTTTGATGTTGCTAGTTTCGTTTTGAAATTCTGCATTCTCTTTAATTTGATTTGACAAGTTCATGATAGAATTTTCTAAGTATTCTAAAATTTCATCTAGTGTTTTTTCATTAATTATTACCATGATGTGTTGTTACGTTAACCATATCTCTTAATGATGTGATATCCAAACTCTGATTTTATTGGGTCTGACATTTCTCCAATTTGGAGCTTGAATGCTGCTTCTTCAAACGGTTTGACCATCATTCCTTTAGTAAAATATCCTAAATTTCCATCTTTTTTTGCACTACCTGAATCAATTGATAATTCTTTTGCTAGTTTTCCAAATTTTTCTCCTTTTTTTATTCTCTCAACTATTTCTAATGCTTCACTTTGTTTTTGTACTAAAATATGTGAACATTTTATTTTATTTGACATTGGTTATTCCTTTCAATTCATGTCTTTATTTGTTAGGATTGATTTTTGATCATTTCCAGTTTAACTGAGTGGCGTTTTTTTATCTGATCGATGTCAAAAAGTTTGTTCATCTGCGCACACTAATTTTTATGAGTATTTTTGTTATTTCATATTGTGTGAAGATAATTCATATCGAAGACACTCCTGAGATAAGCAAAATCTTTTCAGATATCCTGACTACGAAAAATCATGATTTTGACAGTGCATCTGATGGTAGAAAAGGATTGGAATTAGTAGTGGCCAACAACTATGATTTGATCCTTCTTGACATGTGTATGCCAAATTACAGTGGAATGGATTTTCTTTTGGATTTGAAAGATAGGAGATCCTCTGAAATTAAAAAAGTGGTTGTGATCAGCGCACTTGAACTGGATCGATACCAACGCAATTTTTTGATGAATTTAGGCGTATCTTCTATTCATAAAAAGCCTATATCTGTTCAAAATTTAATTTCCCAGATTGAACAACATGTTGCTTGATAAATCACTATGTTCCCCAACTAACTTTAGTTTTGGGAATTATTTTTAAAAATGGTGCCTCATTTTCTTTCCATGGCTCTTTTCGAACCCATGCAAATTTCTCAAAAAAAACATCGTAGATTTTTTTGAATTCTTCTCCCTTCTCAATGATTTCTGTAACTCCTTGAATGCACACAGCTTTGTGTTCTCCTGATTTGTACACATCAATTGATATGGCAACATTTGGGTTTTTCTTTAAATTTTGTAATGTTCTTGTTCCATAATCTGTTGCAACAAAAATAAAACTATTCAAGAAAACATATGATACTGGTTTTACATGTGGGATGTCGTTATGTGATGTTGCAATTCTAGATTCTTCTAATGATTCCAAAAATTTTCTTTCATTATGTGTAAATTCAATCAACTGAAAATCCTTTCTCTAATCTCTGGTATGTGTTTGTATACGATGTCTCTAACTTTCATTTGATCTTCTGGGGTGGGTGTTTCTTTTTGTGCACTGAGTAGTGCTCCGCTCATTCCTAATGCCATTCCCATTACCATGCCATACACAAATTCTTCCGGTTTTTCTACCTTTAGTGTTTCTTTGTTTTGTTTAATTTCTTCCAAATATGCTGGAATCGTACTAATTGCACCGTTGATAGTTTGAGTAATTAGGAATTCTAATTCTTCTTCACTCATATGGTGAATTGAATAATGTTTCTTAATAAATCTGCACCTAAGATTTTTAATCAAGACTAGGCTGGAAAAATTATGTTCTCGTATTTTACCACATCTGAAGCCAATCAGGCATTGCCTGATGTTATTAAAAAATTTGAGTTTGCATTAGCAAAAAAGAATGATGTCTCAAAACTAGAACATGAGCTTCAGATCAGCCTATCTACAAATAACAAATTTGAAGAATATGTTACTTTGAAACAAAAACTAAATTCTGCTATTACTAAATTTTATGAATCTGTGGAGATTCTTGAAAGTACTGGTGTTGTCGTAAAGAGTATAGAGCAAGGATTACTTGATTTCCCTTCTAAAAGATTTGATGAAGAGGTTTGGCTTTGTTGGAAATATGGTGAAACTGAGATAAAATTTTGGCATGAAAAGGATTCTGGATTTATGGGAAGAAAACCCATTGAAGTAAATGATGAATCACTAGTCTGATTAGGCTGATTTTGAATTTTTTATGTAATTTTTGACATTCAAAGTCTCTAGTGGTTGAGCAGTTTGCCATAATAAACTACACAAACTGTGTATGTTGCTGACCATTTCTGAGGAATTTGTGCATAATGAAAAATCTGTCTCTGAATTTGTAGACATGTTGCTTCCTACTGCAGAGTCTGACATTATCATTTGTTTTTCTTTTTCAACTACCATCCTTCCTTTTGATGGTAACTTACAGATTTTAGTTTCTGTAGCATTGAATCTTTTTACAAATGGTATCAGTTTTGTATCATCTAACTCGACAAGTAATCGCACCTGACCTCCTCTTTTCTCACATATCATGATTTTTTCAGGTATTGCACTATGATACATTCTAGAAATATCTTCTAACGTTGTAGATATGTAAATAATCCCTGATGAATTTTCGATCATCTGTGCTATGTCTGCATAGATGTTTGTTCTTCCCTGTACTACTCTAAATGTAGGTACATTGGTGCCTTGTTTTGTTGTGATCTCATTGTTGATTCTTTCAATAATTTTTTCTCCACTTTTTTTGATTCTATTGACTTCGTCTTCTTTTTTTCTTAATGCAATTTTCAATGCTTCTTCTGGTTCTGCAGCAATGCATAATTTTGGACTAGAAAGTGTTGTTGAAACAATATTTCTACTAACTAGTTTATCGACAGTTCTATACATTCTTGCTCTGTCTATGTCTAGATCTTTTGCCAATGCACTTGCCGTTATTGGTCCTGTTCGCAGTAAACTAAGATAAATTTTGGCTTCTAGTTCATCTAAATCTAGAATTCCTTCTAATTCGATGGCAATTGAATTTACTTGATCCTGGTATGACATCATTTTAGTTTGCATTCCTCCATTCCTTGAGTTCGTTTAGGCTTATTCCTTTTAGTATTTGCGTAGAATTACTAAGTAAGGTATGATCATATGATGTTGCCCACTCTCTTGTCATGTATTGTATAGATTTTGTTAGCACTAAAACCTCTGTGTGTTAGAACGATTACACACAAAAAATGTCTATAATGTGAACCTAAAATGCATTAAATGCAATTATTGCTGCAATTATCATTGCTACGACATGTTTTGTGCCTGCTACATAAGATCCTGAACCAATTTTTCCAGCAGCCAGTCCTCCAAATATTGCTTCAATAATTGCCATGTTAAACAGTGCTGCTTCTAAGGATGCAACATCCATACTTGCAAGAGAACCAAACAAACTATCTGCCCCTGCACCTGAGGCAAGTAGCCCTTCTTGCACTTTGGCAATTTCTGTAAAGAAACTTGTTGTAAGCAATACTGCAACTGCCAAAAAAACCCCAAACGATATGTAAATTGTATATGTGTATGGTTGTAATGCTGATTTTCTACTCTTTTCGATGTTTTGCATTTCTGAAACATGTTTTTGTATCATTTCTAGATTTTCTGTAACATCCCCTCCGATCTTCATTGCCATTTCTAACAGTACAGTCACACGTCTTGAGACTCTAGTTCCTGTTCTTTGAGCAAAATTCTCAAAAGCATCTTCAATTGGGATTCCCCAACTAATATTTGCCTTGAGGTTTTTTAGTTCGGGAGTAAGGGCACCAAGATTTCTATCTGCTGCTTGCTCTATTGCTCTGATTAAATTGGCTCCACTCTGAACAGAACTCAACAATGCCAACAGAAAAACTGGAAGATTTCTATCTATGTTATCTCTTCTTTGAACCTCTCTTAGCTGATAAACTGTTAATGGGATGATTCCTACCATGATGCCAAAAATTAATCCTATGTCTCTAATTGACGTTGATTCTGAAAACTCTGCTATCTCAAAGCTTATTGCAATAACACTAATTGAACCAATTAAAGCAAAAATCATTGTTCTTAAAATTTGGTTTTCAAAAAGTGATTTTTTTGGTTTAATCTCAAATGGTTTTTTATCTGATTTTTGCATCTTTTATTACCTCTTTGGAACCATGGTGTCCATCATTACAAGCATCAAAACTCCGCTTAGTGGAATAACTGCAAAAGTCAAAATGTTCATTAGTGTTAAAAGATCAAATCCTGCCAAATCTGGGCTCATGATGCCCATAATCGATAACATGATTACTGCTAATAGTGGAAATACTATCAAAAGTATGGTGTAAATTTCTGCGACAGATCCGAGTGATTCTGTTGTTTTCTTTAAAAGCATCTTTTTTTCTTCAAGTTGAACCTTTGCTGTTGCGTTAAAGTATTCTTTAAGGTCTCCCCCTGACTGGGTTGTGACTATTGCTCCTTCTAATAATTCAGAATAGGGACCTGTAGGTGTTCTGTTAATCAGATCTTTGATGGCAGTGATCAAATCCATTCCTAAAATATCGATATTTCTTGTAATGTAGCGTGCATCCTTTACAATGTCTTCATCAGTTTCTTCTTTTGCTATTGCTTTGAAAATATCTTCTAATGATAATCCACTTGTTGCCAGTGTTGACATGTATCCAATAAAATGAGGTATTTCTTCTAACAGCTTAGCTGCCCTGTTTTTTACTCTCATTGGAGGAATCACTTGTAAAATGCCAAAAGTCATTCCCATCAATGCCAATCCTGAAATTATTGGTAGCATCATTCCAACAATGGCAGGTTGAATGTTGATGAATTGTGTTGCAACGATTCCCATAATACCGCCGCAAACTCCTGCAATCAAACTAAAAAATACCATACTCGATACATACACCTCAAATGGTATTGGCATCATTGCTTGTTTGATTGACTTGTCGAGTGAACCTAATATTGGATAAAGAAACTTAATGTGTTCATTTAGTATTTTGTAACTGAAAACATGAATTGCTCCTACTGATTCTTCCTGAAATTTTTGTTTTTGTTTTGCTGTTCTAAATTCCATTTAGATCTCCAGCCTCTTTCTTTCATAGAATCTTTCAGGATCTGCATAATAGTCCATAATATTTGATGTAACTTCTTTATGATCACGAATGTTGTTTTTTACCATCCAATCAAGTGCAAGTTTTCGTTTTGTTAATTCATAATTGATCTTTTCTTGATTGTCCCCGTCTCTTTCTTTGATTTTTTCAAACACTACGCTGTTTCCCATAAATTCATGTGTATCCTCTCTTGGATTCCATTTGAAAATCTCATGAGTTTTGATGTTTCCTGTAGTTTCATCAATTCCATTAATTTCTGAAACCTGAATGATTCTTCTAGCTGATTTATCCCCTACTCTCACCTTCAATTGAAGGGTAATCAAATCAAGACTATTTGCAATAAGTGATTTAGGAACATCCATTGGAGATGACGTTAATCTTGTTAATGTTGCATCCACTGAATCTGCATGTATTGATGAAAAACCTCCATGGCCTGTTGCCATTGCCTGAAACAAGGTGTATGCCTCTCTACCTCTAGTCTCTCCAACAATTATGATATCTGGTCTTTGTCTTAGTGCTGCTCTTAGGAGATCGAATTGATTGATTTCTCCAATCTGCGTATCTGTGAAATTCTGCCTAGATACTGCAGGGATCCAGTTTTCATGAGGTAAGTTTAGTTCTTGTGTGTCTTCTATGCTGACAACCTTTTGGCCTGGCTTGATAAATGACGCAAGTGCATTCAGTGCTGTTGTTTTTCCACTGGCAGTACCTCCTGCAATAAGCATTGTTGCCCTTTTCTCAGCAAGATACCACATGAATGCTGCAATATCAATTGAAACCGTTCCAAATTTTATCAAATCTATAATGGTAATTGGATCTGCTCTGAATCTTCTGATAGTAAACGTGCTTCCTCTTTTTGTAATTTCATGACCTAGTGTTAGATTGATTCTACTTCCATCTGGAAGAGATGCATCTATGATTGGATCTGCAACCGAAACATGTTTGCCACATACATATGCCATTTTTCTTGCAAAATTATTCAACTCTGAATCTTTTTCAAAAATAATGTTTGTGGGCATTGATTCATGCTCTCTATGCCATATGTAGATTGGTATGTTTGTCCCATCACAAGAAATTTCTTCAATCATGTGATCTCTCATTAGAGGCTCAATTCTTCCGAGATATACAAAATCTCTAATTGCAAAATAATTTATTTTTTCAATATTTTTTGGAGGAATTTTTAGTCTGTATTTTTTGATCATTGTTGCAATTTTCTTTTTGAGCCTTTTTTCTGCATCTTTTTTCGTTTTGATTTCTCCTAATGATACTGATAATTCTGTCATCAGAAGTTTTTTTATAATTTCAAATGCTTTTAGGTCTCTTTCTGATAACGCTGGTTCTATTACCTGGTATCTGAGACCTCCTTTTGCAGTGGGATCTTTTATTATTCCTGCATGAATTTCGTTATTGTCCCAATCTAATTTTGACAATGTCATGAACTGTGGGATCTTTTTTTCATCCGAATTTTGCTGAATTTCTGTATTTTTTTGAATCTTGTTTGATTTTAGGAACTTACTATCTGATGAAACTTTTTGTAATGATGAAATCTTGTCCTTGAAAATTTTTAGCCTCATTTTAAGCAAACATGGTGCAGATTATGTGTTTTAACGCTTGTTCGTTCATATGAACAACCTTTTGCTTTTAGTTTTCTTTTTGGCAAAAAAACCACCATGGTAAGTAACGGAATATTGTATGTGGAGGTGATTTTGTAGTGTTTGGTAGGAAATCTGCTTCAAAATCTGATAAGAAACCACAATCTGAACAAAAACCCTCAGGCCTTGATCATCTGACATCTTTTCTAAAACGAGATTCAGTCCCTGAACCTATAGACGAGATCCCTGAAATTATCTCCGAAAATGAAATCCTGCCTGATTTACCAAAATCTTCAAACAGTAAATCTGTAAAATTAATACAAGAAGTTCAAAAATTAGATGACAAAACGATTCGACCCTTCTTGGATTACAATGAGGGTATGTTATTTTATCCAATATTGTCTAAGGTTGGAGAACCCCAAGATAACTTTGCATATCTAGAAGGATTAGTTGCAGATGGAATTTTAGAAAAAAAAATCTATGAAAAATTAATCGTATGCCCAATACACCCTAAGACGTTTTCCTCTAGTATGCGATTGTATTGTCCTAAATGCAATTCAATGAACGTTGAAAAATTAAATTTATTTGAACACAAAAAATGTGGATATATCACCGAAAGTAAAAATTTTGAATTTTCAGACGAAGTGAAATCCCAATGTCCCTCATGCAAAAAAGAAATTAAAAATTTTGAAAAAGAAATCAGAGTTCCAGCAATGTGGTATCAATGTGAAGATTGTCATGAAAAATTTGACAATGCTACGATTAAACTACATTGTAGAAAACATGAACATGATTTTGACACAAATTCGGGACAATTCATTACAACTTATTCGTACAAATTAAAAAATTCTGAAATCTCTATAAATTCTGACACTGCTCAAATTAAAGAAGAATTGGTCAATCTTCTAAATGGATTTAATTTTGATGCTGAAGTTAACTGTTCTGTAAAAGGTAAAACAGGAAATATGCATGAAATTCCTATTTATGCAAAAAGTAAGACCTCTGATATTTCTATATTGATTTTTATCAAAAATCAAATTGGAGGTATTGATGAATCTGTAATGAATTCTATCTTGGTTCCTAAGTTGGATATTGAACCAAAAAACACATTGTTGGTAACAATTTCAGATGTAAATGAGAGCATTGAGAATCTTGCCCATCACTATGGAATTATACTGATATCTAATCCTGATTTTTCTAAAATTATCTCCAAGGTTGAAGAATTTGTTTCTGACTGGTATACGAGAGATGGTGGTAGCAAATGAAATGTTTGTTCACAAAAAGACCTCCTAAATCTAGGCGTGCAGTTAGTCAGATAATGGGCAGTGTTGTAATTCTGGGTGTGGTGACATCCATAGGCTCTGTGATCATGTTTAATGGCATGCATGAAATCAATGCATTCACTTATGATTTGACATTTCATGACAAAGCAAAAAATGAAGCATTTAGAGAGGATTTGATTTTTGAGCATGTGAGATTTGAACCGAACACAAATGATATGACTATTCATCTGGCAAATATTGGTACGATAAATTCTGTTGTTGAAAGCTTGTCTGTTGTGAAGATTGACACTCAGGAAATATTAGTAAATTGGGCTGATACAAATGCATCCATTTTGATTAAGGATGACATATCGATTCCGCTTTCTGCAAATCTTTCTGTAGGGAATTTTACTTGGAATGATGCATATTATCTGGATTCTGAATACAAAATTTCACTAACTACTTCTAAAGGAAATTTCTTTACCACTGTTGCAAGTCCGTTTAATACATAGAGGAAAATGAAAAAAAATTCTTTCAAAAAATCAAACAATTCAAAACTTTTTGGCTCTAAGAGACGTGGAATTACTGATATTATTGGTACAATGATGTTAATGGCTGTCACTGTTACTGGCGCTGCTACATTGACTTATTTTGTAAATGATGTTTTTGTAACTGGAAATATTGCAACAGCTTCCACATTGGATTCTTCTACAAAATCTTTTCAACTAATGGCATATGACACAAGGGACTCTTCTACTCTCTTGACAATATCTAATTTGGATAATAATTTTGATGGAAAACTATGCGGTGTTTCGTGTAGTGGTACAAATGACCTTCCTTTATCTGGTGGCTCTGAATTTATAGTGTTGAAAATAAAAAACAAGAGTTTTGAGTCTGTATTTTTAGAAGACATTAAGATAAACAATGTAGAACATGAGTGGGATGCAAAAACTGCCGGTATTACTTTAAACACTATGACGCCTGATTTTAATGATTCTGATGGAAGAAATTATCCTGCTGACGGTAAATTTTCCATTATTGATGAAAATCCAATTCCCCTGCAATCAACAAGTAATGAAATCCCAACTGGAGAAACAGTAAATATTTTGATTAAATTTGGAGCAGATGATCAGGATCTTCTATTGAGTAAGGGGATGCAACTTTCATTAAATGTTGGTACTATGACGCCTACGGAATTCTTGCTTGAAAGTGGTGAGGTACGTTGATACGAAATATTTCTAATTCAAGACGTGGAGTGTCTTCTGTAGTTGGAGCTCTGCTATTTACTGTATTGATGATTGCAGCATTTTCTGTCTTGAGTTTGGCATTGGATGCTCAAACAGATATTGTGTCTACTCAAAGATTAGTTGCTGACGTTGAATTAAAAAAACAACAAGAAAGATTCAGCATCGTTGCATCCTCTGATACTAATGACATGCTTCAAATCAATGTGAATAATCGAGGGCAAAACCCAATCGAAATTTCTAGTTTCTGGATTATTAACAAGACTCTATCTGAACAACCTTCTACTAGGTTTTCTGTTCCTTCTGATTCCTCTTACATTCCTGGAGGTCATGGTTCTCAGATTCTAAATTCTCAGACATTGCATATGGTTCCTGGCACTTATGACGTTAAAGTAATTTCCACACTTGGTACTATTGAAACATATGAAATGGTGGTTGGTACAGGTGCATCTTCTGGAGGCTTGCGTGCAGAAATGATTGCTGATCCTCCTGATGTGATTATTGGACAAAATGTTACAGTTGCAATGGTTGTTACAAACACTGGCCTTGAATTAATCAAAGATGTTTCTCCAAATGCATTAACTGTGACTCCTGCTTCTGCTGTGGTGTCTTCTTCTCCTCATTTTCCATCTGCAGTTGATCTTATCTCTGGTGAATCTGTAATGTTTACCTGGGATTACACTCTGACTGGAAATAGTGGTGAAGACATTACATTTTCTTCTTGGGCCACTGGGACTTTTAATTCACTTCCTGAAGATAGTAATGTAGTATCTGATGTTAGTACGATGAGATTGCCTACTGATGGTGGTGATGTCCCTGATCCTGATATACTTGCAGATGAATTACTTGCACGACCTCAATTGTTTTTTGTAATTCCTTCCTCTCAAGGAAAATCTGCCAACGCAGAAGCACTATGGGGTCTAAATGTTGTTAATCCAATAAATGCTGATATGCAAGTAAGCAAACTTGTAATAACTGCATTTGCACCAGGTGCAAATAACAACGACAAGCTTTTTGAGAGAGGTGGAGGATCATGTGTTTTTAATCCTGTTTCCCCCATTGCTGGACCTGACTCAAATTGGTCATGTCCTTCAGAAAATGCGTTAATGTGGCAAAGTGATACTCCTGTAACTGTTCCCGGAAACTCTACAAAATCATTTCTCACTAAAGTTGAACCTGGTAAACCTTCTGGAACTGCATCATTAGAATCTATAATTGTTCAGGGTTCTGTTTTTACAAACTTGGGTTCATTTGGAAAATCTGGATACCAATCCGCCATGTCGGGAACATCTTCTTCAATCATAAACATCTATCTGACAAATAACACTGCTTCACCTAGAAATGATAATAACATCCAATCGTCTAGAGTTGGAATTTTACCCAATTCTGTTCAAACATTTCATGCTGTTCTTGCTGATATGGATCTTGATTCTTCAACTACTTTGAATTCAGGAGCACAATTGATCATAAACGTTCCAAAAGGTTGGACTCAAGTTACAGTTACAGATGATTCGGGCTTTGTTGGTACTCCTTCTGTTACTACTCTTGGAGATACTTCTAATCAAATTATAGGCGTCACTGAAAGTCCCTTAGGTGATGCTACCAATGATTTTGGAACGATATCCTTTACTGCACGAGCTCCAAATGTGAGTTCTGATCAGCTTTATGTGATGTATGTTTTAGGCCAAGGAACTACGTCCTCAAACTTTTCTGTAGGGCCTTTAGCTGAAGTTGTTTTGCAAGTTGACGGATAGTGTTCATTTTACACAAAAACTGGACACAACAATGAATTGTAGTCCATTTTGAACACAAATTCCTTTAACATCTTTTTTGATTTTAAGAAGTTCAGAAATGACAAACATTCAGTCAAAAGAACGAAAGCTGTCGTCAAGAAGAGCAGTTGCACCCGTAATTGCTACTCTCTTGTTAGTGGCTATCGCTGTCGTAGGTGGAAGTATTGTCTTTGTGTTCTCACAAGGATTCTTCAGTCAAGCTCAAGTAAGTGGTACTCCCACTATTGAGTCATTGAAGTTCATTGGATATGATGGACGAGATGGTGCTCAACTCACTGTACACGATGGTGTCACATTAGCTGCTATGGCTGGAAATGCCACAGACGGTCTTAACACTGGTGAAAGACTTGCTATTTATGTACAAAATCAAGGTGTACAAAAGGCAACTCTTTCAGAAGTGCGCTTTGCTGGAACCGTATACGACTACATTGGCTCAGATACTTCCCTACCTGCATTGACTGCAGGTAGAGGTGATGCTGCCGATGATGGTGGTTTCTGGATTCTTACACAGAGCTCAGGCACTGGTGGTGTTTTGACACAATCTACTGCAGCTGAACTACAACCTGGACAACAGGCAACCATCGTCTTACAATTAGGCGAGAATGTCAAAGTTGGTAGAGATGCACAAATGAAACTCACAACAAGTAACGGTGCAGTCTTTGTCGGAACAGTTGTTACAGGACAACAAAGTGGATAACTCCACCCTTTTTTCATTTTTATGAAAAATAAATGGAGTAAAAATTGAAAAATGGAGAAAAAAATGAAATCAAAAAAATCAACAATCTTCCTTTTGTCTCTGATCATGCTAATGGCATTAAATTTACAGACTTCATATGGACAAAACCTTTCAAATCTTTCTGACTATTCTGTACATTTGGGGATTTCACCTCCTCATATTGAAAGCGGTCTGTCTAGTCATCCTGTTGGATATGTTTATGTTTTAAACAAAAATGAAGTACCAATTACTTCAACATATGATGTAGAAATTAGCCTTACTTCTGATGATCCTCAAATTGCATCTGTGCCTGAAAAAATTATTCTTGAAGCAAATTCTGAATATGCTACATTTGACATTAAAACTGGAATCTTGAGCGGAACTACGACTATCACTGCTGAACTTAATGGTAAAATTGATTTTAAAGAAATTGAAATTGGAACAGAATCAACACAACTTCCTGATGATATGGTTTTGGAATTAAACTTGCCTACAGACAAAATGCATGTTAATTCGGAAATGCCTTTTTCTGTATATCTCAAAACCTTAGATGGGTATGTTATTCGTGCCCCTTATGATGTTGAAGTCATAATTGATTATGAAAAAACTCTTGCAATTCCTGATTCTGATAAACTTGTGATCAAAAAAGGTGATTATTATGCATGGGGTATATTGAAAACAAATAACAAAGTAGGAAACACCTTTTTGCGTGCAATACAGGTTGAAAATCAATTAGATACTGCAAAAAGCATTCATGTGTCTTCTACCTTACCAACTTCATTAAGCATCTCAGTATTTCCAAAATTAATTCCTGCTGAAATCGATAGAACTGTAAATATTTTTGTTAGTCTGTTGGATTCTGACGGAAATCCTGCAGTGGCTGCACATGACATTCCTTTGAAGTTTTTTTCAAATGAACAAAACAAAATAGGTGATAAACTTGATAGTATGATGAAAGAAATTAAGCCTGTAATTAAGAAAGGGGAATTTGGTTTTAACTTAAAGCAAAAAATTGATGTTTTTGATTTAGTTGCAAATGATTTGATGATTGGTGTTAGCTCTGAAGGATATGGTGTTGCAACAGATACTTTCTTTACTGCTGGCGATACCATCAACATTGAGAGTTCAGAAATCAATAGTAGGGGTGTGAAAATTTTTGGTTTGGAAAAAATTCCTAGTAACGCAACAGCAACTATTGTCTATCAAATTAGCACTATAGAAGAAGATGATGACGATCCTGATGTTGATGAAGACGGACGTGAAATTGAATCAATCGATCTTGAAGAACGATATAGCAAAGAATACGGTGAAGAAAAAGACGATGATGATTATCTCTTGATTTATGGATTGGATCACTTGTCTGATAATGAGTACTATCCTATTTTGGCAAATGATAATTACCATTCAACGGACTATTCTCAATTACTAAGCATCGTGTCTGGTGATGAAAGTATAGTAAAAATAAAAAATTCAGGCAAACTCGAGAGTGGGTATTCTTATGGTACTGCAACAATTAGTAGCACTCAAAAAAGTGGTGAGGTCTTAGTTTCTGCAAATATCAAGGGCGTTGGCTCTGATTCTATACTTACAAAAGTAGTAAACTCATTACAACAAAAAGAGGTCCGTCTCTTTTCTCCAACTGGTAGTGATACTATATTGTTTGAACGTGATGGTTCATTTGATATTTTCTTGGTAGCTTTGGATGCACAAAAACGACCAAAGATGCTAGAAAACAATTCCAAATACCTTATCACTCCTACAAATGGGTTGGTTGAAATCAAAAAAGATTCTTCATTTGCATTTGCAAATCTAAAAAGTGACTCTTTCTCAATCGCTGATTCTTCAACTGTAACTCTAAGTGTTACTCCTATTGGAGAAGATGCTGATTTATCTTTAGATTCCTCAAAACAATTCACTGCTCAACCTTCTTCTAAAATGCTAATCCATTTGCCTACTGACATTGTTAATAATAATCAATTTGACAATATTGGTGTAGTCCAAATTGTCGATTTGCAGAATAATCCGATTATCCCTTCACACGATATTAGAACAAAAATTATCTCTTCTAATAATGGAATTTTGAGAACTATTTCTGATGCCGTGATTCCTGCCGGCAAGTCTTATTCTTCGTTTCCCATTAACCCAACAGGTACTCTTGGAGATACTTTAATCTCTGCAAGTGCAAAAGGAGTTATCCCAAGTGACTCAAAACTAACCTCTGCATCAGCATTAACAAAATTGAAAATATTCACGACTGGATTGGATCAAGAAATTCCTGTAGATGAACAAGTTGAAGTCAAATTGTACATTGATGATGAAAATGCTGAATCTGTATCTGGAGCGTCAATCCAAATAATGACTGATGGTAACTCTACTGTGACTCCTGATGTTATCCGTACTGGGCCTGACGGTGGTGCATCATTTACAGTCAAGGCATTGACAGGTCCCATTATTTCCTTGGATGTGATTGCAACTGCTGAAGGATATGTGGATGGTCAAGACACAATTACGATTAATGTTGATGCTCCTGAAAATACATTATCTGTGGCAAATTTGGAATTGCCTGAATGGATTGGACCAATAATAATAGTTGCACTTTTGTTGATTGCAGTACTTGTAGTCTTATTCCTCAGAAAATCAAAAGCTCCTATTGAAGAAGAATGGGAAGAGGAGGAAATTTAACTAGAAAACATTCTGATAGAATAATTGAATCTGTCTGTTTGGTTTCGTGTAATTCGAATTAGATTTCTATTAGCATCAGTCATTGCAGTGTCTGTTGGACTTGCCATAAATTGGTGGCAAAATTCAACTATTGGAATTTTTGAAGCAACACTTACTTTTGGTGGTGTAATGGCATTGCATGCTAGTGTTGATTTACTAAATGATTATTGGGATTATAAACGAGGAATTGACACTAAAACAAAAAGGACAAAGATGAGTGGAGGAACAGGCGTCTTGCCTGAAGGTCTCTTAAAACCTACATCTGTTTATCGTGCAGGTATTGCATTTTTGATAATTGGTTCTGCAATAGGCGGTTTTTTTGTAATTACTGATGGAATAGTAATTGCAATAATTTTGGCATTTGCAATTCTTTCAATCTATTTTTACTCTACAAAAATTGTCGATTCTGGACTTGCTGAATTTTTTGTTGCAGTAAAAGGTTCCATGATTGTTTTTGGAACTTATTTTATTCAATCAAATCAATTAACAGTTGAATCTGTGTTTGGAGGAGTCGTTGTGGGTGTATTATCCTCGTTGGTTCTTTTTATTGCCTCTTTTCCTGATCATGATGCTGACAAATCAAAAGGAAGAAAAACTTTGGTCATTGCAATTGGAAAACAAAAAGCAACAAAGATTTTTTGGTTATTTCCTATTATTTCGTATTCTTTGATTTTATTTGGCGTTTTTTTGGGGTTCTTCCCTATCTTTTCTCTGATGACATTCTTGAGCATTCCTTTGTTGATTAAAGGGGGGTTAGGATTGAAACAAAATTATGATTCAGTTGATGACTTGGTTCCTTTTATGGGTGCCACATTGATGTTTAGTAGGATTACTGGGGCATTGTTTGTATTGAGTTTCTTAATATCTTCTTTGATCTAGAAATAAATGATGTAATGTACTACTTTTTACATGATTTCTGGATTTGCCACTTCTGAAGGTACAAAAAGATTTGCAGAAAACTCTGATGCATTAATATCGAATTTTAAAACAATTGATTCACTAACATTGTCTAATGTTGGAATGGGAACGTACCTTGGCAATGCTGATGATAATACTGACACTCTTGTAAAAAATGCATTAAAAAAATCTATCTTGTCTGGAATTAATGTTGTTGACACTGCCATTAATTACAGGGCACAAAAAGCAGAACGTGCAGTAGGAAAGGCGATCTCTGAACTAATACAAGAAAAAAAAATTTCACGTGATCAAATTTTTGTAAGTACTAAAAACGGATATGTCACAAATGACGCTGACATAAAACAAGATTTTTGGGAATATGTAAAAAATGAGTATGCCTCAAAAGGTGTTATAAAAGAAGGAGACATAACATCTGGATATCATTGTATGACGATACCTTATCTTGAAGATCAACTTAATCGTAGTATGAAGAATTTAGGCCTTGATTGCATTGATTTAATGTATCTACATAATGCTGTGGAAGGACAGATAAAAGACACATCGAAGGCAAATTTTTTAGAAAATCTAAAAAATTCTTTTGAATTTTTTGAAAGGAAACGAGACGAAGGAAAAATAAGATACTATGGAATGGCAACATGGGAATGTTTTAGGGTTTCATCTGACAATCCCCAATATCTGTCATTAAAAGAGACTTTTGATATGGCTAAAGACATTGGCGGCGAACACCATGGTTTCAAATTCATTCAACTACCTTACAATCTATATTATGACCAAGCTCTTTTGGCAAAAAATCAATTGTTTGATGGAGAAAAAATTTCAATATTAGAATCTGCTCATAGGCTTGGAATTGGTGTTTTTACAAGTGTGCCTTTAATGCAAGGGCGTTTGTTGAATCCTGGTGTCATGCCTGAATTTTACAATTTGAAGTCTTCTCTACGAGCTTTGCAGTTTATCCGTTCTTCTCCGGGTGTTTTGTCTCCGTTGGTGGGTCATAAATCCCCTGAACATGTATCTGAAAATTTAGAGGTAATGAAAATTCCTCCAATTCCTGAAGATGAATTTTTAGCATTAGTTAAGAAATTAACCTCGTAATTTTTTCATCTTGTTCACAAATGTTGAATTTTTGTAAAAAGCTAATAAGAGGGATCGCTGGAGATATTCCGTAACTTGTCCTCAAAAATTTATGATTATACTAAGATTTGTGACTCCATTAAATCTATGGATTCTAAGATTAGATTTGCTGGTGTAATCAATGAGCGAGGAAGACTTGTTGCAGGTGGAATGAAAGAAAATGTTGAACCACTTGAAAATGAAAAAGACGATGAAATGATTTTCATGGAACTTGCTTTGCGTGTTAAAATGAGAAAAGAGTTTGACAAGCAATTGGGTCCTGTAAATTTTGCACTTGCTTCTAGGGAAAGAGCACTAGCAATTAGTTTTCTTGTTGGTGAGGATATCTTATACGTTGTATCTGAACCTGATGCCGATTATGGTGTTTTGCCAAAAAAAATTATTGAAATAATTGAAAAATCTTAATTCTTCATTGTTGATATTTCTCAATCTATAAATAGAAACATCTAGTGGAAAATCTGTGCCAGTTGATCCTGTTTGTGGAATAGAACTTGACAAAGAATTAGCTCTTGAACATGAGCATGATGGAAAAAAATTCTATTTCTGTTGTAATGGATGTAGAAGAATATTCATTAAAAAACCACGAAAGTACAAGAATGACTAGATGGGAAAAGCCCCGCACATTCTACAAAACTTTGAATTTTCTGTACTGTGTTTGCAATAGGGACATACATTCTTTGATTTACTGGCAGGATTGCCGTACTCTCTTCTAAAAATCTCATAGTAATGCATGGATTCCTTCGTTCTAATTACTACCCCGTCTGATTTTTCAACCTCCTTTTTCTGCTCTTCAAATCTTTCATCACTAATTATCGAATCAAAAAGATTTGTCAATCCAACTGTCCCAGATCCGTCTTGCATCGGTGATTTTTCCCTCCATGCAATTTGTTTTGGAATTTTTTCTTCAAATGTTTTTCTTATGATCCATTTTCCGTGACGTTTTTCACCTTCTTCTCTTACTTTGAATTCTGGTGGTATGTTCTTTGCAAATTCAATAATTTTTTTGTCAAGAAATGGTGATTCTACTTTTATTCCAAGTGCTTTTCCGATTTCTTGTGTTGGAAAATGCATTACAGAACATACTCTTTGAATTTCTTTTTCAAGTTCTGTTTTTTTCTTTTTTACAAGAAAACTATATCCAGCAAATAATTCGTCTGCCCCGTCTCCTGTGATGATGCCTTTTTCACCCCTTTCTTTTATCCATTTCATGGCAAGATACATTACGACATTATTTCGAATCTCAATATCGTTAAAATTTCTAAGAATTTTTATCGTTTCTTCAATACATGTTAAAATTTCAGCTGTATCGACATTATGGATTTTCAGGGGAATCTCGAATTGTTTTGATACCATTTGGCAATATGTAAGATCGTTTGCAACAAAATCTTGTGCAATTACTGCTATTCCTTTTGGTTTTCTTTCTTTTAATAAATATGCAATTACTGTACTATCTAATCCTCCTGATAACGCAATTGTCTTTGATTTACAGGACTCACATGACTCCTTTAGCAACTTGTACAGGTTTTTGGAAATATCTTCCAACAAGTCTATTCCTTTATCAACGGTATAATATTTTAGCCTGTTTTTTTATTTTTTAGCGCTACATGAAAACATTGCAAACTTTAAATCCTTTATCGAATCCTTGTGGATTAATGCTACTCCCAGCTGAAATTGAATCTAAAACGCTAATCCCTGCTCTAAGAGCTATTCTTGCAAAAAAATTAGCTGAAGACCACAATATTCGTGAAGATGAAATTTCCAAAATGTTGGGTGTTACTCAAGCTGCAGTTAGTAATTACATTAGGGGTACACGTGGTGATCCTTCTCTTATTGCAAAACTCTTGGCTGAAAAACAAGTCGCAACACTAATTGATGAGCTAAGTGAAAACCTTTCCTCTGACATGGCATATACTCCATCCAGTCTTTCCAAATTCATAGGCCTTTGTAATTATATCAAATCAAGTCTTCTAATATGTGAGATTCATCATAATTTAGAATCTGACATTGATGAAAAAGTCTGTAAAGAATGTGAAAATATGCTTCTAAAAGGCCCTGGTAGCGTTTACTAAATTTTATTTAAGATTATTTCAATTGTAGATAACATTCTTCCAATTCCCGGCTCGTTTTCTGTGTCTAGTTTTATTTTTTCAACTTTTGAATTACCTTTTAGCATTTTTTCTGTTATGATGTTTGCAACTGCTACTGCATTGGGAATTGAATTTCCTTTAGCACGTAAAACTATCTTTTCTTTTTGACCAAATAGGGATAATACGTCTACAGCTGATTGCATTACTGGGTCGTTTCGAATGTAAACAATGGAATCATCAGTTTTGATCTGCTCTTGACCATTCCGTTCCTTTGTCTCTTCCATGAGCATTATTCAACAATCAGCAATTTTTTGTTCTTTTAAGTTTTATCGACGATTGGTCCACTTAATCAAAATAATCTATTGGGATGTTTTGAAAATCGCCATTTGGCAATACTCTTCTAATTGTGATTGGGATCACTCTTTGTTCAAGCTCTTCCATTGCGATGTCTAGTGAGATTCTTGCAGTTTTTGGAATTGGAATAAATGGTGGTGCTCCTTGTGATAGCTGCAGTGCCCTTGCACCCATAATTCTTGCTTTTTCAAATCGTGTTAATGTTGGTGGTCCTATTGTGATTTTTCCTTTTTCACATGGGATTTCAATTGGTTCATGTTCTTCGATGGTTTCTACAACTTCTCTACTTTCAATTTCTTTAATTCTCTTCTCAAGATTCTCTTGTTCTTTCTCACTTAGTGGTTCTTTACCGTCTTTTTTCTCAATTAATTTTCTATATGTGTCCAGTGCCTTGTTTAATCCAGCATTTACTTCTGGTTCAACCTCTCCTGCTTCGATATCTGTGGTCTCTTCAACAGGCTCTACTAACTCAGTTTCGTTTGCATCAGACAAGTACCAAAACGTTCTCAAAGCGTTATATAATCCAATATTTTTAAAGTACGAATTGAGTTCACCATCAGTCTCACGAAAGCAGCTTATTTTGGAAATTAGGGGGAAAACAAAGATCAAATGTGATCTAAAACGACATCTTTCACCTAGAACCGTTGGTACTATCATGAGATCATTGCCATTAGAAGGAAATGCCCATCTTCTGGGAAAAAGTATTGCATATTTTGAGACAGCAGTTGATTCTGGAATTGAGCGAGCAAGAACGGAATTCAAAAAAGGTGACATTGCATTTTTACCCTCATCTGGCAGCATCTGTTTTTTTATTGGAAATGCTGAACCTGGTAAATCTATGACTCCAATTGGTAAGGTTATTGAAAATATTGAAGGATTAGGTGATGTAAAATCTGGAGATATTTTTTGTCTCTATGAGGAGACTGCTTGATAGATGTAATGTCCACTGTAACCGCCAACACGTTTTACAGTTCCTTTTTTTGTTGCATCTCTTAGAAATGCATTTGCTGCAGAAATTTTAACCCCTGTCTGTCTTGCTAATTCTTGGATAGTTACAACTTTTGCATTTTTGATAATTTTCATTGCTTGATCTTCTTTTACCATAACTGTGATTTCTGCTTTTGGCGAACCACCCTCTCCTTTGTCTTTCTTTCCTTTAGAACCTGATTTCTCTTGATTAGGTTTTTTAGCTCCTGCCATATTTCCTCTGAAAAATATTCCTCTTATAAACGATGAACCAATCTGAAACTGGCTGAAAACAAATGATTGATTTTCAAATATAAATAACATTGCTTCTCTCTCAAATCATGGGTATTGTTTCAAAAGGAGCTAAATGCAATGTTGAAGGTTGTGATAAGGATGGCACACGTTCACTAAATACTACTAAAGTTGAAAATGCTGGACTGCGTGTAAATTCCACAGGTAAAAAAACAGTCCTTTGTAAAGATCATTATAAAGAATACAAAAAAGAATCTAAAGATGACCGAGATCTAGAACGTGCTAGATATGATAAATTTTAGTTCTTTTTTACTTTCTTTAATTTACTTCTAGTAATTCCCGGAGTTTTGAAATAATCTTTGCTAAGTTTTTCATAATACTTGTCTAGTTTTTTGTAAAGTCTCTTTGGCTTTCTTGCCTTTTGGTTACTCAGAACATACAATGCTAAAATTGGAAATGCAATAGTAGCATCCGCATAAACTGTAATCATGTCATGATGTGCATCTTGTACTTTACCCCAACTTTTTCCTTCTTGCAAAGTAGCTCCTGAAAGACCCCCTGTGTCTGGCCTTGCATCTGTGATTTGTATTACGTAATCTTGTCCTCCGTCATCTCTTCTTAAAATCTGGTCAAGTAATGGTCCTGTTTGCTGTGCTGTGTTTTTTGGAACACCTCCTCCAAGTTCTAAGATTCCTGATTTTTTTGAATTATACAAAATTGATGCCTGCTCTATTATTTCTTTGACAAAATCCAAACTATACACTTTGTTTTGCAGTCTATGTACTGCCAAATTTAACGCAAGTGATGAATCCTTCATTGTTGAGATGTACACTGGGACATCATATTCGTATGCTGCAGTAATAAAGCTCTTTTCTGGATGCTTTGCTTTTTCTTTACTTATTTTTCCCATCATATTACAAAATTCTGCAGTTGTAAATGGCTTGTCAGTGAACTTATCTTCAAACATTTTTTGAATAATTTGATCTTCTGCTTCTAATGTTTCATAGAATTTTATGTATATGTCTCTAATTCTAACAATTTCGTTCTCATAAAGTTTCATATCATCTACATCAAAATGCCCTTGCTTTACTGGTAATCCCCATGCAAAATGATCTTCATGATAAACATTTGCCCCTGTTGTGATAATCCAATCAATGAATCCTCGCTCGATTAATGTTTTGATAATTCCTCCAAATCCTACTGGCGTCATTGCACCTGAAACTGTAAGGCAAATAGTTGCATCATCTTTGATCATTTTTGCAAATAATTTCGCTGCTTCTCCTAACTGCCTTCCATTATATCCTGAACTTGCAAAAACATCTACAAGTTGCTCGATTGTCATTTTAGGGTCTAGTTTAATGTGAGGTATGTTTTTACCATGAAATTTGTGTGGGTCCACTTTGTCAAATAAAAAATCCGAGTAAATATTGCTTGTGATTGGTTTTTTAAAATTTAATTTTACACTTGAAAAATATAATGTCTTAAACCCATTTCTTCTTTCTAAAATAGCCGTATAACGCAAATGCAATAACTGACATTAAAATTAGAACCAATGGATATGCTACAGGTGATGACAATTCGGGCATATGTTGAAAATTCATTCCATATACGCCTGCCACAAATGTGATTGGAATGAAGATTGATGCAATTATAGTCAATGTTTTCATTACTTCATTCATCTTATTGCTAACACTTGATAGATAAGTGTCTAGCATTCCTCCTACGACATCTCGTAATCCTTCAATTGTATCTATTACTTGAACAATGTGATTATAGGAATCTCTGAGATATGTTTTGGTCTCTTCTTGTATCAGCTCATTGGTGCTTCTTTGTAGATTGTCTAGTACTTCTCTTGCAGGCCAAATTGATTTTCTAAGTAAAATCATCTGCCTTTTTAGTAATTGGAGGCTTTGCAGTGTCTTTGGTGTGGGGTTTGTCATAAGTTCATCTTCTAACCCTTCAGAAATATCACTAATTTTCTCTAACACCAAAAAATAACTGTCTACGACTGCATCAAGTAGTGCATATGTTAGATAATCACTCTTTCTTTGTCTGATTGTTCCTATGTTATCTCTTATTCTTTTTCTGATTTGTTCAAAAAAGTCTTGTTCTATCTCTTGAAAAGAAACAATGTGATCTTTAGATAATATGAATGAAATTTGCTCCAGTTCGATTTTACCTTTTTCTTCATTAAAATGTGGCATTTTTAACATCAAGAAAATATACTCTTCTGATGTTTCAATTGATGGCCTAAGGTCTGTATTCATGATGTTTGCTTGATGTAGGGCATGTAATTCCATCGCATCTCCAAATTTTTTGATAATTTCTGGATCATGTATTCCGATTACGTTTATCCACGATACATTGGATTTTACTTTTGATTCTAAACATCTTTCAATTGTTGTATCTTGTTCTTCAGAGATGTTTTCTTTATCATATTCGATTAAATCTATTCTGATTTTTTCAACTTTTCTTTCCCCTATGTGAACTAATTCTCCTGGTCGTAATCCTATTGTATCTGCTATTGTTGTTCTTTCTGATTTATTTTTACTGAGGATTTTTGAAATTCGTGTGATGTCACTAACTCCAAACTCCTTTGTAATTTCTGAAACTTTTGCAATTTTAGATGATACTCCAACTATGATGAACCCTGTGATTATTGAAAATATTATGCTAAAGTAAAATGGAATGAAATTTCCTTCGATTGCAGATTCATAAATTGCCTGAACATCAGCCGCTGTGTTCTGTGGGATGAATAACCCTATGATTGTATCTGTTAAGAAAAACATTACAGAAATTATTGCACCTATGACAATTGCAGTTACAATTGAAATTTTTGGCGGGATGTTGATATTCTCTTCTTTCCTATACGGAGAGAAAAATTTTTTATTTTTTACAATCAACAAAGCTATTCCGGTTATGATGATTGTTGATATTATCCACCATGTAATCAGTAATACTCCTTCTGAATCTGCTTTTTCAAGACCTAAAAAAAGATCTGATATGTTACCTGTTAATGGAATTGACAAAATTGATGTAGCAATTGCCACTACGATTTGATATATGAATGCAAAAAGAAATCCTATTGAGAGCCGATTAATTATAATTCCTACAGTGCTGTTCAATCTGTTTTATGATGATTCTGGATGTTAAAAAACTAAGATTTTGTCTCAGGCTGGCTTTGCTGCTTTGATTCTCCCATGATGTCTCCCACAATTTCTTCTAATAGATCCTCTATTGTGACAAGTCCCACTGTTTTGTTATTTTTATCATGCACAATTGCCATATGTAGATCCTTCTTCTTTAGTTCTACTAACAAATTACTGATTCTGTTCTTTGAATTTACAAAAAATGGTTTTCGTGCAATTTGCTTTAATTTGGTATTTTTGTATTCTTTTTCTGGTAGATGTGAGATGTCCCAAATGTGTATTATTCCTATAATGTCTTCTGATGTCTGTTCAAAAATTGGAATTCTTGAAAATCCTTTTTCTTTGATCTCTGAGATCACTTTTGATACTGTTAGTTCTCCATCAAGTGAAAAAATTTGGCTCTTTGGAGTCATTACGTCTTTGATTGGCTGATCATCAAATTCTAATGCATTTCTAACCAGTTCAAATTCTTCTTTTTCGATTGCTTTTTCTTCATATCCTAGTTCTGCCACTTCTTTGATTTCTTCTTCAGTAATTGGTCTTGGCTTTACTATGTGACCTCCAGAAAATCTCAATATTCCTCTGATGATTAACTCTAAAATTTTTACAAATGGGTACATCAAATAGGTAAATACTAAAAGCACTCCTGAAAATTTTAGTGATATTTTTTCTGGATTTACATTAGAGTATGTTTTTGGGAGAATTTCTCCAAATAACAAAATTACAAATGTCATCACTCCTATTGCTATTCCTACCCCTTGATCCCCTAGTAATTTTATTGCAACATCGGCAGCTAGTATTGAAGATGCAACATTTACCAATGTATTTCCAAGATTTACACTGGCAGTCATCATTCCTGGATTCATCTTTAGTTTGTAAAGTGGAGATGCTCCTGGAACTTTCTTTTTGTAAAGCCTGATTACTTTTGAGCGTCTAACTCCTACGATTGCAATTTCTAAACCACTGAATAATGCATATAATCCTATGAGAATTACGATGAGAATTATCTCAATTTGAACAAGTTCCAACTACTGGCATTTACTTTGAGAGAAGTTAAATGATTTTTTGAATTTCATTGTTGAAAATATTGAGAACAAAACAACTCTAATGATTTTTCAAAATTTTTGTTTAATTTTTTGAGGTGTGATGGATCGATTATTCTTTTGGTTTCATTGAACCATGGTTTATTTAAATACAGACTCCTGTTCATCTCTATTTGTATCCATGGAATGGGATTGTTTCCGTATGTTCTTGTAATATATCCTCCTTGAAAAGGGTCGTTTAAGAAAATCTCTTTTCTTTCAATTGAAAATGATTTTGAAATACAGTCTGCTAAAAAATTAATCATTTCGTTTGACGCTGTTTTGCCATCTTGATTTGAAATACAAAAAAGAGGCCGTTCTTTTTTGTCTCCGTCTGGAGAAATATCTGGAGCAACTGCTGCCATAGAATGACAATCCAAACATAGTTTTAGATCTTTGTCTTTGATACTTTTCAAAATTAATTTATGGTATGGCTTGTAATATGTTTCAATCAATACTCTTCTTAATTCTTCATCTGGTTCTTTTCTTTTTGAATAAATTGGTTTTTGATAACAAGTTGAACTTTTAATTACTCCGTCAGGATTATTTGGCGGTAAGTCTTCTGGTGCGCGATTAAGATCAACAAATGCTCTTGCAATGTCTGTCTTTATTACTTTCTTTACTTTGTCCTTCAAATCATAAATCTCTATTACAAATGGGTCTGAATCGTTAAAGAGATCCTTGTCAGTTATGCATAGATTGTTTATGATCTCTTTTGGCTTTGTTGCTCCTCCATGTGGAATGGAAAGTAGGATTGGAAGTTTTTTCATTTATATTCCTTCAGATGTTCCGTCTCTTCTTACTTCTGCTACTCCTTGAAATCCATCTTGAGTTTGACATTTCATTGTTGCATGTATTGCTCCGTGATAAAATGAAAAACGTTCTTTTTTAGAAATTTTGTAACCAATACTACTTAGATAATTGACTGTGTTTTCATTAAACCCTCCTTCTTCTATGCTTAGGATTCCTGAAATTGAACAATGAAATCGTGGTCTTTGAATTGCTTCATTCATTGGCAAATTTCCATCGATAATCCTTGATAGAAAATGGCTTATCGCAGAAAATATTCTCTGGCTTCCAGGACTGCCAATAACCATCCATAATCTGTTGTCATGAAATACTAATGCTGGGCTTACTGAAGTCCATGGATTTGAATTTGGTCTAATATAATATGGGTGATTCATGTTTTTGTATTCAAAGGCAGACATGTAATTATTGTAAAGGAACCCAAATCCTTCCGCAGCTGCCTTTGAACCGTATGCTAATTCTATTGATTGTGTAATCCCGACTGCATTCCCATCTTTGTCCATTGTTGAAAGATGGGTTGTGTCTTCACCCCCAATATATTCTGGTTCTTCCATTGGCAGTGTTGCATCCATGTTGTTGCTAATTGATTCTGATAATTGTTTGGCAAATGATCTCTGGAGATGTAGTTTGTCTTGAATTTGATGATATGTGTGTGGATTAAATGGACGCTGAACTCTGTGTAGAAATGCTTTACGGAAAGTTTCAGCTACAAAATGATATGATTCTGGAGATGAACTCCTAAGAAATTTTGATGGTAGGTGGTTTAACATCATTAAAACCAACAATAGTGTTCTTCCAGCTGCTGGTGGTGGAGGGGTATGAACTACAAAATGTCTGTATGCTCTATGAATTGTTGGTCTCTCTATTGGTTCTGGAATCCAAGAAAGATCTTCTTCTCTGATTAATCCTTTGTTGTTTATCATGTCTTGATGAATTTTTTTTGCAATCTGCCCGTGATAGAAAGATCGATATCCATGTGATGATACTGTTTCTAACATTTCGGCTAATTCTTCTTGAACAAATCGATCCCCGATATCATATGGCACAAGACTGTCTTTGAGAAAATATTTTGCTCCTGATTTTGATTTAACTTTGAAAAAATTTTCCAATTCTCTTACTTGTAAATTGTGCTGAAGTTTTGTGATTTTGTATCCTCTCTTTGCAATTCTAATTGATGGGGCAACTATTTTCTGCCATTCTAATCTCCCGTATCTTTCATGCAAATACCCGATAACTGCAAGTGTACTGGGTACAGTCGTTGCTCTGTACCCTATTAACCTTGAACGTTTCTTTGAGAATCTTGATGAATTTGCAAGTGATGGTGATCTACTTGAGCCGTCAATTGCAATGGGTTTTTTGTTAATATGTAAAATGGCCATTGATTGACCTCCTATTCCTGACGCCTGAGGTTCGCATACACCAAGAGCTAATGCTGTGGCACATGCAGCATCGACTGCATTCCCATCTTTCTTTAGCATTTCAACCCCTGCTTTTGTTGCATCCGGGAATGCACTGGATACAATTCCCTGTTTTGAAACTGATGCTTTTTTGTCAAGTGACGGTGTGAATGTTTTTTCTATTTTTTCAAGATTCATTTTTTGCTTCCTCGTTGGAAAGTTTTGCACATTTGTTTAAAGTAAGTGCTAATAACAACCCTCTGTCTATCAAACTATCTCGAAGAATGTGTTCGTTTGGAGTTCTATGATCACTTCCGATTGGACCCATCGACCCAATTATTGGTTTATCGTCCATTACGTCACAAATACTGGATGTTGCAAAGCGGTGTTCTGATTTTATTTTTATTTCAGACTGCTTTGCTAATTTTTGAATTATTAAAAAAAATTGCTCTATATTATCTGTTTTTTCTACAGGCTCTCTTACAACATGTTTTAGCAAATGTGTGTCTATTTTAGAATCTGTTTTCTTTTTTGCAATCTTTCTGATTTCTGAATCAAACATTTTCCCTTGTTCTGTGTTTGCATATCTTGATTCAAGTGACAATCTTCCGTAATCTGGTGCTTTACCAAATGATGTTTTTGCATTAAAATCTGATATCGTAATCCTAGCGTCGTGATGATCATGAGAAATTTTTTTCCATGTGATTACTTTTCTACACATTTCAGGTATGACGTCCTTTATAGATTCATCATGTCGTCTAACATGAATCATATCAATTTGGTATCGTGTTACTCCTGAACAAGATGTGGCGACACCTCCATTTGGAAATCCCCACTTTAGGTCCATGATGTATTTTGAATTTTCCGATATGCTGTGAACAAGTTTCTTACTATATTTGCCACCTAGAAAGTCATCTGATGTCAATATGATTCCACACTTGATTTTTTTCAGTTTTCTAGAAAATCTCAATGACTGTAGTGCTGAAATCATAACAGCTATGCCTCCTTTACTCTCTGCAATGCCTGAGCCAAAAAGTCGATTTCCTACCTTGTAAAACGGTGTGAAATCCTTATTGTCATACCAAGTATCTAAGTGGCTTAAAAGCAAAACATCATTTTCTTCTGCATTGTGGTTTTTCAGATATATGATATTGCCCACATCAAATTCATGATACACTTGCGAATTGAATCCTAGATGCTCTAGTCTTTTGGAAATAAACTGACCTAACTTGTTGATGTCTTCTATGTTGGTTATGCTAGAGTTGATGTTTACCATATGTTCTAACATTTTTTCATTTGATGTTAAATGACTCCTAAGAAAACTTCTGATTATTGTCCTTAATGGTTGTGCTTCTATTTGTTCCTGGGATTCTTCTTGTGGGTGAAGATAAGATTCCCCAAAATATCTCATTGCGCCTACTTCTAAAATTTTGTTTACTAGTGAATCGTATGTGTATCCTGCAGCTTTTGCTGCATGAAAATAAGATCCAGTAACTCCTAAACTTGCCATCGAATTTAATTCTAAAATGTAAACTTTTCCTTCTTCATCCATTCTAATGTCGACTCGAGCGAAATCATTCAAGCCTAATTTACGAAAAGATTCTAGACAAATCTTCTTGATTTCTTTTTTCTGATCATCTGTTAATTTTGCAGGACAGATTTTGTCCAATGGGCTACTTTTTTTTTCAGTAATTGTTTGAATCTTGTTTGGATCCCCTCCTAAATCGATTTCTACAATTGGTAAAATCTCTACATTGGAACCGTTTCCTAGCAATCCTACTGCAAATTCTCTTCCTGGTATGAATTGTTCTACTAGAATATCTTGTGAAAATTTTTCTATCTGTTTTGCAACCGCTTCTCTGAGGTCTTTCCAGTTATCTACAACTTCCATTCCCATTGATGTTGATTCCATTTTTGGCTTTACAATCACGGGAAAAATTAGATCTTCATATTGATCATCTGGAGTGGAAAACACCCAAAAACCCGGCGTAGGAATATTGTTCTTTTGGAGCACAATTTTTGTCATTACTTTATCTTGTACAACTGCATGTGTTTCAGGGCCTGAACCGACATAAGGTATTCCTAACATTTCAAGCATTGCTGGAACATGAGTGTAACGGTTTTGTCCTTGAATTCCATATGCCATATTGAATACCATTCCTGGTCTTTCACCTGTAACGACTCTTGGCATGAAATCCTTCATCTCGTCAATGAAATTCATTCCTCCTTCGATTATTTTGACAGAGTGTCCTCCTTTTTCTAATGCTTTTGCAACTTTTTCCACTGTTTTTGGACTATAGTGTTCTTTTGTCATCATTCCGAAAACATTGATGACATCATTTTCATCAATAGTTTTTTTGTTATACACTATAGCTATTTTCAACACAATCAAAAGTTGAAACAAGTTAAAAAACTAATCTGTATACTTGCTTTTTCTATACATTGTCATACACTAGGAAATTTTGAATAATTCTTTTGCATTTTTGTACATAAATCTGTCGCGGTATTCTTTTTTGATTTTTAATTTTGCAACAAAGTTAAGGTATGAATCCATACTGCTTATTGGCCAGTCTGTTCCGTAGAGCAAGTATTTTGGTTCTCCTGCATAATTTATCAATTCTGCAACTTTTTCTTTGATCATCTTCTCAAAAAAGTGATCAAAAGAACCTACTACTAATCCTGAAACATCTGCAAAAACATTTTTGTTTTTGTAAATAACTTCTTGTGCATCTTGAATCCATGGATTTCCTAGATGACACATTACCATTTTTAATTCGGGATTGTCTACAGCTACTTCGTCAAGATTTAATGGTCTTGCAAAGCGTAATTTTCCTTTTTCAGAATACGTATCACCTGTATGAAACATTACTGGAATACCAAATTCGATACATGTGTCATAGACTCTCTGATAACGTTCATCATATGGGTAATAATGTTCATACCCTGAGTATATTTTCAGTGCTTTGATTTTCCCATCCTTGATCCATTTTCTATAGTTTCTAAAATCCTCATCAGTGTGATTGTCGATTGTTACGCCAGCAGCAACGCCTAGGTTATCATATTTTTTTATGGAATCAATGATTTGTTTTGTTGATGGCCTTTCTGAATTTACTTTGTATGATGATAAAATTATGGCATAATCTACATTATTGCTTATCATTTCTGTTTGGAGCATCTCTAGTCTTTCCTCTAATGTGGGAATGTTTTGAAGCAATTCGTATTGATTTACATGCACGTGACAATCAATGATCATTTCTCTATAAAACGTGGATTTTTCCATTCAATAAAAGTTGCATAGTTTAATGATCTGGGATCTTTCAAATAGTTGGGAAGAATTTTGATAAATTTAAAGCCATTTCTAAGTTGAAATGATAACACTGGTTCTTTTATCTCTCTACGTTTGACTTTTTTTACATATTCTGTTGGTGAAAGATCTTTTGCAAAATTACAATAATTAAAGATTCTACCACCAGCAATAATTCTTCGCAAATTCAATTTTATGGCAAGATCTTTTCTTGCATTGTACAATTTTGTTGCAACTCCTAATCTTCTATAATCTGGATGTGTTGATACATCTGCTCCATAAAGAGAATCTCCTTTAGGATTGTGGTTCTTGAACTTGCTATTTCCACATGCTTGTATCCATGTGTGTTCTTTGTATTCTGGTTCAAATTTTACAATCAAGCTACTGCATGAGCCTATGATTTTTCCGTGGTATTCTGCAACAAATTGCCCTTCAGGAAATATTTTGAGGTGTTCTTTTAGTTGTTCTGGTTTCCAGTATACTCCTTCTGCTGCCATTTGGGGAAATGATGCTTTTTGTAATTCTACAATGTATGGAATGTCGTCTAAGGTCATAGTGCGAATTTTTACGGTGCTTTCACGAGTTTTACTTGACATACTTTCACTTGAAATTATTTGTTAATTCAGGATCAAACTTGATACTTTTTTGTTTTATTTTTTTCCTCAACGTTGATAAAATTATTTTTATCGTATTTGTTACCTCTTGGAATTCTTATTTATGTGTGAATTCGATATTTTAACTTAGTGCATATCCAATCTTAGATCTTTGTTTTTAAAATGAAATCCTTTTAGGATACCTATGGACACAGCAAAACAGATTGGCTGGATATCTGGGAGATTTGTCAACTATGATTGTACATCATTTGGCAAATATGAAACCTGAATGTAATGTCTATGAGATTCAAATTAAAAATAAGATGTACTTTACACCTGATTCTTTGGATAATGCAAAGTCAAAGAATTTTACACCTTGTAAGTTTTGTATCTAAAATAGCAATTTTGTATATTTTTTGATTTTTAGAGTTCTAGTTTTGATAAAGTTTAGAACCATGAATGAGAATCAGAAATGTTGTAATATAGTCTGTAAATTAAAATATTCTTACTATGGATATCGTTTCTTTCAAACATCCTATCCCTCAGATCACCTATCTAGTCAAAAAAAAACTGTGGGCACAAGTAATCCTTGCCTTGTTTTTAGGACTTGTTCTGGGTGTTGTCTTGGGTCCAGAGGCAGGATTTGTTGAAAAAGAAACAGCTGAACTAGTGACTGATTGGTTATCCATACCTGCCAATCTCTTTCTAAAGGTGATTCAAATGATTATTGTTCCCCTTATTTTTGCATCTATTATTCGCGGTCTTACTTCCTCAGGTAGTCTAGAACAATTACAAAAACTTGGCCTTGGTGTTGCAATTTATTTTGTTATTACCACTGCTATTGCCTTAACAATTGGAATCACTGTTGCGACAACAATTGCCCCTGGAAACTTTATTGATAGTGAACTTATTAGAGAAAGCTTTGATTTGCAGGATGTTGAGGTTATCGAACACACCGAACTTTCACTACATGATATTCCGCAAAGCATTGTTGGGATAATTCCTAGCAACCCTCTGGCATCATTCATGTCTGGAGAGATGATGAGCATCATTGTCTTTGCGTTGATCGTTGGTGTCTCTATGATCACTTTGCCTTCTAAAAGCTCAAAACCTATTCTTGACTTACTGGAGTCTGTCCAAAACATCACCATGAAGGTGGTATCATGGGCCATGCGTTTGGCGCCGTTTGCCGCATTTGGTTTGATGGCGGGGATTACATCAAAAGTTGGACTGTCTGCACTAACTGGACTAGGAGCTTATATGGTAACTGTGGTTGTAGGGTTGTTTATCATGATGTTAGTCTACATAATCATTATCAAATTTCTTGCAAAACGACCTTTGTCATCTACACTTGCAATAATGAAAGAACCACAACTGCTAGCATTTTCAACATCTAGTTCTGCAGCTGTGATGCCCGTATCTATCAAAACAGCTGAAGAAAAGATGAATGTCAAGCCAAAAGTATCTCAATTTGTAATTCCGCTTGGAGCCACAATTAACATGGATGGGACCGCCTTGTATCAGATCATCGCTGTCTTTTTTTTGGCACAATTATTTGATATCAATTTGGGTTTTACTACCATCATTCTCATTTCCTTGACTGCCCTTGCAGCATCCATAGGTGCTCCTTCTGCACCTGGAACTGGAATTGTTATTTTGTCTACTATCTTGATTGCCGCTGGGGTGCCTCCTGTTGGTGTTGTGCTTTTGCTTGGTGTTGACAGAGTTTTGGATATGACTAGGACCATGGTCAATGTAACTGGGGATTTGACTGCGTGTCTTTTCTTTGATAGGCGAACTAAAGATAAAGACCTTCCAGAGGTCAAAAAACCTGCGTCTGATTAAACTTTAAACCGTCATTTGTTTTACCACGATGTATCTGATGTCTGAGGAAAATTCATTTGGTTTAACAGAATTCCAATTGTCTGATTTGTTAAAGACCAATCCTAAAGTCACAATCTGTGATTTAAGAAAGAAAGAAGACTTTGCAAAAGGCCACATAAAAAAATCCCTTCTTGCCAAATTTGATGAAGAAAAACTACTAGATGTCTCGCAAACCTCTAAAGTTGTTTTGGTGAGTTATGATGAAAAACAAGCAAAAGAGATGGCATCTGCATTACGTTCACACGGTTTTGATACGTATTATTTGATTGGAGGTATGAGGAATTGGACCCTTGGACTTTATTGCACAAACGTATCTTATGTTGGAACTGGTTATCCGTAGATGAACATAATCGACTTACATAACCCTAGCAGAATAGATAAAATGCCTGATGCAGTCAAAGTACTTTTTTCATCAGGGGATTTCAAGCAAGAAGGTTTCACTGTTAAAAAAGTTGAATTGCGACACTATGTTGAAAAAAATAACGATAAACTAGGGCCTTATTCTCTAATAACTTCGTTTGTTGAAACTGACAAGGGGACAATCGAGATGCTTTACGATGAAGGATTTCGTGGAGAGGATGCGCTAAACAGAACCGTCACTTTTTTGGTTTCTAATTTGGGTGTGTCTGGTTTGATTTTACGTGCCCTGATTTCTCTAAAAGAACACCTTGAAAACTCATGATTCTGATTTGAATGAATTTCTGACTAGGATAGGGGCTATGAATATTGTTGCCATTATGACAAAAATAATTGTAGAATAAATCTCGTCTGAAATAACGCTAAATGTAAGTCCAATTCCTGCTACGATAAATGCTACTTCTCCTCTTGGGATCATTCCGTACCCTATTCGTAATCCGCTTTGCTTACTCCTCAATAACACAGCTGCTGGAATTCCGCATCCTGCAATCTTGGAAAATACGCCTACTGCCAAAATCACTCCAAATAATATCCAGTTGATGGATGGTATCAGTGAAACGTCTACATGTGCACCGATTAACGCAAAAAATAACGGCGCAACGATAATCTTGAGTCTGTCTACAAACCCTCTTACTTGTATGGCAAGTTTTGAGCCTGCTAGACCCATTCCTGCCGCAAATGCTCCTACGATTGGATTGAGTCCTACACTTGCAGCAATAGCTGCCAAACCAAACGCTGACCCTAAAGCCACTCCTTGTTTTGTAGCTCTTGCTTCAAGTGTTCTTGGCGAAGTTTGAGCTACTGCATGAACAATCTTTGGTAGTAAATACACTGCGGCAAGCAAAATCAAAAACCAAAATCCTATTTCTGTAACTGTTGTAAAGATTACAGATTCAATTGTTGGAATTGTTTTTAATGTTATCAAAGATATTATTGCCGAAAGAATTGCAAGCCCTAACACATCATCTAGTACTGCTGCGTTTACCAGGATGTTACCTTCCTTTGATTTCTCTTTTCCTATCTCTTCTAAAATGACAACTGAAATTGCAATACTTGTTGCACTCATCGTTGTCCCAACAATTATTGCAACTGTCCATTCAAGTCCCATCCAAATTGAAACGAAATATCCCAAAACAAGTGGGATTACTACTCCGCATATTCCGATTATTGCAGATTTTGGTCCTGCCTTGATCAAATCATGAAATGTGAAATGAAGTCCCGCTGAAAACAAAATTATGATTCCGGAAATTTGCCACAATCCCATCATCATTGCATTTAGTTCTACTATGGGTTTTCCAAAAATTGGTATTACTCCGCCTAATGCAGTGGGGCCTAAAATAATCCCTGCTGCAACAAATCCTATAATTTCTGGAATTTTTAGACGTGTACATAACTTTCCTAAAAGTAGTGCGGGAATGACCAAAAACAGTACCCCTATGATTGTGGGTACTACATCAAAATCTGACACCATTTTTGTTAACTTGTATTCATTACAAAAAAACGTTAATCTCTATTTACATGTGTGATATTCTTGATCATGGTCGTAGTTTGGCTTAAAACCCTGCAGGCTATATGCCTGATCTACGTAAAAATCCCTCAATAAGCAGCCAAAGATTTAATTCAATTATTAATCGAGTTTCAAACTGTGCGAATATTACAACTTCACTGTGACAGCATAGAGTACACCCCTACAAAAAAAGAAATCAAAAGTGCTGAAGACATTGTACCTGAAACAAAAAAACTAGAAGAAATTGTAGTTGCATTTGTGGCCATTGAAGATGGGGATGATTCGTCTGTTGCCCAAGATGCAATATCACAAATTAAAAATTCTATGGAAAAAATCGGCTGCAAAAAATTATTGCTATATCCATATGCCCACCTAAGCTCAAATTTGGCAGCCCCCTCAATTGCTATGGCTTTACTAAAGGAGATGGAATCTGCCGCATCTGACCTTGACGTGTCTCATTCTCCTTTCGGATGGACCAAGTCTTACAATGTTCAGGTAAAAGGCCACCCTCTAGCTGAAAGCTCCAAAGTAATCACAAAGGAATCTGGTGATGGAAAAGAAAAAGAGATTACTTCTGAAGCACTAAAAGGAGAATCTAAAATAAAATCATACTGGAAAATTTTATCCCCTGATGGAACAATGACTGATGTTTCAGAATTTAATTTTGCCAAGCATAAGAAACTAGAAATTCTTGCAAAATATGAATCTGCAAAAAAACGAAGTGTTGATGAACCTCCACCTCATGTTGCATTGATGAAAAAGATGGCTATTGCTGATTATGAACCTGCATCAGATTCTGGTAACATGAGATTTTTCCCAAATGGTCGTTTGATTAAATCCCTAATTGAAAGATATGTCACTGATAGAGTAAAAGAATATGGTGGATATGAGGTTGAAACCCCGATTATGTATGACTCTCACCATCCGAGTATGGTTAGTTACTTTAACCGATTCCCTGCTAGGCAATACAATATTGACTCTGAAGGGAAGAAACTCTTCTTGAGGTTTGCTGCTTGCTTTGGGCAATTTCTAATGGCAAATGAATTCCAAATGTCTTACAAGAATTTGCCATATCGGCTCTATGAGCTAACTCGCTACAGCTTTAGACGTGAACAATCTGGTGAACTCGTGGGTTTGAGAAGACTACGTGCATTTACCATGCCTGATTGTCATGCCTTCTGTAAAGATTTGAATCAGGCCATTGATGAAATTAAAGTTCGTTTTGACTTGTCTCGTGATGTTCTAAAAAATCTAGGGATTGAAGATTCTGATTATGAAATGGCAATTAGATTTACTGAAGACTTTTACAATGATAACCATTCCTCGATTGAAGAATTAGTGAAAAAACACGGCAAACCAGTCTTAGTTGAAATGTGGAAAGAGAAATTCTTTTACTTTGTTTTAAAATGGGAATTTAATTATGTAGATAATCTAGGAAAGGCATCGGCACTTTCTACTGATCAAATAGATGTAGAGAATGGAAATAGGTATGGGATAGAATTTGTAGATGAGAACAACATTACTAAAAACCCCATAATATTGCATAATTCTCCTAGCGGTGCAATAGAACGAATAATCTATGCATTATTAGAAAAAGCAGCCAAAGATTCCAAAGAAGGAAAAAAACCACAGTTGCCATTGTGGCTTGCCCCTACACAAGTAAGGATTATTCCGTTAAAAGAAGAATTCTTTGATTTTTGCAATCAACTCTCACAAAAAATATCTTCTCAAAATATTCGTGTAGACATTGATGATAGAAATGAAAGTATTGGTAAGAGGATTCGAGAAGCTGAAAAAGAATGGGTTCGTTATATTTTGGTAATCGGTGAAAAAGAGGCAAATTCTGAGCATCTTTCAATTCGTGATAGGATGACAGGAAATGTACGTGATTTGTCATTTGATGATTTTGTTGATGAGATAAACAAGCAAACTAAAGGAAAACCATATACTGGTTTGAATCTTCCAAAGTACTTGTCCAAAAGACCACAAATTATGGTGTAAATTATGAGCTTTCTTGATTTGTATATGAATAGGAATCCTTTGATTACCGCATCTGGCGAAGGTGACCCAATTGCTACTGTCTTTGGAATTCCTTTTGATTCTACTCATTCCTACAAACCTGGATGTAGATTTGGCCCTGATGTAATTCGTGATGCATTTAACAATATTGAGATATTCCATCCACAATTTGGTGTGGATTTGGAAAATGCAAATATTGAAGATTTGGGAAATACGACTCATACTGTTTCTTCTGAAGAAATGCTTGAAATGGTTAGGAAAATAACATCTGAACTTGTTGCAAAAAACAGACAACTTTTCATTTTGGGTGGTGAACATTCTCTTACCTATGGCACATACATGAGTTTTCCAAAAGAAACAGGTTATGTTGTGTTTGATGCTCATTATGATTTACGTGATGAATTTGCAGATACTAAATTCAGCCATGCTGCATATTTGAGGCGAATTGTTGAAGAACGCGGTTCAGAAAGCATCTTACATGTCGGCGCAAGGGCTTTTGTAAAAGAAGAATTGGAATTTCTAAAAGAAAATAACATTAAAACAATTTCTGACAGTCAGGTTAGAGCAGGCAAGGGGCCTCAATTACTAAAAGAATTTTTATCTTCTTTTGATACTGTTTACACTAGTTTTGATCTTGATGTCTTAGATCCTGCATTTGCTCCAGGTGTCGGAAACCCTGAAGCAGTAGGGATGACTTCCCGTGAACTATTTGATTTGATTCATTCTATTAGTGATGCTAAAGTGACCGGTATTGATATTGTTGAACTAAACCCTCAATTTGATAATGGTGCTACTGCTTCTCTTGCAGCAAAGATAATGTCTACTATGATTGCCATGAATCTTGCTGAAAACTAAATCTTGTTGACAAATACATAACACAAATTATCTTGTTTGTGTTTTATCCTTATTTTTTTCCTTATTTCTATGGATACGCGAATTGATTCATGCAGAAATTGTGGCGAAGAACTAGAAATCATGCATACTTGTATGGTGTGTGAACAACCTTCTCATTTTCAATGTTCAAACTGTTATCATTATGTTGATGACCCAATTCATACAGAATGCATGATATTTGATGAACCCCTCTAGACTATTAAGAAGGGCCTTTCTTGGATTTTCCAAGATTTCTCATCATTTTGTCAACCATGTCTTCTATTTGCTCTTCTGAGATCAACAGTTTAGCTCTCAACTCTGCATTTTCTTTAATCTTGATAATTACTATGATAAATGATATTACCGAAGTCACACTTCCGATAATGGTGATTATTAAAATCAGATCTAGTGAAGCACTAACTTTGTCTTCTAAAACTAAATTTCTTCCACTTGCTGCATCAAAATTGTCTGGATCTACTTCTAATGCTTCATCAAAGTATTGTAATGCTTCTTCACTTCTTCCTGATTCTAAAAGGACTGATGCTTTTCCAATTAACCCTTCAATGTTATCTGGATCTATGCTTAATGCTTTGTCAAAAAGTTGCTGCGCTTTGATAAACTTGTGTTCATTAAAATTTAATTCTGCAAGGCCTAGTAATGATGTTATGTTTTCAGTTTCTGTTTCCAGTGCTAGCTCATAATTTATTTTTGATCTTTCGTAATCTTTTAACTCAAAAAACACTTTTCCTCTACCATTAAGTGCATCAACGTTATCTGGATCTATTTCTATGATTGTATTGAATATTTTTAATGCCAACATATGCTGATTTATTTTGCTTAATGCATTTGCCTTTCCTAGCATTGCATCAACGTTATCTGGCTCTTTTTCAAGAACGATGTTAAAAAACAATATTGCGTCTTCGTATTGCCCTATTTTGAATAGCACATTTCCGTTTCCAATTAATGCATCCCTGTTTCTGATATCTGATTTTAATATTTGATCAAAAATTTTTACCGCATCATCATACCTGTCTAAATTAAACAATGATGTTGCCAACCCATTTAACGTTTCAATATTGCCCGGATCAATATTGTTTGCTTTTTCAAAACTCTGAATAGCTTTGACAAACTTTCCTTCTGCTAAATGAACTTGTCCTTTCTTGTTTAATACATCTATATTATCTGGCTCTGTTTCCAAGATTTTGTTTAGTTCTATTATTGCCCCTTCGTAATTTTTTTCGGTCATAAATTCCTCTACTTTTTTCCACGACTTTTGCACTTCGACAGTTTCTCCATAAACAAGCGGAATTAAAAATATCAAAAATACTAAAAACAAGTATGGTGCCAATTTGTCACCTCGCTCAATGTGACGTTTCTTAAATACAATTCTATTGAAACATCTATTGTTGTTTCTAACCAACTGATTAAATCTTAGGCTCAAACTTGGGTGCTTTTTTTATATACGTGGGTTTTGGGAAAAAACTCGTGTTAAATAACCTCCGAGATCGATTAAAACCAAGTCTGGAAAGAATTGGTCGAGGATTTGCATCTACTGGTCTTTCTCCGAATTTTTGGACAAGTATTGGTTTAGTATTTGCAATTGCATCTGCTGTTGTTTATGGACTTGGAATGGAGCTTGGTCTGATTATTGGTGGTGTGTTATTGCTTGTATCTGGATTCTTTGACATGGTTGATGGGCAGGTAGCACGTGTTACTGGAAAAACTTCACAAAAAGGCTCTTATCTTGATTCAATGTTTGATAAAATTGCCGAGGTTGCAATATTTCTTGGTATTTTGATTGGAGGTTATGCTGAACCATATCTTGTATTTTTGGCAATTACTCTATCATTGTTGGTTAGCTATGCCAGAGCAAAGTCTGATGCAATTAATGTAAAACTACAGGGTGTTGGCATTGGAGAACGTGCAGAGCGTTTGCTTGTAATTGCAATAATTGGAATAATTGGATTTATGGAGCTTGCTGTAATTATTGTAGTTGTTATTGCAGGAATAACATTGATTCAAAGAATGATTGTGACTGCAAGAAACATTAAAGAATAATCTATCGTAGTTTTCCACGTTTTCTTCTATTGTCAGCTGATCTGATTTTTAGAATCTTAAAGTGTATGGCACATGAAATACAATACCATTTGAGAACCGTCGGTGATGCGATATATGCTCCTTGGGCCCGTAATTCTTTTGCCAGTGTGTGCTCTACAAGATTTAGTCTTGATGTGACCTTTTTTGCTTTGTCTTTTGGAACTGTCTGACCACAGTTTGTACACTGTACAACGCCTGATGACCCCTTACCGCCTTTAGTTCGACCTCTACTTGCACGCTTTAGTGGCATGACAAAACATTGTTTTGCCTCTTTATATTCTTGCGGATAATTAAGAAAACTTGCCTATTTTGAGCCTAATTTTAGGCTAAAAATTAATCATGTTTTAATGCTAGATCGAATCTTTTACAATGATAGAAAATTGCGAGGTCTCTGTCATGGATGTTTTACATCAAATGTGGATTTGATACTTTCAAAGGGAGATATCTTATGTCAAAAATGCTATGATGAAAAAATGCAAAAAACTAAATCATCATGATCTATAATTTCAAAAAATGAAACTAGCAGTTTTCTCTCACTGTGCAATTGATTCGATAACATTAGAAGGCTCAAATTATCCTCAAATCGGGGGTGCAGCTTGTTATTGTGGATTAACTGCACGTGAATTCAAATTTGATGTAGATCTATTTACAAAATTTGGCAAAGATTTTCCACATCAATATCTTGCTGATAACAAAATCCAATACGGTAATGCAGAATCACAAAATCCTACAACGCGATTTGCCATAAGTATTGTTGGTTCTGATAGAACATTAAAACTTGAAAATGAATGTGAACCGATTCAATATGACGGGACAGATGCAGACGGATGTTTGATAAGTCCAATTTACCATGAAATTTCAAACGATGTATTTTCTAAAATTAAAAATGACTCTAATTTCACTTTGGTGGATCCACAGGGATTTCTAAGACAAACTGATTCTCAGAAAAATGTTTTTCTTGCAAAAACTGATATTGATTTGAATAAAGTAAATGCAGTTAAAGTTAATCCAGAAGAAGCAAAGTGTATTGTTGATGGCACCTCTGATGAAATAATGTTGGCATTACAGAAAAAAGGCGTAGAGTATGTTTTATTCACTGACAAACTAAATGTTTCACTTTTAGTCAAAGATAAAGTATATTCCTTAAAACTTCCAAATAGGGAAGTTTACGATACTACTGGAATCGGTGATATTTTTTGCGCAACCTTTTGTTGTACTATGTTAAAAGAAAAGGACTTTTTGTGGGCTTTGTGTTTTGCAGGTGGTTCGGCACAAGCAGCACTTGACACTAAAAAAGTTGGATTGCAAAAGATTCCTGGAAGGAGACAAATTGAGATAAATGCTTCTTACTTTTACAATCTTGTTAAATATAGGCAAATTTAGCACTTTATCCTTTTATTGTACGCCTATTTTTGATTCTCTGTGCAAATAGGCATCTATGGCTCTGGAACGACAGATTCTGCAGCAAAAACAATAAAAAAAATTCTTGAAGATGTTGGAATAAAATCATTTACGATTACCTCTAAATCAAAATCAAAACAAGCAGATTGCGTGATTGTTTTAGGTGGTGATAAGGGCGTTAGAAATTATTTTCATAGAACTTTTGACTCCACTTTGCCTGTTTTGGGAATAAACGAAGGTGAATCTAGTGGCTTTTTAGCTCAAGTTGACCTTCGTGAATTTTCATCATTTGTCAATATTTTAAAAAAACAAAATTACACTGTTGAAGAAGTTCCAAGACTCGGCGTAAAAATTGATGGTAAAAACGTTTATCCTGTATTAAACGATGTTGCTGTTTTTTCATCAAAAAGTGCAATGCTGATGGAACACACACTACGTGTAAATGGTGAAGAGGTTTGGCATGACAATAGTGATGGAATTATCGTTTCCACTCCTATTGGCTCATCTGCATATTCTATGTCTGCTGGTGGACCTGTAATCTTTCAGGATTCTGATGTCTTTGAAATTATTTCTGTAAATTCTTTGGATGTTACACGAAGACCCATTATTGTATCTAATACCAGCTCTATTGAAATTGATGATATTGCTGCAAGATTGCACTGTGAAGTGGTGCTTGATGGTCTAGATAGATACAAGGTAGACAAAATAGTTGAATGCACACAGTTTTTACCTCCTGCGAAAATTATTCGTCTGAAAAAAGACTCTACTGCAATTTCTGCATTGGCAAAGAAAGTTCATCTTGCAGAAGAGTTACTCAGTATGCCTCCCAGCTCCAAATTATTACTAAAAACTTTGGAATATGAAGGTGCATTGACTCAAAAAGATTTGGCTAACAAAACCTTGCTGCCTGATAGGACTGTTAGACTTGCTCTTAGCCATTTACTCAAAAAAGGATATGTGAAAAAGAAAGTTTCAATCCGAGATGCAAGACAAAAAATCTATGAAATATCTAAAATTGAGTGAATTATTCTTTGGATATTCTCTTTGTATGTGAAGGGTCTTCCATGCTGGCCTCTATGATTCTATTTTGAATATCTGCCTCATAACACAACTGTGAACAAAAATTCCTTGTTCCTAACTGGTATTCTTTTCCACATTTCTTACATCTTGTCATGCCCTTATTTGCTAATTTCTTTTCATTAGTTAAAAACATCCTCAAAATGGACCCTAACGTAGAAATAATCAATTTAGTTTACTGGGATTATGACAATTGCGTATGTGTTGTTAAACTGTGAACTTGGTGCAGAAGCAGATCTAATTGAAAAATTAAAAGAATTAGAACAAGTCAAGGACGTATTTGAGACTATAGGTACTCATGATATGATGGTGAAGTTGGAGGCAGAAAATTTTGAAAAGATACGTGAAATAGTATCTTGGAATATTCAAAAACTAGACAAAGTACGTTCAACCTCTACTCTTATACGAAAAGAAAACTAACCTCTATTTGAGATCAAATGACCGAAGAAAAAAACGAGATAGAAAAACTAATTGATACTATGATTTCCAGTGGGGATGACCTAGTCAAAAATATCAAGACTGTGCTCCCTGACTCTATGGCAGAATCTGTAGAAATGTTTCATGAGTCAAATATTGCCAACCTCAAAAAAATCAAAGAATTCCTAAACAAGTAATTCGTAATTTACTAATCACTGCTACTATATGCTTTTTAACTATCATGTGGTTATTTTGACATGACTCGTTCCCGAACTTTGTCATTTTCAGTAAAAAGAAAAACAGGGGAGGCATTTGATGCTATTTTAAATGCACCATCAAAAATGATACCTGATGCTAAAAAAACAAAAGACGGTTGGTGGAATTTTACATCTCCACGAGGACCTGCAAAACTCAAATTCAATGAGAACAAACAGCTTGGCATTTTAGATTATTTGTATGTTGATTCTGAATCAAAATGGAATGTTCCGATGAGGGTTATTCCTAATGGTGATGAGTCAGAAATTATTATCACCTTGATAAAACCTGATTCTATAACTGATGAACAATTTAATGAACGAATGGATGAGATTGGAAAAGCATTTGAAAGTCTCAAAGAATTGATTGAAACACCCTCAGAATTATTTCAAAAATCAAAATAGTTCAAACAACTCAAAAATTTTGGTTTTGAGCCTGAATTAAGTACAAATTATTCCTTAAAGTTAAATGCAAATTTTGCAAGAAGACAATGTTACAAAATGCCGTATGAAGAGGTATATTTTCAAAGAATGGAAGAAGATGACTGTGAAGAATTGGAGAATGTAAAATCACAAAAAAATAATTTTTTTAAAAAACTCTAATCTTCTTTTTCTGTATTCTGATCATTGGGGCCTGCCATGTCTTCTGGCTTTACTTTGCTGTCCCAGTCTCCTTTAGCTGCTTTCACTAATGAAATTATTCCTGCAATAATCAATCCAACTACTGCTGCAAAGAATAGTGTCTGATCAAACACTTTGTATGAACAATTGATTGGAACTGGTTCAGTATCGTCTGAATAATCATGACAATCCCCAAATTCATTCATTTCAATATTTGCCATCTGAAAACTGTCTCCTAGAATTCCAAATAACAAAAATCCTGAAAAAATCAAGGCAATTCCTATGATCATGAAACGAGTATCGCTCACAAGTTGTTATCTGTAATATCATATTTACATTTTAATGATTATGTCCTCTAGTGCTACTTTTCCAATTGCTCTTTTAAATTTTCAAGGGATGCTTCATAAAATGAGCCCATAAATGCAAGAAATTCCACAAATTGATTTTCAGACATTTTTTTGCTATTGAGATAAGATTGCCATGTTAACTGTGTGGATTTTTTTGATTTTGGATTTATTGAAATTGTTGCAACATAAGCACGTAGCGGCAGTCCTTCAGTTGCAATATATGTGAAATATTCTCCCTTTTTCCATGCAACAACATGCTCTTCAATTGTATTTCCGTCGTTAAATGTGATCTTCCTTATTGCTCCTACACCACTTTTCTTTTTAGTTAGGTAGATTGTTTTTTTTACGTCAATAACCCATTCAGGCAATCCTGCAATATTGCTTATTTTTCTCCAGATTTTGTCTTTTGATGCATTAATTGTAATGCTCTTTTTCACAGTACCTGTATGATGTGATCTTTTAGACATTTTTACCATTGTTTGTTTTCTTATATTGTGGGATTTTAAATTTTAGTGATCTAACACATTTAATCCCCAATTGTCAAAATATACCAATGGTGTTTGGATGGGGAAAAAAGAAACAAGAAAAAAAATCAGAATTACCCATACAGAAGCAAGTCTCTTTAGTTGATGTTCCGAAAATTGTTGATGATGTGTTGTCTCGTAGGACATCTCAAACACTATATGAAATAAAATCTCTTAGAGATGCGATTCATCCTTTGATGAAAGATTTGATCAAAATTGGTCAAACATTAGAAAAAGACAATCTTGATGTTGATGAAATCGATAAACACCTTAGAATTATTGTTGTAAGGGGGAAAAAACAGGTAATTGATGTCATCAAAAAAGATGCTTCTGAACTTCCTGATGTTAAAAATTTAGATGATGCTCAACAACTTGATGCTATTCTTAATCAGACTCTGAAAAAAATCGGTGACGTATTGGGTCGACAAACTCGTGTTATCCATATTTTTGCAAAAAAATATGCTGAGAAATTAAAAGAGATTTTAGCTCAAATGAATTCAAACTCTGCAGAAATACGCCAGTTACTAAAAAATCATGATGATTCAAAAATCCTTTCCACTGAAATACTTGAATCTGTTGAAAAAATCAATAACTCTGAACATGAAATTAAACACAAAGAACAACGAATCGCTGAACTACGATCATCCATTCAATCAATTGATACAAAAATTATTTCTTTAAACAGTTCTTTAGATAAAATAAAGTCTTCTGATGAATATGCTCGATATCAAAAACTGTTGAATTCTCTTGAATCCATCGATTCTGAAAAACATCAAATAAAAAATCAAGTTGACACTCAATTTACAAAAATCTCTAGGCCTTTGGGTAGATATGAGTATGTTTCATCAGATAAGGAACAAAAAAATTTACTTGCAAAATTACTTGAGGATCCGATATCTGTTCTTATCTCTGAAAATAAAGACATGATAATAATAATTTTGGAGAATGTGAGAAAAGGTATACTGTCAGGTTCTATTTCCGTAAGAGACCAGGAAAAATCCCAAGATCAAATTACCGAAACAATTGAGATGCTTGACTCTTTCATCACAATTGTTGATGGCTATAAACAGAGATTGGAAAAAACTAAAGAACAAATACGTAATTTTGACAAAAGTCAAATGGAACAACTAGAAAAAGATCTGGAAAAATCAATGTGTGAAAAAGAAGACGCACAGCAAAAAATTTCTACATTTGAATATGAGATAAAACAAATCCAAACTAACATACCTCATATAATATCTAATCTTGAGTCAAAACTTAGAAAGTTTTCTAGTGTTCAATATACTCTTACAATCTAGTCCCAAAATTAATTAGCATTGTGTTTGCATGATTGATTATGCTTTTTAAGAAGAAAAAATTTGAAAGGCAAGTCTCACTACGTCGAGATGTTTTAGACAGCATTCTGTCGTATTGTCAGATGAAGCATCCTAATGAGGGAATTTTGATCCTTAAGGGAAAATCAAAGAGTGGAAATATTATGATTGATGGTTTAGTTATACCTCCTTTTAATTACACAGGACCTACTTTTGCTGGATTTCCCCATTCTTTTTTGCCATTTGATATGAGTTATGTGGGAATTGTACACTCACATCCTAGTGGTTCTGCAGAGCCTTCGGTGACTGATCTTCACAACTTTTTTGGGCTAGTGTCTTTGATTGTAAAATCCCCCTATGGTGACAAAGATATTTTTGCATGGGATAGTGGAGGGAATTCTGTAAAACTTTCAATTGTTTAGATATTGTTTTTCAAAATTTTGAAAAATAGGAAAAATACTGACAAAACTTTATATGCATTTTCAAGGTACTTTTAATGAATTGTTTAATTATAAGACGTATTTGATTTTCCTATTTGCATCATTGGCCGTTAGTATTGGTCTTCAAATGATATTGCCATTCCCATATGGTCTTGGAGCTGCATTGGCAATCTTTATTGCATTTCCTCTATTGCTGAGAAGACGCTACATGAGTAGGATGAGAGGATATGGTGATTCTGGTACTGGCACTGGTGGTGGATTCTTTGGTATGAACTCTAGTGGTGGAGGAAGTGTTCGTTATGTTTGCTTGGTTTGCAATAACAAACACAAAGGAGGAACCTGTCCTAGATGTGGTTCCAAAATGCAACGTGCTGATTTTTAATCTGGATTAAAATGTCATTAGAACAACTTCGCCAAAAGGTAATTTTTCATAATTCTGTTGATGTGTGGATTGCTGCATGTAATGAAAAAAATATGCCCTGGAATGATACTGGTAAATATCAAAAATTCATTTCTTATCTACTTGATAATAAATTAAATCTTAAGGCATTCAATTTATGCGCTCATGAAGCAGGGGAAACAGAACAAGAGAAGACAGAATTTGCTGAGGCTTTAAGAGAAATAAAAGACCCCAATGCTGCAATTTACACAATAAAACTAAACGATACTGCTTTGGATATTATAAAAAAATACGATTTTAATTAATTATCTCTTTAATTTTGGGTTTACAATGGTATCAAGTGCATTTCCAATAAACACAAAAGCCAATCCTGTAATGGCAATCATTATTCCAGGTGGCATTATCCACCACCACATTCCTCTTGCTGCTGCCCCGTAGGTATTTGCATCGTGTAATATTTGGCCCCATGTGGGAAACGATGGATCTCCTAATCCTAAAAAACTCAATCCTGCTTCTGTTGTGATTGCTGCAGGAACTGATATTGCAATACTTGCAAATGCATATGGTAACAGTTGAGGTAAAATATGTCTAAAAATAATTTTTGAATTTTTTTGCCCCATGGTTTTTGCCGCTTCTACATATCCTCTTGTTTTTATCTGCAATGCCATGCTTCTTGCAACTTTTGCAACTCCTACCCATCCAAAAATCATTAAGAACCCAATCATCAAAAATATACTATTGCTTATGGTCACAGATAAGATGATTAGAAATGGGAGTGCTGGAAGAGCATAAATCACATCGTTGAATCGCATCATCACTTCATCTGTTTTCCTGCCTCTATATCCTGCATAAACTCCATAAAGCAAACCCATGATGACTGATGCAATTGCAACCACTAATCCTATGAACAATGCTAGTGGTGTTCCCCAGAGTAATCCTACTGCAAGATCTCTTCGTAGCTCATCTGTTCCCATTATGCCAAAGGCTTTACCCCCTACGATTATTCGTGATTCTGTGATTTTATTTTCTGCTTTTGTACCATACATGTTGATCACAAACACATAGTTGCCTTTCTCGGGAGTGTGTTGTTCTGTTTTTGAAAAAATGATGTCTTCAGATGACATGTTTTCAGTAGAAAATAAAAATATGTCTGATTGAATCATCAGTGTTTTTCTTATTGCGTCATCTGTTGAAAAAACTCGTTCATTGTGTATTGTTATGTCATCTGAATACGGAAGTGACGATGATAATACATCTAATTCAATTCTATCTGGTCTGATTACTGATATTTGTAGTAATGGTGCTCCTGAATACTCTGCAGAAAACTCGTAAATGAAATCTTTTGGAAAATCATCATACTCGAAATTTATTCCAAATTGATGTGATACGAGAGAGATTGAATCTGACTTTTCGTAACTGACGTTTGGCTCCTCTAAAATTTTATGCTCTGGAATTTTTTCATTCAGAAAGAAATTGACCCAAACCGGAATTGCTACCTTTGGATAAGAAATCCAACTACTTGGATTATTCCATTCTTTGAATGTTTCAACAGGAATGACTATCATTGCCACTATTGATGTGATGACAAGAATCATCAAAATTACAATTCCTGCTATGCCTATTTTGTTTCTAAGAAATTCTTGTTTGATTTCATTTGGTGTGATGCTACTCATTGACCTGTCCTCACTCTTGGATCAAAATACCCATAAAGTAAATCTGCAATGAATATGCTCACTAGGAAAAATACTGTGAGGATATATGTTGCTCCAATTATGACCGGAAGATCCATTACTGTAATTGCTTCAAAATATAATCTTCCCATACCTGGCCAATCAAACACTGCTTCAGTGATTATTGCACCTCCCAGAGATCCTGACAAACTTAGAGCTAAAATTGTAATTATTGGTGGTGCAGCATTTTTTAGTGCATGTTTGTAGATGATCTTCTTTTGGCTAATCCCTATTGTTTTTTTAGCAATTATGAAATCTTCTTGCATTATGCCTACCATGAAATTCCTAACCAAGTAAGCCCATGATCCAAATCCGATCATTACGATTGTTATTAGCGGAAGTGCCATGTGGTATAGTAGTGCCAAAATGTAGCCTGGTTCTGATGGTGGTATTGATGGGGTAGCTCTTGCTGGAAATATTTGATAAACAAAAGCAAACAAGAATATCATTAACATTCCTATCCACCATACGGGAAAACTGGAGCTAATTATTGCAAAACTAGATGTGATTCTGTCGACTACTGAACCTACCTTACTTCCAGATAATGCGCCTAAGAAAATCCCAATTAATGAAATAATTACTGTAGCTGTTGTGAAAAGCAAAATTGTTCTGGGCAATTTTTCTAAAATTATTTCTTTTACATCTGAGGATCCCGAATCACTTGTAAGAAATGTTGCATGTCCAAAATCTAACAATATGATTTTGTACATTGTCAATCCTATTCTTTGTGGTGAATACCATGGCTCGTCCAGACCTAGCGCCTTTATCCTTTGCTCGATTTGATTCTGTACAAACATTTCAAATTCTTCAACTGATGAAAAACTCTCTGCAATTGCTGGGTTTTCTGTTATTTCGGAACGAACTTGAAAAACTATTCCTTGTTTGAGTATTGTATCCATATTTGAACCGACTAATGATATTGTCAAAAGCAGGGTGATCATTAAAACAACAAACATGGTTGCAACTCTTGTGGCAACATATTTTTTCAAGCCCAATAACACAAACATGGAATCTGAGCTTATAATAATTTCAATAGGGTAAAAATTGATGAATTAATTAAATAGACGAGAGTGAAACGAATCTCTCAGCAATTTTTGGATGAATCCTAGGGCTTGCTGTGGCAGAGTACAGGGCTCTCGTCTATTCTATATGCTTTTAATCAGATTTAACATTTTATGTGAGTATGAAAATATTACACATTTTATATGAATTATCTAAAAAAATTCTAATTTACTAGTATTGCATATTGTTTTCATGGCAAAAAAGAAGCCCGTATTTGATCCTGATGCCCTTGTATTGACAAAGCCTCAGATACTTGATTTTTGTGATAGGGTGCTAAAAAAATGGAATAAAAAACCAACAAAAAATGCCAATAATATTTTGGCAATGAATGCTGTAAAAACAAGTGTGATATGGACAGATGATAAATCCCTTAAAGCAATATGGAGTGAGATTCTAAACTGGACCTTTGAATTGCTCTATGAAAATGCATTGGCTCAGGTCAAAAACGATGGTGATTGGTCTGCTGTAATGAAAAAATTAAAGAGTAAAAAATAATCAAAGATATGTAATGAGTGCAAACACTATCAGAAAAGCAAAAAAACTGGTTGAAAGTGGCGGTGTAGTACAAATCGAAGATGATCTTTTCCAAATAAAATCTTCTTCGGATCCTGAAAAATCCTACTTTGTCACATCTGATTCTTGTGAGTGTCCTGGATTCAAAAATTTCTACAAGTTTCATCATGGAAAAGGACTAAAGGCAAATTGCTCTCATCTTGAAGCAGTTAGAATTTTTAAGAATAACGACTCTTAATTTTTCTTTAAACTCTCTATGCTTGTTTTGCCCACAAATGCTTTGTTATTTGATATGATTATGGGACGTGCAATAAGCCCTGGATGCTTTACCATGAATTTTATTATTTGTGATTCTGAATAGTTTTTTGAATCAAACTCTAGTTCTTTGTACATTTTGTCTCTTTTTCTAATCAGTTCTGCTGGTTTCATCCCTGTCATCTTGATGATTTTTTTAAGCTCTGATTCTGAAAATGGATCTTTGAAAAAATCTCTTTTTTCTACATCTATTTTCATACGCTGAATTTCAGAAAGCGTTTTTTTGCACGTAATGCAAGAATCTTTATGATAAACCACTTTTTCTGATTTCTTCATTGATTTCTATTATTGTCTTCTATCTTTAATTGTTAGGTTCTTATTGAAAAATAATATCACGCACAACAAATTGATTTTTTAAAATCTTCTGAGGTTCTTTCAAAGTCACATTCTTTGCACACTTGCCAACTTCTTTTTTTCAAAACCGAAAATGCTGTTTCATAACTAACTGAATACATATTTCCTCCGCATGAAGGACATGGTAATGGGATGTCTATTTGCATATTTGATTTAGGTAATTTTTGATTATAAGGTAGACGTAGGACTGATAAATTATTCATATTTTCTATCTTTAATGCTATTCTACTTGATAAACACCTGTTGAATTTACAATAAATTCAATTGTTGTGCCATTAACATTGACAAATATTTTTTTTCCATCAAAATCCACTTTAACATTTGTTCCATCCAGATTTGTTTCTACAGATTCATTTTCGATCTCATCTTTAGATTCTTCTTGAATTTCTTCTGTTGTTTCTTCTTTATTCTGAATAGTTTCTGTATCTGTGTTGTTTTGGATTTCTATTGTCTCATATCCAAAATTCTCTAATGCGTTTTTTGATACTGATAATTTTTCAAAATATGCATTCATGGCTTCCTCTTGGGTTCCTCCGTTATTCAAAACCTCTTGTTTGAGTAACTGTGCTTCTTCAAATAGGTTTTTTGTAAAGTTTAACTGGCTTGCAACTGTGTCTTTGATTTCTGGATCAAGACTTTTCACATAATCTTCGTATTTGTATCCTGAAAATACTCCGTATGATGGATTAAATTCTTCTATTGCCTGCTGTCTTAATTCTTCAGCTATGGCCTTTTGTTGTTCAATGAAAATCTCTTCTTCAGTTAATTGTTCACTGATAATTTTCTTTTCAATGTATTCCTGATTTAATTTCTGATAATGATTCCACAATGTGAATCCGATAGGGTCTTTTGCAAAATCTTCTTGTTGTGCTTGAAGATATCTGATTGCCTCAGGAGTTGATAGTTGTTCTTCCAAAATTGATTCTGGTGACAAATCTCCTTTTACTTGAAATTCAATAGATGCAATACCTGTTTTTCCATCCGGTGCATTTCCAACAATATTTACAATATATGTTCCAGGAATTTTGTTGAAATTCTCTAACACTACTCTGAATTGCCCATGTTCGTCAGTTACTGTGAATATTGAACCTTGGCCCGACCTGATGTGAACTTGAGCAAGATCTACTGGTTTTGAGGCATGGTCTACAACCACTCCTGTAATGATTGGTGATTGGCCTTGTAGAATTGGCCCATTTTCAATATCTGCAATTATGATTAAATCCCATAACTCTGCATCTGATTCTGAAATTACTGGTACTACCATCAAAATTGTAATTATGCCTATAATTGCGAACTTTGGATTTAACACGAATCAGCCTTTTGAAATTTACAGTTAAGACAAGGGATGAAGAAAAATTTGCTTTCTTTCAACAATATTTGAGCAATTTATTGACTAAGAAGAAATTCTTCCTAATTCCTAAATACTTTTTTCTATTTTATGAGGTAAATTGGATATTTTTGGACTAATTGGACTATCTGTAATACTTTCAGGCTTGTTGATAGGATCTTTTGACTCTTTTGCACAGTCAAATCCATGTCCAAGCTGCGTTCAGATTTCTCCAGGGGATGTAGAACTATACAAAGAATTATTCCCTTTGACAATTTGGACTGATTCTAAAATATATGATCATGATTCTTTGATTACTGTCTCAGGACATCTGAGGCCTGAAAACAATGTGGCACCAATCCTTGTAGTGGTTACAAATCCTATTGGAAATATTGTTACTGTGGACCAGGTAACTCCTGATTCTAACGGTGACTTTGAATTCATGCTGAATACAAAAAGCTCACTTTGGAAACAAAATGGTGATTATGTCATAAAAGCTCAAAGTGGTTCTGACAATAGACAGTTTAAAACAAAATTTACTCTAATCTCATATGACGTTGGTAGCGTATCTGAATGCGCTCTGTCAACTATTCCGATAATTGCAAACAATGGCGGCATTTATTGTGTGTCTTATGAATCAAAAAAAGGAACCACAATTAATGTAGATGGTGAACTAAATTTAGATACCAAAACACTATCACTGCAAATTCGTGGACACGATATTGATTCCATAGTACTTGACATTCCTCGCTATCTATTAGATTCAAAATCTGAAACTGGGGTTGATTCTGATTTTGTTATTTTTTCAGAAGGAACCTTGATTGAAACTCATGAGGTTGAATCTGATGACGTATCTCGGAAAATCCAAATAGATTATTCGCCTACCAGAAAAGGAAATTTTGAAATTGTTGGAACTCATGTTGTTCCAGAGTTTGGATCATTGATGTTTTTGATATTGATTAGTTCTGTCTCTTCTGTTTTGTTCATAAGTAAATTATTATCTGATAGATTTGTCAAGTTCTAAACTCTCTTCAAGTTCTTAAGTCACTGTGTCTCATTATTCATAGATGGATCTCGAAAAATTCAGTAATGATGTTAATCAAGTTACTGACAAACTATCGAAAAATTTAGCTTCAAATGATTTACCTAAACTAAACTATGTGCGGCAACAACTAATTGAAATGTATAAAAAAAACCTTGTTAAAATCAATCACTCTGTTTTGGAATTAATTTGTGCATCAACATTAATTGCACGAGGTTATGCTGTTGAAGTAGAAAAACAAGTTTCTGATATTCTTGTTTGTGATATCTTTGCAAAGAAAGGTGGTGGAAATACCATCATAGAGATTGAAACTGGTTTTACTCCTCCTGATCATGCTATGGACACTATTGATTACTACACTGCAAGAATAATGAGTAAAATTGCAAGATATAGCAAATTTTGCTCTAAATTTTCATTGGCCACACCTGTGATCGGACTTGTGCCTATTCCCAAGATCTTTCTAATTCCTCCAAAATCAAGAAAAGAATCTGATGTGAAATCTGTTCAATCATTATGTGATCGATACTACAAAAATCCCCCTGTAAACTATGATGATATACTAAATGCTCACCTCCATTCTATTTTTTTAATCAATATTGACAAAAATTTTGCAAAAGAACTTGATCCCCAAGGCTATGTAGATCTTACTGGAAAACTTCTTCAAAGAAGTGAAGTGGAATACTAACCAAATAGTAAAAACTCAAATCTTTCTAGTAATTACTACCTTTAGACATGATTTGCGGCGCTTGTGAGACAAGAAAACATTACGAATGTATTGATTGTTTAAACAATCATTCTACGCACCTGTGTAGTTGCGACTGTCATGATGAAAACACAAAACCCCATCCTGTGAATAAACCCCATTAAACTACCTTTTCTAAAAAATGATTATTGAAAATTTGACCAGCTAGGAGCAATATTGTCATATTTTAATCAATAACAATTTTTCAAGATCTTGCTTAAGATCGATTAAAACATGAAGATTCATAAGGCAAAAAAAGATTCTATCGACAAATTATGGCAACATCTATGGATAATTTTGGAACTTTGGAATATGTTCTAGACAAATACTCCAAAATCTGGAGTTGGAAGGTAACAGGTGAGCGTGCAGTAAGTATGGTGTCTAGGCTTGTTCCTGAAGCATGGTATGGCGAAAACATCAACGAAGTAATAATTCCAGATAGTCCTGAAAGTGTAAAACAAATTAAATTGATCATGGATAGGTATCCTCTTGAAATTTTATCAAAATCTGCTTGGCAAAGAAAAATTGTAAAAACATTTGCCCCAAAGCCCACACTTCCTCCAATTAAACATAAACTCAATAAAGCAAAAGCTGGAGACCAGTTTAGAGGAAAATTACTCAACTTCCAGAAAGAAGGATTGGATTTTCTTTTAAAATCCTCAGGCAATGCATTGCTTGCCGATGAAATGGGTCTGGGAAAAACGGTTCAAACCCTTTCTTATGTTGCAACCGAAAAACAAACTTTTCCTGTTTTGGTGGTGGCCCCACTTGTGACTCTCAACAATTGGGAACGTGAAATTTCAAAATTTGTTAAAAAGAAAAGCAGAAACGGAAGAATAATGGAAGATGACTCTCCTTCCACAACTATTATCCGAACAGGAAAATCTGCAGAGCTACCTCTAACTGATTTTTACATAATAAATTACGAATTGCTTTACAAAAGAATGAATGATTTATCAAAATTAAACATCAAGACAATCGTTTGTGATGAGGTACATAATTTAAGATCAAAAACAACTCAGAAATACAAAGCTGTAAAGAAACTTGCAGCATCATCTTCTGTGTCTTACAGAATTGGGCTTTCTGGTACTCCTATCTATAATCGCGGTTCAGAGATTTGGCCAATTGTTGATATTCTAAAACCTGGATTACTTGGAAGCTTTAAAGAATTCTGTGAATATTTTTGTTATGTAAATGAAAAAGGAAAAGCAATAGTTTTGGAAAATAAGAGGGCATCTTTGCGAAATGAACTTCAAAAGCATGTTATGTTAAGAAGAAAAAAATCAGATGTATTAAAAGAACTAAAAGACAAAGTACGTTATAAAGAAGTAATTGATGCTGATACTGACTACTATTTTGAAGAATTAGGAAAAATTTGGACAAAATTAGAGGAAGAACAGAAAGACGCCGAAACAGCATTTGACAAGTCAGCCTCATACCAACGTGCAATTCAAAGCGAAAGACAGATTGCAGGCTTGGCAAAACTTCCCCATGTTATTAATTTTGTAAAAAATATCATGGAAATTGAGGAAAGTGTGGTGGTGTTTTGTCATCATAAGGTTATTCACAAATTGCTCAATGAAAGCCTTGCAGAATTTTCACCTGTTACAATTATTGGAGGCCAAAACGATAAAACTCGACAAGAACAGATAGACAAATTCCAAAAAGGTGAATCAAAACTAATGATTGCAGGTCTGAGGGCCGGAAATGTTGGGATTAACCTAACACGCGCAAAATACGTTATCTTCGCTGAATTAGATTGGAGTCCAGCAATTCACCGACAGGCTGAAGATAGACTGCATAGAATAGGTCAAAAAAATACTGTTTTTGCTTATTATTTGATAGGAAACGGAACACTAGATGATCATGTTGCAAACGTGCTTGTTGACAAGAGCTATGAGATTGACACAATCATGGATGAGACTGCAGACACATATGAGAACAAAGACAAGGCTGAGCTTATACTAGCTCAAATACATGACAAGATTCAATCCAAGTAAATTATATTTCCAGTTTTTCTTTTATTTGTGAAAGTTTTGATGTGATGCTTTCTTTTTTTTCTAGCGTAATTTCTGAATCATTAATGTCTTTGATTACTTGATTGATGATTGCAAGAATTTCCACTTGTGGCTTGGCATTATTTCCTAATTGGTGTTTTTCAACTCCCTCCTTTTCAACTATTCTTAACTTCTCAATCCCCTCTGGAAGTATTTCGTAACTTTTGACAATCCTTTCATCTACTCTCTGTGGCGCCATCAATACCATCTGATTTTTTCGCAGATTTTCGATCTCAATGTCTATTTTTTCTTCTTGGATTTTTAGATATTTTGCAATATCTTCTGTTGTAAACGACTTGACTTCGAGGAGTTTTAGAACCTTGACCCATAATGGCATCTTGTTATCCCACAGCGAATGTCTTGCCAAGTCAGTAATTGAAAAGGATCCGTCTTTGTTCAAATCAATGAGTTTTCTGTCTTTTAATGATGCAAGAGAATCCAATATTCTTCCAACCCCTAGTCTTTTTAGACTGGAATTTTCAATATTTTCTTCATTGAATCTACCATCTCTGTTAATTCCCAAAAACAAAATTTCTAAATCTATTGGCCCTAATTTACTCATAAATTAATTCTCTCTCAAATAGTTATCATCGTTTCTAATTGAAAAATATATGTGGAATAAATCATCGTATTGTAATGGTTCGTTACATCTTGCCTAAACTCCCTTATGGGTATGATGAACTTGAACCATACATTGACAAAGAAACAATGCAGATTCATCATCAAAAACATCATCAAGCATATGTTGATGGACTAAACAAATCACTTGAGCAAATTGGTGGTGAAGCACATCCACAATACATCTCATCAATTTTGTCAGATCTTGGCAGCATACCTGAATCTGCAAAAAATGCTGTCAATTTTTTTGGTGGCGGATATGAAAACCACAAGCTGTTTTGGGAAACAATGTCTCCGAACAGTGATCCTGCCCCTGGAGGAAAATTAGAAGATGCAATTGATGTTTACTTTAATGGATTTGATTCTTTCAAAGAACAGTTCACAAAACAATCCCTTTCTATTCAAGGGAGTGGTTGGTGTTGGTTGGTCTTTAACCCTACATACAACAGAACCGAAATTATAACCACTGCAAACCAAGACAGTCCGTGGACCTTGAGAAAGATACCTTTGCTTGGGTTAGATGTATGGGAACATGCATATTATTTGAAACATCAAAACAGAAGAAATGATTATGTTGAATCTTGGTGGAACGTTATAAATTGGGATTTTGTATCTAATCGTTTTTCAGAACTTGCCCAATAATTACAATTTGGACAAATTCTTTTAAACAATTTTTTGATTTTTTTGAGCAATGAACAAGAGTCTAAGATACATAGCAATACTTGCTATTTTGCCCTTGTTTACCGCAGGTCTGACACTGGGAACTTTTGAAGATGTTCATGCCCTCAAATCAAAAGGCGTTGGTACTTCAAAATATGGTTCTGCAACAGACGTATGCGGCGTTCAGCTTTGTTCTGAAATCCCCGGCGGAAAATCTGCTTGGGAAGCAAAACAAGAACAGACATCACCTGCTCCCGTTCCTGTATCTAAAACTACAGAATCTGAAGAGAAGATGATGGCAAAAGCTGACATGGGCTCTGAGCTTAGATTGTCAAGAACAAACGTTCCGGCAGAAATTCCTTTACACAAGGGATACCATGATGGCGGTGAAGTCTATTTTATCATCACTGACTCTAGTGATCCTAAACATGCAGACATAATCACTGAGAATCAGGGATGGAAAGTTGAACTTGCTCCTCTGTTGGAAAGAACTCCTAAGTCTGCATTGTCCAGCACATACTTTTTCACAAATGGAATTAGTGGAAGTGGCGTACACGGTTATCAGGGTGAAGTTTTTACTAGCACTCCTGAACAGCCAAGTATCTACAGTGCTTTGACATCTCACATTCATGTGACGTGGAATGATGGATATGATGCAAGACTTTTGAATTCTGAAGATGCAATAATGACTGCTGAGGCAAATGGTGAGATCACCTTGTCTAAAGCTAAAGTGGTTTTGAATATGCCCCAAATAATTTGGCCTGGTGGTCAAATGATGGTAAAAGAGGACACAACTTTGACTGATGAAACACCATATGGTGGCGGTCAAATACTTGACATCGACACTGATGAAATGACTGTCACTTTCATTGCACATAGAGGATGGGGTCCCGATGGTAGAACAATCTATTACATTGTCACAGATGCAACTCCTTCTGGTCCTGCAAACATGATGGGAGTAACTAGTGCCCCGACATCAGCTAAATTGATTGCAAATGCTGCAGCAGTTGACCTGTTCCAATTCAAAAACGGAATTAAAGGAACTGGTCCGCTGGGATTCCAACCTGGAATTGCAGCTGGTGCTCCTGGTGATGCAAATTATAGTCCCATGTGGAGAATATTTGTGATAGGTTGGGATGATGCATCAAGTGCACAACTCCTTGAAACCATTGACGACATTAATGCATACAAAGAAGCTGGTTTGATTGACATTGGTATTGCTAGACCTATGGACAGTGATCATATCGTAAACTGTCCATTCATTGATCCGTTCCAATAGGAACCTCTTTTTTCTATTTTTTAATTTACATTTGTTTGTTATTTTTTCCTTTTTCAAACGAAAGTTTAATCCATTGACAGGTTGCTTTATCTTTGATTTTGCGGTTATTACTTTATGAGTGTAGCCGGATTGTATATGCTAAACACTGATGCATATGCTGAAGAAAAAGTGAAACAAGCCCTTGATATGTTGTTAATAGACAGGGGAAATGAATTTCGTGAACTGGCATCTGTACTGCTTCCAGGATCAAAATCTTTATCATCAATGCCTCACTGGCAAGAGTTTATCTTGAATTTCTGTCTTGATGTAGAGGAATCATTCAAGACATGGTCTGGAAAAAATTCTTTGGTAAAGAGTTCTCCTCAAAAAGCCTTGACTATTTTACGACAACTTTCACGTGACAAGACCTCCATGAATCAATTGGCGCATCTTCTAAACATCTCATATAACCTATCACTGGAATTCAAAGAAATCTATAGAAGACTAAGGTGATCTAGTCTTCTTTTTATTTTTAATATGTGCCAAAACCGTGAATTAGCCTTCTATCTATTTTTAATATGTTTTATTTAGAAGATGACTTACATTTGCCTTTTGTTTTAAACTATAATTTTTTAGGACTAGAAATTTTATAATTTTAGCACTATGATGTAATTTTATCATCATGTTATATATCATAAAAACCAAGATCATTTATGATTCAACAACAACATATTGAACCACCAAGTCCAAAGCGAATGTTTCTTGGAATCTCTTTGGTTATGGGTGGAATTGTAGTAGTGGGATTGTCTTGGTTTGCAGGTTTCTTAAGCTAGACTAATCAAACAATCTTTTTTGTTCTTTACATGGCATGTGTTGATATTATTTTAAAAAACGTTCATTAATAATGCAAAAAGGTGTTGGTTATTGGATTTTATGTTAGAAGAAGAGCTTATAGATTTGATGACATTCTGTCTGCAAAACCCCGAGTCTTCTGAAGTTGCAGAAAAGAAAAAAAGAATTTCTGATATTGGAAACGAGTTGTTTGTTGATGGTGGCATTGATGCATTAGAAAATTTTGCATTTGTTTTAAAGAATCGAATTAGTGAAGAAATTGGGAAAGATCCATCGCCACTATTTAGTTTGTGGAATGGACTCACTGACGAATGGCAACGGTAGAATTTTTAAATATTCTATCCTCTGCCGATTCTGAATATGGCTGTACTGCATGTTGGACAGGTGCCCTTTAGTGCAGGTTTTCCATTTTTCATGGTGTATGGTTTTGCGCCTTGGATGTCTCTTTTATCGCGGCACTTAACACAATATCCTATTGTCATAATCATTCTAGGCGTGAGGTTCTATTAGCGAGACCTTGTTAAACTTTTTTCACTATGAGGCAAACACCGATATTATTATTGGTATTCCAAAACAATATTTTTCGTACTAGGTATGAGATAATCTTTTTTCAATTCTTTTTTAAGTGAATGAACTGAAAAAATTTTTGTGAAAATAACTTTCTTGGTATTTTTTGTAGCTGTAATGTTGGTCATTTATTTCTCAATGACTGTTTTTATTTTACCAAATGAATTTCTTTCAAAAGAACAATTTGTACCAATTCCTTATTTAGAAGCTGAAATTTCAAACTCTGAAATTTTTTTGGGTGAATCATTTAGACTGAATGTCTTTTCAGAAAATAGAGGTGATTATGGTGATATTCATATTGTTTCTGCAGCGTTTCCAACTATATCTGACACTGAGGATATTGTCGAAGTTGTAAGTTATGATTTTTCACACACTCCTCACTATGTGCGCATTGGTGATGAAATAGGTGCAAAATATAGCGGCGGTGTGGAAAAAATAACTGCACAATACCCTTCTATTGAATCCATGAATAGGCCTATTCCATCTGGTTCTTCAAACCATGTGGATTTTTTGATAACACCTGATGAGGTTGGACCATTTTTGGTTTATCTGAAATCAATAGATATTCCACATACTGATGAAAAATCACACTTTCCACGTTCAGGGCAATTAGATCATCAAGATGAATACGTTCTTGTTTATCAGGTAAATGTAAATCCCTAATATGCTATGAATTGTTGAAATCTTGATATGTCTTTAATTAAATTTCAAAAAAAACTTGGTTTTTCAACCCTGTTTTTTATTGGCAGTGCTCTAGTGAGCTTTGGAATTTTGCTAGTTACAGTTGGTGGAAGTTGGGATATAACAAATCATTTACTCAACAAACCTGAGACCTTCTTTTCTCCTCCTCATGCCTTGATGTATAGTGGCGTGGCCATTGCATTGATTGGGGTTGTTGTATCTTTTGTTTCTTGGAAAAATTTGAAAACCTCCGAGAATATTTACTCTGTTCCACTAAAGATTCAATTTATTGGAATTGGACTGCTTTCGGGTGCTGGGCCTTTTGATTTTGTTTGGCATTCTAACTTCGGATTAGATGGCTTATTGAGCCCTCCTCACCTTACGTTGATTTTTGGAATGCTTTTGTGCAGTATTGGTGGCATGGTTGGAATTACGCGTTATCTAAAATCTAATAATTTTTTGACTTTTCCTCGAAATTATTTTTTGATATTGGCGATTCTTCCAATTTGGTTGGCCGGTTCTGGAGTGATTTCTTCCCTTTCACTTCCTTTTTCTAATACTGATTATTTTCAATTTAACCCTGATCCTTTTTTTGCATTTATTGTAGCCACTATTGCATATCCTTTCCTAATTTCATTTTCTATGTTTATGTCATCAAAATTATCTGGCTACCGCTTTGGATGTGTTTCTATTCTAGGTGGGATGTTTCTTTTAGTTTATAGCTCTACTGCAATTGTTCCAAATTTTGCATTATTGGATTCAATAGTGTTTTATTCATTCAACCTTATCCCTTTTGTAGCCTCTGACATTTTATTTTCCTTAAAAAGACCAAAGTTGTTTATCCTTGCAAGCGGGTTGCTGGGTTCTGTTTTTTACATGGCTTATTATCCATATGTTATGTATACGTTCAATGAAGTATTGCTTGGAAAACTTGTTTCTCCTAGCATGATTTATTTTGTATATTTTGAAATTATTGAGACCGTTTTTTACATAACTTTGATACCTTCAATATTTTCAGGAATATTTGGATTTTTTATTGCCAAAAAATTTTCAAAGAAAGTTTTATCCATGTCTGCTTAACTGGAAATAACTAAAAACTTGATTGGCTCAGATAATGCTTCATAGTTGTGTTTTTTCTGATCAAGGCCATCCCAAACATAAATCTCTACAGAAAATGTTCCTTGACTAGTTGGAATCCATGAAAATGCTGGAGTAAAGTTTTGATATTTTGTAAGGCTGCCTGTAATCCAACCTATTTTTATTACTGCACCACTTTCATCTTTTATTTGTACTATGAAAATAAAATCCTGGTTGATTTCCTGTGCATTTGTGATTTTTGACGAAACTAATACTTGTTGATTCACATTGACATTGGTTCCTATTGGTGTGCCGCTTCTGTTTACAAGCCCTGGTTCTGTAACGATTACTTTTTCCAATGGCGCTAAACCGAAAGCAGGGCTAAAAACACCAAATATCATTATGGCAATCAATGACACTGCAAAATATCGCATTCTGTGTTCTTGGATTTTTTTCTTAATAAAGCGTTTCTGCGTTATTTTGATACCATTTTTTGTCAATTCTTTTCAAAAACTTCTAAATTTTTTAAAATCAATCTTTTTCTGGTAATGATTTTTTCTGGATTCAATATTCCTTTTGGATCAAAGAATTTTTTCAATTGTCTAAAAACGGCATAGTTTTTTACTCCGTATTGTTTTTTCACATATTCTGACCTTGCAAGCCCATCTCCATGTTCTCCTGTGATTGTTCCCTCCATTGAAATAACTCTGTTAAAATAAAAATCGGCAATTCTCTTAATTTTTTTAATTTTTTTCCTATCTGCAATTAATCTGACGTGTATGTTTGCATTTCCTGCATGTCCGTACATAATAACTTTGGTTGAAAATTTACGGTTTATCTCTACTACTGTTTCAAATAACTCTCCTAGTTTTTCAATTGGGACTGTTGCATCTTCTATTACATGTGGTAATCTTTTTTCTTTTTTGATTGTTCTAAGGCTAAAATATAATGCAGAATCTCTGTACTTCCACCATTTTTGAATTTTTGATTCTCTTGATAATTGATAAGTGATGTTTCCTGACTTTATTGTTTCTAGTTCTTTTATTTTGTTGTTAATGTTTGAATCATACTCTACAAAAAGAATACATTTTGTTTTTTTGTTGAATCTTTGCGGAATTTGTCTCAGTGTAGGTAAATCTACAAATTCTATTGCAGACGGTGATGTATTTAGAATCGTTTTACAGTTTTTTGCAGACTCTGTCAATGATGTGTATTCAATTATTGACAGAACTCGTTTTTTTGGAATTTCTTGAATTTTTAATTTTGCTGAAAGGATTATCCCTAATGTTCCCTCTGATCCAAGAATGGCTTTGTGAGAATTGGCAATTGATACTGCTGCATCTAGTCTATATCCTGATGAATTTTTTGTAGTGTTTGGAATCTTTTTTTTATCCATCATTTTTGAAAATGATGTGATTTTTTTTCCAATCTTGGTGTTTTTTGGTAATGTGATTTTTTCGCCATTGCCATTAACAAAAGTAATTTCTTTTACGTTATCTATGATGCTGCCATATTTCAAACTCCTACTACCGCTGGAATTGTTTCCAAGCATTCCTCCAATTGAACAAAATGATCCGATTGATGGATTTGGAGGAAAAAACTTGTTTTTGCTTCTCAATTTCTTATCTAGTGCTCCTTTGAGCACCCCTGAACCCACATTTGCGATATGTTTTCCAATTTTTATTGAATCAAAATTTTTCATATCTGCTATTATTCCGTTATTTAACGCACTTCCGACAAGTCCTGTTCCTGCACCTCTCACTGTAATCGACATTTTTTCTTTTTTGGCAAATTTTACAAGCGAAATCACATCTGATTCATTTTTTGGAATGACAACAATTTTTGGCAAGATTTGGTATGAGCTTGCATCCACTGAATAATAATTCAAAATATCTTTTTCCCAAATAACCTCGCCTTTGATTATTTTCTTTAAACCATTTCTAATTTTTGAGATTTTCATTTATGATTAAATTTTGATTCTATAATAGTCCCAACGTTCTGGATCAAAAAGTGTTACAAACTCTGCATCTTCTTTGTCTATCCTTGCCCTAATTACATCTCTTAGGGCAAAACTGGTTAGGTGTTGATATTTCTTTGAATGTGCTTGCATGATGAACAGATGTCTCATTTCGCTACCTCCTTTTAATCCCCAATAACCCATTTTCAGAGCTAGTGGTTCTAGAAACACCGTATTGTTCAGACCGTAATTTTCATCTCTGATCTCAGGTCTTAACTGATAGCTTTCTAGCGGTCCTCCTTTTGCAAATCCTACGATTTCTCCATTTTTGTCATTAACTCTTAATGTGTTCAAAATCACGTTTGGGTTTTTAACTGATTCTTCAAATTTGTCTTTGTTGAATTGTAATGGCTTGGGCAATTCCAAAAATATTGAATATACTGATTTGATAAAATCTGGGTCCTCTCTTGTCGTCATTTTTTCTATCGTAGGTACTAGTTTTAGATTTTCATATGCATAATTTGCTTGAATTGATATCTCTTGTTGTCTAATATGCATAAAAGACAAAACTGTGTCAAAGAAGTTTTTTCTCATTTGTTTTGGAAGTGATTTTAAAATTGTTTTACACATTTCAGTTTCTTTATTTAGCAATTCTTCAAAATATGCAACAGAACTACGTACGATTAATGATGGTCTCCATGCTAATGCATGAGCATTCATCTTTGCCATCTCCATCGCTTTTGAAAAGTCCCCTAGTGCATATCCGCTAATTCTATCTACTACTGAAAGATACCATCCAAGTTTCATGATATGTTCTTGAAGCTCTTCGTCATTTCTTGTAAGTTCTGAATTCCTAAAACATTCTTTTATCTGGCTTTCAGCATTTGCTTTTAATTTGCCACTCCATGGATACGTTGTTCTTAAAATCAGAACTTTAATTATTTCTAAATCTAACTTTGCATCATCTAGCAATTTTCGTAATTTTCGATCCATTGAGAGAAATTTCAAAACACTTTCTTCGTGTGGTTTATCCACACTTTTTTGAGGATCAAAATCATGAAACAATGCTGCTGCATACAGGTACTTTAGATCTTCTTTTGAGAATTTGTTTAAACCATCATTGTTGAGATTAGCAGAAAGTAATGCAATGTATGTTACTTCTAACTCATGATTGATGTTGTGATATCCGTAGTAGTCTGTCCCCAATCCTTGAGTCTCAAATAATTCTATAGTGTAATCTAGCATTTCAGTAAAACAATCGCCTTCTAATCCACTTTCTACAATGAGGCTCAAAATTTCATTTCTCATTGATAGTGGAGTAGCAAATTCCTGCAATATTTCAAAAACACTTTCCCTATTTTTAAAGATGTATGTGGTATTTCTGAAAATTTATCTAAAGAATTATTCCATTTTTAGCACTTTTTTTTGCAAAATTTAGAAAGATTCAATAGAATTGTACTTTTGCCTTTTTTGATGTCTGTGGACTCTGATCTGCTCAAAACTTTGATGAATATCAATGGAAATTCATCACTCAAATACACTTTGTATCTAAATGATCAGTCGTATTCGCTTGATGATGTGGTTATAGAAAACTCTCCTACTCCTGTTAATGCCCCAACTACCCGTGGTGGTGTGTATTTTTCAGATACCTTTGCATACAAAGTTAAAGGCATTGTTCATGACCTTTCCGTTATTCCACTTTTGTCTAAAACAATGCTGGGACCAAACACTGATTTTGGAGAAATTAAAATTAAAACAGATGTTGATTTGAACGGACAAAAGAAAAACTTGACACTTTATACCAATCTTACTAATAGCATACAACACCCAGACCAAATCGAATTAAACATGATTCTAATAAAACTAGAATCTGACTAACGTGATTTAAAATATTTGTCGTACTTTTCTCTTAACTCTTGGTTTGAAAGAACTTCGTATGCCTCATTGATTTTTATCATGATTTCTTCAGTTTGTTTTTCTTTTGTTTTGTCTGGATGTAGTTTTTTGGCTAATGCTCTATATTGTTTTTTTATTTCTTCCTGTGTTGCATCTTGCGATATCTCTAAAACCTCGTAGTAGTCTGGAAGCTCTGAATTTTCCAAGGCTTCTCTGAATTCCTTGTCTTCTTTGGTGTTTTTCCTTTTTCCAAGATCTTCATAGTCATCAGACCAATCTGAATGGTATTTTTCATATGTTTTGTCTTTTTTTGATTCCATATCTTCAGAATCATAAGATGTTTTTCTTCTCAAAATAATGTCTCTTGCAAGATATAGGAATAATGCAATTACTGCAATTGTAAATCCTATAAATAAAATAATTTTTTCTTCATCTGATACAATTAATTCCATCTGCAATTCTTTTGATTCGTTATTCTGGGCAAAAACAATACTGGTTGAACTTACTAGTAAAACAACTATTATTGCACTACTTATCTTCTTCATTTCTTATGATAATCTAAAATCTTCTTTTGCTGTATTTAGAACAAGATGTGTTATTGTGTTTTCAACATTTGGAATTGATGATAGTTTCTTTACAAATTCACTTAATTCATCCCTTGCTTTGAATTTTGCAATAATCAATGTATCTGCAGTACCTGTAATGTCGTACACTCCGCACACGTTTTCAAAACTGGCTAATTTTTCTTCGATGTCTACTAATTTGTCTTTTTTTGCAATTATTTCTATAATTGCAGTAAGGATATACCCTAACTTCTCATGATCAATTGTGGCTGTATATCCTTTGATTATTTTCTCTTTTTCTAACTTCTTTATTCGTGATAAAACTGTCACAGTTGACATCCCAAGTTTTAATGCTAGTTGTCTTGCTGAGAGTCTTGCATCTACCATCAAATTTTTAAGAATTTTTTCATCTGTTTCATCCAATTTCATCAATCATGATAAAATCAAAAATGCATTTAAATTTTCAGTAATTTAATGAAAATCTGTTTAATTCTGAATTTGTGCCAAAATTCATCTTTTCAAATTTAATACAAATGAGAAACTCTGATTATTGTGGATGAAATTACTGCATTAATTTCAAAAGGTAAATCTCTTTTAGAAGAAGGGAATTTTGAGGATGCTTTGGGCTATTTTGACCAGGCATTATTGTTGAATCAGAATGATCCTGAATTGTGGAATCTTAAAGGCGTCACGCTTAGGAGCATTGGCCGTTACGAAGAGGCACTAGAGTGCTTTAACAAATCTCTGGAAATTGATCCTAGAGACAAATTTGCATCTTGACTGCCTCTTGACAAATAGTCAATCTATATTATTGACAAACTGTTATTCCTTGTGGTGTCATCTATAGATGCAATGTTGGCTCAGGCCTTCGAACTATGTGAAGATGGGAATTATCTGGAAGCTTTGGAACTGTATGATTTGGCGCTCAAACAAGAACCAAAAAACATTCGTGTAATAATTGACAAAGCAGTCACACTTCAAAATATTGGGAGATTAAAACAAGCAGTTAGATTGTATGATAAAGCATTGAAAATTGATCCTGGGAATCTGGATGCTTTGATTAACAAAGGTTCTTCTTTACACACTCTTGGAAATTTTGAAGATGCAGTCCTTTGTTATGATGAAGTACTAAAAACTGATAAAAAACATGCTATGGCTTTGGCATACAAAGGATTGTCACTGGGGGAAATGGGCGATCTTTCATCTGCTCTAAAGCACTTCAAAAAAGCATTGTCTATTGATGCTGATTATGATCTAGCAAAAGTTAGCAAAGAGATGGCTCAGGATTTGTTGAACTCTCTAAAAGAAAAATCTAAAACACAGTGACGTCGCCAGGTGCTGGCTCTCTTTTGATGTTTTTGTCCTCTGATTTGATCAATTCTTCATGTTCTGATTTTTGATGCTCTCTTAATTTTTCAATGTTCTCAAAACCTTCATGGCAATAGTAGCATTTTGGATTGTTCTCATCAACAAGTGGAAGGACCATGATTTTTCAATGTTTTCTTCATACTTAATTCTTCAGAAAAACGGTTAAGGAATATATCCTAATACAAATGACAAAAAGTGTGTTAGAACAATTAGTAGGTGACTCTCAGGCCCTTGATCGTGCCATTGTTGGTGAAGAATTGTCCTACAAAGACGGTTTGGAACTGATGAATTATGATAATCTTCACATGTTGGGCTCTGTTGCCGATATTGCTAGGAAAAATCTTATTGGTGACACTGTAACATTTGCTGCATCCTATTACATGAATTACACAAATGTTTGTGCTGCAAGTTGCCAAATGTGTGCATTTTATAGAAAAGATGGTGCTGATGATGCATACACGCTTTCTCCTGAACAAATTGAACAACGTGTATCTATTGCAAAAGATATGGGGGCAACCGAAGTGCACATTGTTGGGGGCTTTCATCCCAAACTTCCTTTGGAGTATTATGAAGACATGATGAGAGTCATAAAGAAAAATCATCCTGAATTAAAAATAAAAGCATTAACAGCTGCTGAGATCTTTTATCTTTCAAAACTAACGAAGAACTCTGTTAAAGAAATTCTATCTCGTCTAAAAACTGCTGGACTTGATACTATGCCTGGCGGAGGGGCCGAACTCTTTCATCCTGACATCCGTGGAAAAATTGTTAGGGGAAAATGTACTGGCCAACAATGGCTTGATACCATTGAAGAAGCCCATAATCTTGGAATCAAAAGTAATGTGACGATGCTTTATGGGCACATTGAAAAACCTGAACATGTAGTTGATCATCTGATCAAAATACGGGAATTACAAAAAAAGACAGGCGGGTTTATCACATTAATTCCTCTAAAATTTAGTCTTGATAATACTGAACTAGAGCAAGAACATTTAGTTAATAACGAGTGTTCGTCTGTTTATGATCTGCGAATTATTGCATTGTCTAGATTGATGCTTGCAAATGTTCTAAATAACATTTCTGTTTATTGGGTTGCATATGGAAAAAAACTTGCACAAGTTGCATTGTCTAATGGAGGTAATGATTTGGTAGGAACTGCATTTTCTGAAGAAATATACCGTGCTGCAGGAAAACCAACTGCCTCATCAATTGAAGAGTTAGCTACAATGGTGAAAGAAATTGACAGAAAACCTGCACAACGTGATACTTATTTCAACATAATTAGAAACTTCTAATCCTGTAATTTCATCTGTTTTTTAATTGATTCGAGTTTTTCTTCCATTTTTACATGTTTGTCCTTTCTTGAATCTACTTTCAAAACTACTTCTACTCTATTAACCCCTAAATTGTGAACTACTTCCATCATCTTTTTTGATGCTTCGTAAATTGTGTCAATGTTATCTGATTCTAAAACCGTCCCCATTGGATTGATCTCGTATCTTATACCTTCAATATTTTGAATTGATTCAATCGCTTTTGCAATGTAAAAACTTGCGCTAGTTGAATTGGTTCCTACTGGATAAATGCTGATTTCTGCATTGATCATTACTGTTGTTTTGTGATTTTGAGATTAAAGTGTTTGATGTTTAGGATGCTGGTTTTTTTTCTTGCTTGACTGCACTGCCCTTGTTTTTCCTTCTGGCTCCAAAACTTATCAATACCAACAAAAACCCCACTCCAAATAATATGCCTGCGAGGGTAGTCAAATCTTGGTTCTCTTGCTCTTTGATCATGAGTTCAAGAACTTCTTCATCTGTCATGTCTGCTTTGCCTATGGGTACCTGGGAGTTTAGATATACTAGCAACACTCCCCCCACAACTAACATTGCAATTCCTCCTGACAGGATTTTTTTATCAATTAGCATCTCTTATCATGGATTGTCTGTGCTTATCATATATTAGGTATTTTCTAGGTATCTTGATTTTTTTGAATTTTATTGTTCTTCTAATGATATGTTGACTGAAACACTTTCTGAATTGTTTGAATTGACAATTAAAATTCCTGCAGAATCTGCAACCTTGCAAACTCCTGCTTTGCTTGATTTGTCTATTCCAATACAGCCTATGTCCGAATAATAGTCAAATGGCTCTCCTGAATCTACTTTGATTTTTTCTTCTATTGACGGTACAAAGAAAATATCTACCTTTTTTGAATCTGCAACTTGGACATCATATTTGTAATTTGGATCTGAACTAAATGAACATCCTTTGATGAATACGGATGTACCTTGTGGTATTGTGCGTTGTTCATTGATTGATTCAAATTTAGCATCATCGATCATCGGATACATTATGTTTGATTTGTCAATTGCATGTTCTAATCCTACAACGTGACCGATTTCATGAATTAAGATATTTTGAATTGATTCTGAATTATACGGCTTCCATTTTCCGTCACAATCATTGCTTCCTAGGCTAACTGTGACGTCTTTTTGATTTACAACGTATCCGTCATATTCGTTTCTCATATCTTTTTCCCAACTGACTGTGACTGTATCTAATGACGGTGTTGTAACTAATTCAAATTCAACATTTGCAGTTTTACTCCAAAACTCTAGTGCTGTCATCATTTCCGAAGAGAAATCTTTTGACCAATTTGGTATTGGTTCAACATACACGTTGTATTTTTTTGAATTATCTACCTTCCCAATCCAATCATTTGGTAGGTTTTTCTCTGTTTTGCTTGTTTTGTAAATTACCACACCTTCTTTCTCACTGATGGTGTCAAGGTCTACATTCTCAATACCTGTGACTGATTTCTGCCCTTTCTTTAAGAGGTTCAATAAAATCCTGTATTCTTCATTTTCCGTTCTAAGGGTATCAATTTCTTCGTCATTAATGAGGCTCTTTGCCTTTAGATAGTTTAATTCGACAAGTAATCGGTCATTTTCCTTGGACAGTTTGTCATTGTTGATATCTGGCTTGTTGACAGGAGTGTTCTGAATGTTTTTTACTTGATCCTTTTCTTTGTGCTCTTTTAGCATGGTGATCTGTTCGTGTTTTTGTTTAATTTCTGATTGTAACATTTCAACTTGTTTTCTCATTTTTGTATTTTCAGATTGAATTTCTGATATTTTTATAACATTGTCAGTGTTTTTCTGTTCTGCAGAGTTTACTGTGTTTTCTAATTCTACTCTTTCTTTTCTTAACTCTTCTATCTCTATTTGATAACGTTTGTTCTCGTCAGTTAGTAGTTTTACCATCTGATTGTTTTCTGATTCTGTTTTGAACTGCTTTTCTTTCAAATCTTCTTGGTATTTGTTACTTAATTTCATTTCAATGATTTCGTTTTTGAATTTAGAATTTTCATCTTCAAACATTTGAATTTGTTTCTTGTATGATGTGATCTCTGAATTTAATGTATTAATCAAATTGTTTGATTCCTCCATCTCTATTTTCATTGATGTGATAATTTTTTGCTGTTCGCTCTTTTCTTTTTGTAATTGTCTGACTAGGGAATTATTTTCAGAATTGTTTTCTTTTTGTATTGATGTTATTTCGTTATGAAGTTGTTTGTTCTTTTCATCAAGATCTAAAATTGTGTTTTCATAACTGTCTATTTTTGAATTTAAATTTGATACTATGCTGTTTAAACCATCAATTGTATTTTTCATAGAAATTAATGACGTGTTTTTTTGGATATTTTCATTTTCTAACTCTTTGATGGTTTCTCTATACTCATTATTTTCTTGTTCCAAATTGTCAATTATTCCCTGAACCTCTGTTAGGCGATTGTTTAGTGATGATGCAACCTGGCTTGATTCACGTGAATCGTTCATTATGCCTACCAATGTTTTTCGTTGTTCGGTATTTTCTTGCTCTAACTTTGAAATCCTTTGTTGATGCTGAACTTTCTCATCTTGTAACTGTGTAATTTTGTCTCTTAGAATCTTAGATTCATCTGTTGTTTTTTTGATGGTTGATTCATAATCTTGGATTTGTGTTTGGAGTGAATCTATTATTTTGTTAGTTTTCTCTAGTTCTATTGATGATGAAACTAATTCTGATTTTTGCTGTTCGCTTAGGCCCTTTAGGTTCTCTATGATTTTTGAAAATCCTTTGTTTTTGTCTTCTAACTCTTCTATGATTTTTTGATTGTTTACAGTTTCTGAATCTTTTAATTCAAAAATATTTTCCAAAGTTGCAATTTTGTTTTCATATTCTGCAATTCTTTGCCTCTGAATAAAATTTTCATTTTTTATTTGAGATATGATATTTTCATATGTTTCCTCACTTTGAATTAGTTGGTTTACGTTGTCTCTATTTTCTTGATTTCTTTCTTTTAGAATCGAAATCAATTCTGCTTTGTCGTGATTTTCTATTTTTAGAATCTCAATGTTATTTTGATACTGTCTGATTTGTTCTTCTAAGTCGCTAATTTTTTCTATTTGCTCTTTATTTTCTATTTTCATATTGTTTAACTGGTCTGCATGATCTGACTGTATCTGTTCTAATTGACTGCTTGTTGATTTTGATGCTATTGGTTGTTCTGGAATGCCGTTATTTGTAATCCATGAATCAATTTGTTTTGAGAACTGTTTGTTTGTCTCTCTTAATGTTTTGATCTCATTTTGCAGTGCGTCATACTCTTCAAACATTTCTGTCATCGTTGTGGGGATTTTGCCTGACTTTGTAATTTCTTGACTTTTTACCAGGATCCTTAGCTCTTTATTTTCCTCACGCAGTTTCTTTGTTTCTTCTTTGAACACTTCGCTTTTTGCTTTGAGGTATTCCATCTCTCGTTTGATTTTTTCATCATTTTCAATTGAAATATCGATAATTCCTCTCTGTGAGAGATATTCTACTGCTCTGACAAATTCTTCATTGGTTATCTCTCCTTCGCTCCAAAGTGCCAATGTGGTTTTTACCCAGTTTGGAACTTCGCTTTTTTCAGCAAATGTTTGTGTAAATCCTGAAAAAGGAATCGAACCTACGATCATCAATAATACTAGTAACGCTATCCGCACCTGTACCCTCTCAATGTGAATTAGTCTGGGATTTGATAAATGATCCTGTGTGTTCTTAAATGAAATGACATACTGTGCTTATTTCTGAGGTTGGATTTTTTGTTATTTCTGATGAACACTTAGAATCCTTCTGGAGGTTTTTGAACAAAAACATTGCACACTAGTGCATCTGTTTTAGAGTCTCTGTACTGGACATTGCATGAGACAAACTTTCCTTTAAGTGCCCTTTCTAAATCCTCTTGTGTCGTTTCCTTGTATTGAGGGTCATCAGGGTTGTCTATTTTTGCTATGATTATTTTCTCAGTTTTTCCATACTCTTCTTTGTTGTCTTTTCGGACATGGCTCACAAGTAATTGAAAAGCATTGTTTGTTAAAATCCCCATGACAGGTCCTCCGATTCCGTCGCCCATGATGTTATCTTTTTTTAATCTTATAATTACTTGATGGCTATACTCAATTCAAAGTCTGGTACGAGATTTTTTGCTTTTGCCATATCAAAGAGTCTTCTAATTGATTGCTCCCCGCTATCTCCCATATTTACAGTAACTTCGTTAACATACATTTTTACAAATTTCTCAATCAAATCTCTTGGCTTTCCTCTTGAATACTGCATTGCATATTCAAGCGCATCTTCCATATGTGCCAACCCGTACTCAATTGATGCTTGCAAGTATTGATCAAATTTGTGAATTGTTTCCATTCCCAAGTCTGTTCTCATGACATTAATTCCTAGAGGTACTGGTAGTCCGTTTGTTTCCTTGTCCCACCATTCGCCAACATCTAAAATTTTGACATTTCCCTCTTGTTCATAAGACAATTGTGTTTCGTGTATGACTAATCCTGCATCCACTTTGCCTGTTTTTACTGCATCTGGAATATCGCTAAAATTCATCTCAACATAATCAAACTTTCCAATCATTAATTGAAGCAGCAAAAATGCCGATGTCATTTTTCCTGGTATTGCAATTTTGCATTTTTTTATCTCGTCTACGGTCATTTGTTTTCTTGCTGTGACTATTGGTCCATAACCTATTCCAAAACTTCCACCACTTCTCAAAATTGTATACCCTGGAATGTATGCACATGCGTGAACTGAAACTGCTGTTACATCTAATTGCGGACTGGTTGCTTTTTTATTTAGATTTTCGATATCTTCTATTACGTGATTGACTTTGAAATCATGTGATTGTACTTTTCCTGTAAACATGCCATAAAACATGAATGCGTCATCTGAATCTGGAGTGTGTCCTACAGAAATTTCCATAATTGATTTCTTTTTGTTCGTAATAAAAATCAAAACCACCCTTCATCTAGAATGCATAAGATTTGATCTAAACAATCGTTTTTCTAATATATGCTATATTTTATGATAAATCATTGAAAACACTTGAAGCATATGAGCGTGATATTGCAAAACAATCTGATTTTTTAAAAAAATTTGAAAAACAAAAGCCACTGCCAAACCATTTGCAAAACAATGTGATTTTTACTGGAAGTGGCGATTCTTTAGCATCTGCAATGCTTGCAGAATACTTTTCTGATTTTAGAGTAAAATCTTTTGATCCGTTGGACTTGCTAAAAAACAAACACATTACAAAAAACAAATCTGTCTACTTTGTATCTATATCTGGAAAAACAATTTCAAACATCAAAGTAGCAAAAGTTGCCAAAAAATCAATTGCAATCACTGCTAACATAAACAGCAAATTATCTCAGGCATGTACACACTCTATCTTGTTGAAATCTCCCAACTCTGACGTGTTTACTGCAGGCAGCATAAGCTTCTTGGACAGTGCATTGACCTGCATATCCTTGGTTACAAAAATCTCAATTCCTGATGATAAAAAAATCTACAAACAGGCAATTTCTGATGCCAAAAAATCAAGATTCTCCAAGAGGATATTTGTTCTTGGAAACTCTATGACATTTCCGCTTGCAATGTACTGCGCTGCAAAATTCTATGAACTCCTAGGATATGACGCACATTTTGAACGATTAGAACAATTTTCTCATATGGAATTGTTTTCTGCCAAAAAGGGAGACACTGTGATAATTTTTGAAGAAAAAAACCCTCATAACATTCAACTTGCAAAAAACCTGAAAAAAATTGGATTAAATGTACTTCATCCTAACATAAAATCAAAAAATAAGATCACTCATGTTCTTTACTACACTTATTTTTCACAAACACTGCCGCTTTTTGAAGCCAAAAAAAGAGGCCAGTTGGACTGTAATTTTGTTTTGGCAAAAAAACTTCGCAGTGTCAGTGACAACATGATCTACTGATCCAAATTTTCTCATAAGGTTTAATAGCTGAATACTAGGGTTTGCGAATATGGTAAAATTCAAGTCAACTGGCGAAGTTATGAAAATTATCAAAAACAAGGACCAAATCCGTAACTTTGGTGTAATTGCGCACGTTGACCATGGAAAGACAACCATGAGTGACAGTCTCTTGGCTTATTCTGGAATCATCGCCCCATCTGCTGCTGGAAAGGCATTGGCAATGGACTTTGATAAAGAGGAGCAACAAAGAGGAATTACAATTTATCAGGCAAACGTTACCTTGCTCTTTTCTCAAAAAGGCAAGGAATACGTAATTAACATGATTGATACTCCTGGACACGTAGACTTTAGTGGAAGGGTAATTCGAAGCCTCAGGGCAATTGACGGTGCAGTAGTTGTATGTGATGCAGTTGAAGGCATCATGACTCAGACAGAAACTGTGACTAGAATGGCACTTGAAGAACGAGTAAGGCCTGTCTTGTTTATCAACAAAGTAGACAGACTCATCAAAGAGCTTCGACTGACACCTGAAAAAATGCAACAGCAACTAGCCGAAGTTGTATCTAACTTTAACCAATTAGTTGAGACCTATGCTGAACCAGAATACAAAGACAAATGGAAGGTATCCATCCAAGACGCAAGCGTTACATTTGGTTCTGCAAAAGACAGATGGGCAATCAACGTTGATATCATGAAAGAGAGAGGAATCACATTCAAAGATGTTATTGATGCTTATACCAATGAAAAAGTTAACGACCTTGTAGAAAAGGCACCTCTTGCAGATGCCGTTTTGGGCATGGTTGTAAAACACCATCCAGCTCCACAAGATGCAGTCAAGTACAGAATTCCTCAAATCTGGAAGGGTGACTTGGAGTCTGATGTCGGAAAAGCTCTTCTTGCATGTAAAGACGATGGTCCAACAATCATGATGATTGTAAACATGGTTTTAGATCCTGCAGCTGGTCCAGTTGCAATTGGTAGGTTGTTCTCTGGAACAATCAAAGACGGTCAGACAATTAACATAATTGATTCTAAACGAGAAGGAAGAGTTCAATCTGTGAACTTTTTCATGGGAAACCAAAGAGAACAAGTCGGAGAACTTGGAGCAGGTAACATCCCTGCACTTTTGGGACTGACTGAAGCAAGAGCAGGTAACACACTATCTTCTGTAAAAGACATTCCGATGTTTGAGGGAGTAAAGTATGTCTCAGAACCTGTTGTGCAAATTGCAATTGAACCAAAACATCCTAAAGATTTACCTAAACTAGTTGAGGTGCTCAAACAACTAACAATTGAAGACCCAAACCTTATTGTAAAAATTGATGAGGAAAGCGGAGAAACAATTGTAGCTGGAATGGGTGTATTGCACCTTGATGTTGCAACGCACCGTATTCAGGATGCTAAAGTTGAGATTGTAACCTCAGAGCCCTTGATTAACTATAGAGAAACTGTCAAGGGTGGATGTGAACCAATCATGTCAAAATCTCCAAACAGACACAACAAGATTTTCATGAAAGTAGAGCCATTGGAGCCAAAAATCGCTAACATGCTTAGAACTGGTGAAATCAGTGATATGAAAGACAAGAAAGTAGTTTCAGACTTGCTAAAAGAGTCTGGCTGGGATACTGATACAATTAAGAGAGTCATGAGATTTGATTCCCGTGGAAATGTTTTGATTAACGGTACAAAAGGTGTTCAGTTTGTTCAAGAATCTACTGATTCAATCAACTCTGGATTTGATGAAGTGATGAGAGAAGGTCCATTGTGTAAAGAACAGGTGAGGGACTGTAAATTCACATTCACTCACTTTGTACCTCACGAGGATACTGCCCACAGAGGTTTGTCCCAACTAGGTCCTGCATCACGTAGAGCATGTACTGGTGCAATGCTTACTGCTGGCTGTACTGTGTTGGAGCCAACACTGGCAATTGAAGTTCGTGTTCCTACTGACTTGGTAGGAAACGTTGCAACTGTTCTTTCTGGTAAACGTGGTAAAGTTTTGGACATGTCTCAAAAAGGCGCATCCAGTATTGTCACTGGCGAGATTCCAGCTTCTGAAACATTTACGCTATCTGAGGAGATGAGAGGCCAAACTGCAGGTCGTGCAACGTGGAATACATCATTTAAGGCATGGACTGAAGTTCCAAAATCCATGTTGGCAACTGCTGTTGCTGACATTAGAAAGAGAAAAGGACTGGCACCAGAACCACCAGGTGCAAACGAATTCATCGATAAAGAGTAAAAAGGCAAAGCCCCCCTTTTGTGCGTGAAAAGTTTGTTATGACCTAAACTATAGCGTAGGATTGTTTGTAGGAGAATTGTTATAACGAAAGTATGAATTTGTGAAATATGGAAGTAATAGAAATTGTTGGAGTTGTTTCTGCACTTGGAGTGATAGGTGCATTGGTATTTAATGGAATAACAAACTTACGTGATAAAAAAAGTAGACACTATGAGATATTCCAAGATTTGATGAAAGAATACACTCAGATTCAAGAAGTCATTCCAGATATTGTTAAGATTGCATCATTAGATCGGGCAGAATTAAAAAAACAACCTGAGACTTTACAAAACAAGGTTCGAATGTATCGATGGAAATTTGTACAATTCCATGAAAAAATTGCCCATCTTGCATTAACTGGAATCATCCCAAAAGAAATTACACAATTTTTTAATGAAACTTTTCCTGATGCTATAAAACATATTGAATTGAGTCCAAATCCAGAATACATTAAAGAACTTTCACCCAATTTGTTCAATTGGTGCGAACAAGAAAAAATTAAGACTAAATGACATTAAAGGGTCAAAAAAATCATTACAATGTAAAATTCCTCAAGGGTTATGGTCATTCAATCTCTATCAAAAATTCCAAAATCATCCTAAAAGATAATCATGACCCGTTTTCTGAGCCTGAAATTGAATCATGGCCTGTTAAAAATATGCCATATGAGAAAATAGTGATGCAGGGTAAGGGATACATCTCCACTGAAGCATTATCGCAATTATCTGAGAATAATCGAAATGTCATTCTACTTGACAATCAAGGAAAACCAATAACATTCTGTAATGGCATGATGGATTCACTTACTGCAACAAAATACAGAATGGCACAATATGATACATTCAGAGATGAATCAAAGTGTCAGTATTTGCGACAGCAAATCATACAAGCCAAGAAAGAGTCTCAACTAAAACTACTCAAGTTGATTGGTAGTGACATAACTGAATTGCCTGATACAGAACATCTTTCAGCCAAAGTCTATTGGTCGGAATTTTCTAAATTTATTCCTGAAAAATATGGATTTTCATCTAGAAATCAATCCCAAATTAGAAACTCCAAAAACAATGCAACTGATATCATCAACGCCTTGCTAAACTATGGATATTCTGTCTTGGCAGGGGAGATTTCAAAATTTGTTTGCGGGTTTGGTCTTGACCCATATTTTGGATTCATGCATCGTTCGCATACTGGATTTCAGCCGTTGGTGTATGATTTGATAGAGCCGTTTAGGTGGCTGGTCGATTATACCGTCTATGAGATTGCAAGGGATTCAAATTCCAGAAAACAAATCAAACTCAAAGAATATAGTTATACAAAAGACGGAACTGTTGTTTTGGAATATTCTTTGATCAAAAGATTTTTGGAGGTGCTAGAGAGACAGTTTGCAAAGGAAAGAAAGTATGATTTCAGGCACGGAAAGAAGACAAAAGATGGTTTGAAGTCAGTTCAAGAAATTACGGTTGCTAAGATTTTGGTTCAGGATCTTGTTGAGTTTTGTCTCTAGTATCGTTCGATTTCTCTTTTTTTGATTGCTGTTCTTCCTTTCTTTCTCTATCTAATTTTTGAATACTTGTTTCACCACTTCCAAATTTCTCTCTAAATTCCATGGCATCTTCATATAGTTTTTGAAAATACAATTTGAAAATTGTTGCATCGCGTTCTTTAGAAAGTTGATTTTTTAATTCCTCTAACACTATCCAACTATTTACAACAGCTCCTGCATATGCCGTAAAGAAAACATCTTTTGGAATATACCCGCCAAATCTAGCAGGCTTTTTAGTTTTTAAATCTAATTTTCTATAAATCAAAATTCCAATTTCATCCCAATCATTCATTATTTTTTCTCCTTTTTCTCGAAACTCTTCTTCATGTATTATTTTCTCTGGAATGTAATTACTCCATCGTTCTATAACATATTTTCTATATGATCTATTGTCTTTAGAATTTAGCAATTCGTGAAGATGCAACAATGCATTAAATTCTAGATTCTTTCTTTGATAGTGCCAAGTAATTCCTCCTACGGTAATAGCAATAATCGCTGATGCAATTCCAACAATTGTTTCAGAAGCAATTGGTGGCTTTGATTTCTCAACTACAGGTTCCTCAACTACAGGTTCCTCAACTACAGGTTCCTCAACTACAGGTTCCTCAACTACAGGTTCTGCAAAGACGGGAACAATAAACAATGATAAAAAAATTATCCAAAAGAATTTCACAAGATCACTATGAAATGTATGAACTTAAGCATATTGAAATTAAAAATAAAAAATGTGGAATTAAATATCCACTTAGTTGTTGTCTCTGTCTCCGCCAGAGGGTTTTCTATGGTTTTTACTTGGCCATCCTCCGCCTTTGCTTTTTCCTATAACGATTCACCTCCATGTTTTTCACACACAATATGCAATGAAGAAGTACTTATATGATAATCATAGAATACCTAGAATAATGGTAGATTATAGAGCTGATTTATTACTAAATATCCAAAAAAATATACGGAAATCATATACAAGATTATATGAGCAATATCCAATTTATGGGATTTTCAATAAATCCACACAAAAGAAATTGCTACAAAATATAGAACATGACCAAGAAAAGTATGGTTCACAATCTTGGAGTAATCTCAGAAAATCAGTTCACAGAAGCTTAATTGACATCTCATTGTTTTGCAATATTGCAAGCTCTGATCAATTAGAAAAAACAATGTTTGGTTATGCAGAAGTTCCAGAATTAAACTCAACAAATTCCTCAAACAAACATCTTTTACCATATATCATATCTTCGATATTGAATCCAAAACAATATCAAAAAACAGACATTTGGAAAATGGATTTATCAAATAGAATTTTGTCTGAAGTTTTCGAGTTTTATAGAGAATCAAACATTGTAAAATCCAAAGCATACCTTAGATTACTGGAAGAAGTCGAAGATTTCCTAAAGTTAGAATTAGAGAGTCGTTATAGAAACAGATAATTAGATTTTTTATTTTGTTACATACTTTTCTAATTTCTTGACAATTTTTTTTACGTCATTTTCTGATAGGATGTCTTTTTTCTTTTCAATCCAAGGCAATATAGTAACCAAGTCTTTTACTGCAACAAACCGATATGCAGGATCATACTTCATGTTGCCCTGTATAGTTAACAGTACTGCTGAAACATTTGGATTTTCCATTCCAAACCACTCTTTGAGTGAAATCCACATAATACGTCCTGCTCTGTTTACTTGTTCATGTGGTTCTAGTCCTCCATTCGCTCTATTTTTGAAGATATAAGTATCTGACCAATTTTTGACTTCAATTACTTGAATGCCTTTCTGAGATACTATAACAAAGTCCATCTGTGCAGATTTGAGACTGCGTTTACCATTGTATGTAACATGATGAGGTAGTTCTAGATTAATCCCGCATAAAATATTGTACTGATCATCTAGTCTAGATAGTGTGTTCAGAACACGAATCTCACCTTTTGTGCCTGAATGAAGTGGTGTGTTTATGTGTTTTTCAATTTTATTTATTTGTCGTTTTTTGCGCCATCTTGAGAATTTGTTTCTGATTCCCTTGTCTTTTATTGAGTCAAATTGGTCTTGAAACTCTTGTTGTACTCTATCAATATCCTTAATTGATTTGACTTCATTTGGTAATTTGTCAAGGAATCTCTTTTCAGTGTCTGCACGACCGTAAACTATGGCCAATGATAATAATTTTTGAGAGCGAAAATAAAGGATGTGGTAGTTTCATTTGAACAAAATATCACAAAATGCTTATTTTCATATAAAATTAAGAATAACATGGACATTCCACGTAGGCCTGAAACACATGTGCCCATAGATGATTCATGGAAGTTAGGAGATGATGGAATTGATGAAGACGGTCATTATGATGAGACTCGCGACCGAACCTTTCTAAAACGACTAAAACGAGAATATCCTGAAGCTTACAAAGAACTAGTGAAGATTCTAAGAAAAAACAACCCAGATTACGAATCTGATGAAAAACAAATGTAGTATTTTGCTACCTTTTGTTACACATACCATTTTGTAACAAAATGTAGCTTTTTCTCAGGCACAAAAAAGCTTCAGATATCAAATGGAATTTTTATGATCTTACAAATTTGAGAAATATACTCTGCAAAATTCTAAAATCACTCTTCAATAACACAATAAGCTAAGTTAGATGTGTGATTCTTGTCCTTGGCAATGCTTTCCATCATGAGGTTTTTCAGATATTTGAAATGCTCCTCTTGACATGCTTTTGAGCAAAACTTTTCAGATAAATCCTGTAATTCTATACCGCATCTGATGCATACTTGGGCCATTACTCTCTCAAAATAGCCTTCCCTGAAAAAGTAAAAGATCTTTGTATGAATATTTTGATCTGAAGATGTGAATTTTTTCAAACCTTGAAAATTGCCTGAATTCTGGTTCTCAGGTTTACTTTTCTAATCATGTTTGCCAACAATATTGCCTTTGAATTTTTAATAATCAACTCAGTAACACAAGGTCGACCTAAAAATGATGAGTCAACTTGAGCCTGGACTAGAACCAATTGAGCGTGAAAGAATTCTCCTTGAGAGTATCAAAGAAAACCCTGATTTGCACCACAATGCGTTGCTGAAGACCATCGTACCGAAATACATGGCCAAAAACACATTTGAGAAAACTCGTGACTCTTTGCTGGAAAAAGGCGTAATTGCTGTACTGATGAAAGGCAATATGAAATTCTATGTTCCTGTATCAAACTATGAGGCAAAAGCGCAACAGCATTTTGAGAAAATCACCCATGATTCCTTTCATGACCTAAAAATCTCCGTTAAGCGATTGGTTACTGACTATTCTCACAAGGATGTGGATGAAAAAATTAATCTTGCAAATTCAATACTTGGGCATTTACTGCAAACTGATACTGGATTCACCCTTTTGGATTCTATTAAAAACCCAAAAAAAACATTGTACATAGATGAACACTTGGAGATCCAACATTTGATTTTTGAAGTAATTGAAATTATCCACAAAGACAAAGATTTTGAAAGCATCTATCCTACGATTCTTAGCTGCATGGGCAAATTCCTTCCCAAAGCCTAGTATACTTTTCTGATCTAGTTTTTTATTCAAGTGAATTTTACAAGCTGTTGAAATGGGTCTGTTATACACAAAATTTTATTTGGATTTTGACCCTGAGGACTGGAAACAGGTTTCAACAAATCCAATAATATTTGAAGCCTTAGATGACAATGTCATTTTGGATATTGATGACACCTCTCAGAATAATTACAAATTAAAATTCAAAAAAGGTGGAAAGTTACAAATGTTCAGAGTGGTTGGAAAATTCCGACTGACTTGGAACGATGATGATGTTCTGTAATTCCTGAAAAAATTATAACGGGTTGTTGTTTTCAAGATATCATGTCCTTGACTGAGGAAATACAACAAATTCGATCAGATTTTGAAAACACAGAATCTGAAAAAATTCTAAAAATTGTTGATGAAATACGAAGTCATTTCAAAAGTGATTTGACAAAAGATTATCTTCAAGGCAAGATAAAATCAATCTCTGAAGTGACAGACGAGGCTGAAAAAAAGAAACTTTGCAAGACATTGTTACCCTATTTTGACTGGTATATTCAGGGCCTCTAATCTGAAAACTGGTTGATTCTTTCCTGAGCGTTTTTTATTATTGGTATGTCTTTTCTTGCAGTATCTAGTTGCACCAACTGTACAAAATATTCGTGCCCCGTATCCTGTGCTTTTTTGATATCTGATTCATAACACATTAGTGCTTTTTGAAAAAATGGAATGTCTTCAATTAGCTGATTAATTGGACTGTTATCGGATAAACAATCTTTGATTTTTTGTATTGCCTCGTCGATTTTTGGAACTGTTTTCATTGCTTCTTGATTCAAAACGGATGCAAACATTGCTGCAGAATCTTTCAGTTCGGGACTTTTTCCAATAGTTCTTAGTCTTTTTTTATAATGGTTAAGTGATTTTAGGATGATTTCATACCCTCCTTCATCCTTGAAAAAAATACCTCCTACCCAAGTTTTATCTGACATTTTTCTTATTCTGTTTTTACGTTATAATAATTTCATGTTTTTGGCACTAGTATAATTTCTACTTTCTTCTAATATACTATTGTTGTATAATGAGATTATGAACATGACAAATGAATTTGGAATGAAACACTTATTGGCTCAGTGTCCAAATTGCCAAAGTGATTCTCTTTATTGTGGAAAAATACCTACCTCTATTCGAGATATGGCAAACAAAGAAGTGTTGTTCTGCAAAAAATGCAAGTTTGTCGTACCTGTAGATGAATTCAAAAAAATCCTTTCTTGTAGGTGATTCCTTATCTTAGGTCTGCATCAAAACTCTCTTGTATTGCTGGCTGATTTCTGTTGATCAAATATAGCAGTATTCCTGCCATGAGTACGCCGATTCCCATTAGACCGATAAATGTGCCTGCATGTTTAATTGATCTAATGGATGAATCCAAATCCGGTCCACTTTGAATCGAATAAAACAGGATCAATCCTAAAACTACCATGACGCTGCCTGAAAGAATTATTGCAGTGCCACTTTTCATGATTTGATGGCTAAATACTGATTAATAAATTCCAATTTCTCAGTTAATCTGATTAAATTTATGATAAAGTAAAAATTTTTCAAAAGTTTTTTTAAATTTGCAATAATCTGTGTCTGGTTTTTGCACTTTTTGTGTATGTTTCTAAAACATAATTTAATTTGAAACCCAATGATTCCCTCTCAAAAATCAAAGACTAGATTAAACAATAAGCAGTTATTCTTGAATCTTCGTTCCCACTGAAACATACAAAAATCCTCCCCAACCTTCACGATAAGAAGTCTTTTCAAAATACCTCTCAATAGATTTCCATGCAGTTCCTTTGAGATATTCCTCATCTGCATCAAATGGTTTTGTAAAAAATACAATTAACGGTGCAAAAATCTTTGCAGGCCCTTGTGACATTTTAAAATCCATAATAACAAATTTTTTGTTAGGCTTTAGTGCATCATATCCTTGTTTGATTATTTTGTCATATTGGGAAGAATATTGCAGTGCGCCTGTTGTATAAATTCCATCTAGTTCTTGTGGAAATCGATATTCGGCAAAATCGCTTTCAACCAATTCGACATTCTTCCATCCGTTTTCATCTCGTCGTTTTCTTGCCTGATCAAGCATTTTATCAGTAATGTCAACCCCAATCAGTTTTCCCTCGGTTCCAATTTTGTCTAAAACCCGAGAAAAATTCAAACCAGTACCGCATCCAAGCTCAACTACAGTATCGCCTTTTGACAGATCTAGTGAGTTAACTGCAATGTCTCGATATTTTCCTATTTTAATTCCCAACAAGCGATAGAGTTTTACTGCAAAGTCGTAGTTGTCGGCATATTTTCTATATGCCTCAACTACTCGATTAGACATAATTCCGTTACGTGAACTTTATTCAAAAATATGAAAGATAGTTTTCAACACTGATTTTTACTTTGAAATAGATTTGTTCTGCATGAATCACATCAAAATATGGTTAAAATGTGAAAAGTACCATGTACTAACTGTTGAATTGAGCCTGATTGAATCAATTTTTTAGTACATTTTTGGAAAATTAACTAAAGTTGTTTTTTTATACTTAGGTAAACTTATTGCAAATAAATAATCACGATGATGAACATGGCACAATTAACACTTTCAGAAACAATTCAAAAAGTAGAGGCGATGATAGATTCTGGACAAGGTGATTCAGGACGCCTATATCATATTTTGGAATTCCTAAAACACAACAAGACCCTTTATCATTCAGATCAAATGTATCTTGAAAAAAAATTACAAGCAGGAATTGTCTTAAAAGAAGAAACACAATATGTGCCAAAAGATATTCTTGAAAAAATCCAATTTTTAATAGATTCTGGACAAGGCGATGCCGGAAGACTGCAACATATCTATGACATGTTGGCAAACAACAAGACCCTTTATCATTCAGATCAAAAATATCTGGAAAGCAAATTAGATTCTCTAGGTAATCTACCCATGCCCTCTACTGAAAACATTCCATCTGAAAGTATGCAAACAAGCACAAATGCAAAACAAGAATTCCTTGAAGAGTCAAAACTACATGAAAAACCTACCTCTGAAAAACCTACACCTGCAACACCGCAAAGAGAAGCCAAAATTGAACATACTGAAAAATTAAGAGGAACTATGCCCAAGGGGTGGACTCCTCCTGAAAATTCTGCAGATTTGCATGGGATCTATGAAGAGATAAAAACTGAAGAACAAAAACTTGAAAGCCAGAAAAAAATCTATGATGAAATAAGTTTACAACGCTCAAAGCTATCTCAACTAATTTTGAACAGGCAGGATTATGAAAAACAAGTTAAACTTGAGCAAGCTAAACTTGAATCTCAAATAAAAGAAGAACGAGAAAAAATTGCCAATCAAACTCATCTTTCTGAAGAAATTTTAATTCAGAAAAAAGAATTAGATAATATCAAATCTGAAAGAGATAAGGTTCTGAAAAAAATTCATTCTGAAAAAACAAAACTTGCCAAAGACCTAGAACAGCAAAAAAGACAATTAGTTAACGCGCAGCTTGAACAAGAAGAAATTGAAAAACAGATAGCACAGGAACAAACACTTCTTGCAAAAATGACAACTGAGCAGAAAAATAGACTCTTAAAACAGGCACAAATAGCGCACGAAATTAAACAAAAACAAGATGAACTAGAAAAAGCCAAAAAAGAATATGAGGAAATCGTTTCTGCTGTTTCTCAAGAAAAAGAAAAACTAGCCGAAGCTGAAAAATTAAAAAAATCCATCAAATCCCAAGAGGCTGATCTGATTAGTACTAAAGAAGAACGTCTTAAACTAATTACCCTGATTGCCAAAGAAAAAGAGAACATTTCTAAAAAAACCCAAGAAGAAAAAGAAAAACTTCAATCTCAAAACAAATTACGTAAACAGCTTGAAAAAGAAGAAAAAGAATATGAAAAACTAAAACAAAAAAGAAAGAAAATTGAAGAACAAATTAAACTAAAAAACAAAAAGCTAAAAGAAAAACAAGCTAAACTAAAAAAAGAGATATCAGAAAAAGACACTGCACTAAAGTCACTCTCTTCAAAGAAAACAACAAATGCTAAAACAATTAAGTCTAAAACAAAAGCTAAAGCAACAAATGCTAAAACAAAATCTAAGGCGACAAAAAATAAAGATGAGGCCTCTTAGTCGCTTATCTTGATTGTTATTTCCTCTCCGTTTCCTATTGGACTGGTAATTGTATTTACTTTTTGATGGTTTTTCAAATAGTTTGAAAACTTTTTCATCTCCTCTCGATATTTTTCTGGATACAGCATGTTGTCTGTAACGATAACTCCTTGGTTTTTGATCATGGGAAACGCCAGTTCAAAATACTTGACTACATTTTCTTTGTCTGCATCAATGAACACAAAATCAAAGAATTTTTGAAATTCCTGCTTTTTAGAATATTCTTCTAAAATCTCAATTGCATTTCCTTGGTTGATTTTTATGATCTCTGAAACTCCTGCTTTTTTGAAATTCTCTTCTGCTCTTTTGATCTTTTTTGGATTTTTTTCAATTGTGAATATTTGCCCCTTGTTTTCTTTGATTGCATCTGCAAACCATATTGTGGAATATCCTGTCGACATTCCGATTTCTAGGACATTTTGGGCATTTTTTATTCGTAAAATCATGTTTAGCAGCTCGCCAGTTTCCTTTGTTATGGCCAGCATTCTCTCTTCTGGCAGAACATCAACCTTCCTTATTTTTTCAAGTATGGAGCGTTCCTCTAATTCCTCTAGAACTTTAACAATTGTGTCGTCCAATGTTTATCCCTTGTTTTGAAATAAATTAATCCTACCTAATTAAGAAATATGAGATTTTTTCTTTTTTTGTTGATTTTTGGAATCGTATTATTTATGCCTCAAAACGTATTTGCTTTAGAACTAGATGCAGTTGCGGAAAAAGAAGTGTTTGGGCCAAATGACTGGCTCAAAGTTTTTGTTAAACTTGACAAGTATTCTGGCGGTAAGATTAATTGGAATGTCACAAAACCTGACGGTGCCATGTTAAATGGCTTTTTTGAAAACATTCAGGCCTCCAAAGTAACACACACTATAAGCAGAAATGCATTTGACAACCAGTTTGGAACCTGGACCTTTGACTATTCTTACAAAAATGCTACAAAACAAGTCAATGTTGAAGTTGACCCCTTGACTGTTACAGTGACTGCTGATAAAACAACTTATTTGCCTGGTGATGTTGCAACCATTCGATTCTCTACAAATTATTATAATCCAAATGCAGCAAATGCACAATTTCTTTCCATGCATATTGTCGATGAGAATGGAAGGCCTGCTAAACTGATTGATGATATCGAACTCAAGGTCTCTCAACCAGTTATACTTCAACAATTTTCTGTTGCTGACTTGGTTAAATACAATCCATTTGGAAAGTATCGTGCTGTTGTAAACTACTATAATCTTCAAGCTGATGTTCCATTTGAAGTAACAGATTACAGTTCTAAAACTTCGATATTTTTAGGAACAGACAAGTCGCTTTATGATCCTGGAAACTCAGTTGAACTCAACATTGTAATTCCAAAATTGACTGATAGTTCTGGAACCCTTTCTGTTACCTTCCCCTCTGGAAAAATAATGACCAAAGTAATCCCGATTGATTCTTCTTTGACTAGATTCTTTCTAGATGGCGTCACTAATTCTGAGATCGGTACATTCAAGTATGAATTTGAATATGCGGGAAGTTATTTTTCTGGAACCTTTGATGTTTTGTCCGAATCCCTTGATGAGCCTGTTTCAAAAGAACTTGAAATTGAATTGCTCTTAGACAAATCCCAGTATAGGCCCGGGGAAACAATCCAAGCCAAAGTATCCACAAGTAAATTAGTTGAAAAACAGATTACGTATTGGTTTGAGGATTCTTTGGGAAATAAAAGTGGCCAGTTTTCCTTTTCTAACCCTTCCGTAGGCACATTTACAATCTCCCATATCTTGTCAATTAATTCTCAGGAAGGGCCTTGGAAAATGTATGTAAAATATGGCGATGTCCAAACATTTGCAGTTTTCTTTATCTCTGGCACACCTGTATCTCCCTCTGAAAAAATTTCACCAGAACATCAACTTGGACCTGAGTTATTACTGACTATTGATAGTCGCATAACTGATTTTTCAAAAGTAATTGATTTGTCTATCTCTCACGGTGATGAATTATTTGTATTAGATTCTGGTAATTCTAAAATCAAATCATTTGACAATGTTGGAAATCTAAAAAAAATCTGGGGTAGTGTAGGGACTGGCGATGGACAATTACGTAACCCTTCTGCTATTTTTGCCGAAGATAGTTTTATTCATGTAGCTGATACGGGTAATTCTAGAATTGTAACCTTTGACCATGATGGGAATTTTATCCGAAACTGGGGGAATTCTGGAATTGCACACCAATCCTTAAAAAATCCAAGTGACATAACCCTTGATTCCTCGGGAAACTTTTTTGTTTCTGATAATAATCAAAATAAAATTTTAGAATTTAATTCAAATGGTACCTATGTGAAAACCATTGAATCTATTCTGACTGCATCCGCAAAATTCTCCTCAATCCAATCAATATCTTCTGATGGAAGCAATGATCTGTATTTACTGTCCTCAGATGATAGCAGAATTTTACAATACAAAAATACAGGCGTTTTCATTAAATCCTTTGCAAGTGAAGGACAAAATGACAAACAACTACAGAATCCTTCGTCGTTAACACTTGACAAAAACGACTACCTCTATGTGTCTGATACGGGAAACTACAGAATAATCGTATTTGATGCAAATGGTAATTTTATTGCAAAATGGGGTAGTTTTGGAAATGGCCCTGGTCAATTTGCCCGTATTGCAGGACTAGATGTTGATTCTAAAGGAAATGTGTGGGTGGTTGACTCTCAGATTAACAGGATTCAAAAATTTGCCTCGATTTTTGGTAAAAGCTCAATTGAAATTCCTGATTGGATACGCAATAACGCAAAATGGTGGAATGAAAACAAGATATCTGATGAAGAATTTGCATCCGGAATCGAATTTATGATTCGAGAAAAGATAATTGTGATTCCTGAATTAGAACATGCTCCTACTTTACAAGAAACAAAAATTCCAAAATGGATAAAAAATTCTGCAAATTGGTGGGCTGATGGATTAGTATCCGATCAAGAATTTGCAAACTCCATTGAATATCTAGTAAATTCTGGAATTATTCGAGTATGAAATTTCAATAGAATATATTTAGTTAAATTTGCCTTACACTATGGCAGGAAAAACCAAAGTCGACCTATTGAAATTGGTTCAACAGATGATTAATTTGGATCCAAAGATGAGATTTGCTGCAATAATTGATCCTAAAGGAAATATCCGTGAAGCCATAATGAAAGCCGGAAAAACCAATCTAAAATCTCAAAAAGAAGAAGAACACTTCTGCAAACAAGTAGCACAACGACGTGCAATGAGAAAAGAATTTGACAAATCTCTTGGAAAAGTTCGTTATGTTCATGTTGAAAGAGAAAAAGTATCTCAAATGGTCATATATACAAAAAGAAACATTGTATATTTTACAATGGAGCCTGAAATGCCAATTGATAATAAACTTCGAATAATTACTCGAATTAAGAAAATCACATCTGAAATTTAATCTGTCTTGATTTGGCAATAAAAAAATACATTGCAGATTCTAAGATGTTTGAGTATGACAAGCATTATCGCAACTGTATGCAAAACAACATGCCATTCATTAAAGCTAAAACAAATCCTCTAAATGGCCACTATCACGTTCAAATTGACTTGATGCCTTGTGGTCGTGTTTTCACAGAAGAAGGAAAACAAAATCTGAAAAAACTATTTGAGAGTGAACTGGAGTTGCTAAAACCAAAAACTAACTCAAAACCCTTGCCTGATTATTCTGTTGAACAGGAACTGTCCTGGATAGACGAAGTGCTTCCTGAACGTTTAGATGGTTTTTGTGAAACTCTTTATCAGTTTTCTGAGAAATTTACTGTTCAAAAATCTAAAATCTGATTAAATTCTTGATGATTTTATCGATAACTGTGACTTCTTCTTTTCTCTCTTTTATCGTATTTTCATTCCATTTTTTTGCAAATTCGGACTGATTATCTAGTTTTTCTAATTCTTGAATGTATTTTACAAGATAGTTTTTGTAATCTTGAAGCATGTCTAGGTGGTTATTGTGGTTTTTTTCGCTTGGCTTACTCATCCCTCAACTCCTTTATTTTATCTGGAAACATGTTTTCAATCCGCTCTTTATCTAAATTCATTGCCTTGATTCTTTCTTTTAGATGATTTTTTATCGTTTCTTCCGCCTCTGATTCAATCTCTCTTTGATTATCTTTGATTATTTTTGAAAGTGACTTGTAATAGACAAGATGTTTTTCAAATGACTCTTCTGATGTATCTTCTCTTCTATCATCCATAATATGTAAAATCTTTTTTTGAACATAAGAGTTATTGTATTAAAATAATGAACTAAATATTGGAGTTTTGTAACCATTGCATGAAAAATGTTTTGATTGATCAAAACTGCAAGTGGTTAGCAAGTGAAGACAGCAAATATTTACTTAAAGATTACGCTGAAATTTTTGTTGTTGGTGAACACCTTAAACAACGCGAGTACGATGAAAATCTTGCAACATTTTGCATGAATAACTCTTGTGAATTACTGACAGCTGATAACCGAGCATATGTTCATTTTTTCTCTGATGAGCGAATCAAAAATATCCAAATCTCTGAATTTGTTTATGAACACAAGGCTGATAGGCCGATATATCTTGTAAAAATCATCGAGTGATTTCAGTTGACGTTTTCGGAGTTTATTTGGGTGATTCTGATATTTGCAATTACCTCATTGAGAAATTCATCTTCTGATTGCTGTGTGACAAATTGCATTATTTTTTCCCAATAATCGTCGATTTTCCTATTTATCTGTGAAAACATCTTGTCTTTTTTAAAAGACGGATAATAGGATAAAAATTTCATTATGCTTTCTATTGACTGCACAATATGGATAAAATGAATAATTGATCTTACTCTTTGATGGAAACTCATTTTCATTTGTTGTGTGCTCTCATCAAACATTTGAAGCTCTGATAGCGAAATCTCTAATTCTTTATGCAAATTTTTTAATTGATTATTTACGGACTCAGAAATATTGATCAACTCGTATTCAATGTGGGACTTGCTGTGAATCTTTTTTTCGACTTCTCCTGATTCTACTAGTGAGCTTATTTCTCTGTAAATCATCTTTTCATTACCTACCTTTTTGAGAACTCTTTTCATTAGGTCTGTTGCTCTAATCTTACCATTTTCGTTTAAAACTCGCATGATCTCTGTTCTGATTATCTTTGAATCATCTTCCATATTTTTCAATGACCTCTTTTTCTCCAATTTCATTAATTTCACTTATCAGTTTATCCAGAATTACCATGCCTGTTTTGAGTCTCTCTTTATTCGTATTTTTATTGTCTAATTTCCCCTTCATGATCATCTTCTCATTGTTGAGAAAGTTGTATAATGTGACTTCTTTTCCCATCTGCAAATCCAAAAAGAACTTTACATAGTCTTTTTCTGTTGCAATTCCCATGTTTCTTTACTTTGTTGCTAGTATTTGATTTATCAGGAATTTGACGATTTTTTCATTACTATTTTTAAATAAACTTGATTACTTTACTAAGCATGGTTGAGATATGGGTTTTGCACACAGCATTCATGGCTGTGTTTTTTGGCCTTCCTCTTGCAATGGGATTATTTCAGTACAAAAAATGGAGACAAAACAATGATGATTCATTGTTGAGAAAAATCAAGAAGGATCTTGGAATGAACTTCTAAGTTTATTTAGAAATCATGTATTATGATTGTGTGGATTCATGTGATAGAAGAGTTAGGGCATACAAAAACGGTAAAACATTTGATCAGTGTCGGGATATTGCTGAATCTATGAATCCTGATTTTAAAAAACAAATTGAGAAAAATGGCAAGGTGTTATGGTCTGAAATACTTGAGCAAGTAGATCATGATGAATTAATTTACAAATTAACCCTAAAATTCCTACGTAGAGACGGTTATGATATAGGAAATCACAAAATACCTGAAGTTAAAAAATTCAACTAGGGTTTATTTTACAACTTCCATCTGCATTTCTTAATTTTTTAGCCATGATAAATGGTGTTGCAAGAAGTATTGGTATGGATATTGCGATGAATAATGTCTGTAGTTGAACCAGTGTGCTGGCCAGTGCGATTCCGCTTGCAGTGCCTATGAAGATTGACAAAAATGTTCCTGCACATGTTGGACATGCAATAAACAGACCTGTGGCTGCCCCTACTGAACTCATTCCTCTGCCTCCTCTTGAAATTGTATATGCACTAACTGCGATTGCTGCATTTAGTCCAACAAGATATGATACCACTACCTGTAACATCAGGTTTATTGGAATGATTTGCAGCCCTACGTGTTCTGTTAGGTATACGATAATCTTTGGCATGTATCCTGGAGCGTCACAACAAGGAGAGATGAATCCTGATGGGATTTCTGCCCCGTAATGTTCTACAAAATTTACTTCAGGCTGATACACCAAAGTGCCAGATGCCAGTGAGAAAAATACCCCGTATACCACAAACGTTACAAGAAAAACCCTTCGTGACTTTGCGTTCCAGGTTGTTATTGCAATTATTGTAAACAAGTCCTTTTTGTTTTGTTCTATCTTGTGTTTGTGAAACAGGTAAACTCCATAAGCTATTGCCCCTATGCCTGCCAGCATAATTATATAAAATCCATTGGCTAATCGTAATATGGAATCCATTGCATCAGGCGTTAACAGTTCTGGATCCTGATACCTAGAGTACATCATGAATAGTATTGCAATGGACACAAATCCTAGAATGATTAGTTTTTTACCGTTTTGACCTTTTTTTGTTATTTGGTCAGTCATGAATCTGGTTTATTTCAGATAGATTAAATTCTATTCTTATTTTGAACCTGTGTCAACTCAATTTAGGAATGAAAATGTACAAAATTGCAATGATCTCCAGTCTTCCAAATATCATTAGAAAACTAAGGACTACTTTTGTTGCTGGATCAGTATCGATGTCAATCACACCTGCAGATAGTCCTCCTGTTGTAATCACCCCAACTGATTCAAAAAATGCGTTTTCATAAGATACATCTTCTAAGATTGATAGGTGGACTGCAGTTATTGATGCGATGATTGGAAATAACATTACCACGATTAATGTTGATGTGATCTCTTTTCTTGTATGTGGTTGCAACTTTGCCCTTTTTACTTTGTTGATGAAATTTCTGATGTCACGTAGTTGCATTAATCTAAAGATCTTGATTCCTCCCGCAGTTGAAAATCCACATCCTCCAATAAACATCAAAATAATCAATATTGTGTGAGCTGCTGAATTCAATCCTCCTAAACTCTCTTCTTGTAGTCCTGCAGTTGTACTAGCTGAAATCGAATAAAATGAACTTTGTAAAGGATCTAATCCACTAAGCCACATGAACAGTAACGTTGCACTAGTCAAAATTGCAAAGTATGTTAGAACTTCTTTTCCTAATTTTGGGGCAAGGAATTTCTTTCTGACAAATGCATAGTGGAAAGTAAATGGCAATGCACCCAAAATCATTCCGGCCATTAGGATGACTTGTTCTTGCCATATCAAATCCTCTAGGATTGTTGAAGTAGGAAGAAACCCTCCTGTCGCTAAAGTGCTCATGGCCAATGCAAAATTATCTATTAGATTTCTTTCCCCGAAGAAAAACAGCAAAAATGCCACAATCACAATGTAGACTGAAAAGATAATCGTGATTGTTCCAAATAACTCTCTCATGTGAAGCGTCCTTCCAGAGATAAATCCACGCATTGATTGAAGTTTTGACTCTGGATAGAATGCTGTAATTACCAAATAGATGAAACTCATTCCTCCTACCAGTTGTGTGAAACTTCGAAAGAATGTGAAACTTTGAGGTAGGTCTTCTGGCGTATCAAACAATGAAATCCCTCCTGTTGTAAAGCCTGCAGCACTTGAAAAAAATGCATTTGCAAACGCCTCAGGAGTAGTAGAATCTGCTGGCAATACGTAAAGATATGGAACTGTTCCAAACAATGAAAGCAAAAACAGACTCGAAAATACTAGAATCGATGCTTGTTGTAAATTCAGACTAGCTTTTTCACCATAAGAATTTAGAAAAAATCCTGTGACCAATAATAAAACGGTAGTAAGGTAAATCCCTGTTGCAACAACTGTTTCTTCTAATATTGTTGACAGTATTGCTGGCACAAGTAAAAGAACCCCTGCAAATTGCAATACGAACCCTAGATTTCCCAAAACAGCTTTTACAGGCGGACTGAGAAGTCTTGACGGAGTAGCTGTGGCATCCCTGATGGCATCTGCAATTGCACCTTGAAAAATCATCCCAATAACTTCGTTTTTTTTGGAAAGGACTGGTAACTTTCTAATGCTGTTGTCTCTCATTTTGTGAAGAGCTTCTTGCAAAGTTGCCTTTTCACCAATTGTGATTAAAGGAGTACTCATAATGTCTTTTAGAGTGGTTGCCTCCGCATACACTGTAACATCACTGACTTTGCTGAGGATGTCCTCATCTGTCACAATTCCAACTGGGTTCTTTTCATTGTCTGTTACAATGATGTCGTCTGTCTGGTAATGTTGAAGCATTCTTGCAGCTTCTCTTGTCAGTGTATTTTGATCTAGTACCAGTGGATCGCTATCCATGTATGTCGTGACAGACTTTGTCAAAACATACGACACTGATCGTTCTGGATTTGTAGACATTAAGCTATCCTTTATTGCGGATTTTAAATAATTTCGGGTTACGCACTAGTGCAAACATTATAAAAAAATTAACACAACTTTAACCAAATTTCTTTAGTATCTTTATAAGCCCTAAATTACTACTTTATGCGTAGAAATTATGGAAATTGATCAAGAACAAGAACCTGATTACGAGTCAGTAAAGATCGATTATGTGGGGTTTGTAGATCCGTATGCAGTCGAAGGGATGGTTGTTCTAAAGTCTGCAGATGGCAAGGAATTTCATATGAGGGCCTTTTCTGGCGAAGTTGCCAGACACATTTCCAGTTTTAGTGAAAGTTCTGCAGATTCTGTTCCTTCTATTTACAAGATGATCGAGGAAATTTGCGAGGAAAATGAACTAGTGCTAGTCAAGGTCAAAATCTATGAGAGTGGCGAGGTTTTACGTGCAAATCTGTATTTTACAGGGAAAAAAGACATGGTTTTGAGAAATTACCGAGCTTCAGATGCAATGGCGTTGGGCGCCTTTTACAACATTCCTATTTTGGTTAGAAAGAATCTGCTCAAAGAAAGCATGGAAGCATAATCCGAATGGTTTTATTCGTAGTATCTTTGTGAGATTGTATGAACGAACAAGAACAACTGATGGATAATCTGCTAAATGTGGATCTTGAAATCATTGATACCGTAAGAGAACTGCAACATGAAAACTGGGAATCTGGATCATTAAAACAGCAGGTTGGAGAATTACTCAAAGTTCGAGATGATATGGTTGAAAAATTAATGTCATCTAATGGCCATGAACATCAATGCGATTGTGGACATGACCATCAATAATTTCTAATCGCTGATTTGTCTATCCAATTCTTCAAAAAAATCCTCGGGAAACATTTTTCTTATTTTCTCAATTTCTACTTTGTATTTTTCCAAAAGTTCTCTATTTTTTTGTGAATCCTGTTGGTTTGATATTTCTGATTCTAACTCTGTAATTTTTTTTAAAAGAGTCTTATACATGATTGCATATTCTGGAAATTTTTTTGGCAGCTTCCCCATGAATAGATTAAATATTTGCCATGATAATATGATTTATGAAGATAGCTATTTTTCTAGTATTTTTTTTGGCAGGTATTGGACCTGCATTTGCAGAGTCTGACGTTGTGGCTAGTATATCTGACTCTGATTCAACTTTGTATGTTGACAGACAAATCATGATCACTGCAGATGTAAAAAATGGCCAAGATGTTGTACAACCCTTTGCTTATTTGACTCAGGTAAAAAATGACGAACAGGTTGTGATTTCTTTGTCTTGGTTGACTGGCTCTTTATCTCCTAGGCAATCTTTTTCACCCGCACAGTCTTGGACTCCTACAGAACCTGGGACATATACTATTGAGGTATTTGTTTGGGAAAGTATTGACAATCCCGAAGCGTTATCCTCTCCACTATCCATGACAGTTACTGTAGTACATGAAACTGCATAATGGTTTGAAAATTTATTTTTGCTTCATAATTCGGCAAACTCATCATGTTTCAGATATAGCTATTGATTAATCATCAGCAATTTTTTGTCTGATTTATGTGATATATTGATTTTACAATCTTTTGCCAAGTAATCTATTTTCCCCAGTGGTTTGTAGTTATGGTATGGCAAAAATTGAGAAGTTATACCAAAATGTTGCAATGCAAGTTATTCGAAGGTGCCATGGTAGTATTCAGCTAAAAAAGCGTGGAAATGTTATTGAAGTTTATGATGTGAAGCGACATTTTTGGAGCAAAGGACTGGCAGGGCTGATAATCAAAGAAGAGTGCAAACTTGCCAACCTAAAGGATTGGGAAATAGCACGCGTCAGGGCATTTATCATTGATGAATTAAAATCTAATAAGTGACTTTTCTGATCAAATGTGGTTCTTTTAGCATAATCTGATTGTCTCTTACGCCCTCGAGTTCTACTTGTTTGAGATTTTGGTTTGTTATTACAATCAATGCCTCACATCTAGAACAAAAGATGGTTTTTCCATCTGATCTTCTCTCATACACGACCTCTTTTTCTAGTCTGTCCTCTTTTTGGCAAGTTGGACATAGTTTTGGTTCTTTTTCTGCCAGTATGATTTCACGAATGAAGATATTTCTTGGCATGTTCATCAGTTCAAAATCTAACAATAAAGAGTTTGTATTGTTGTTAATTGGCATCAGCAATTCCATTTTGAATGTCAAACCGTTTAATCATTCAAAATTAGAACGAATGGTATTCAGTATATTCCCAATCTAACCAATTAACAAATTCTATTGCTGTGAATTAATAAAATATGTTTTTTGATCAAGTGACGATTTCGTCTAGTCTGCCTTCTTCTTCTGCACGTCTAATCTCCATGGCTATTCTTCTTCCCACTCCAAATGTTTGACCATACTGGTATTTTGTATATGGGCTAGTGGTGGCAACAATTGGGTTTCCTGGAACCCTTAAAGAGACATCATACACTACTAATTCTAAATCTTTTGTGATTACGCTTTGAAGTGAAAATGGACCTATGATTCCAGGTGCATATTCTTTTTTAACAGCTGCAACGAACTTGTCGCCCATTTTGAAGACTTTTTCCAAAAGAGATTCTCTGATGCTTGCAGGAGTGTGTCCTACCTCGATATTTTGCAAGTCAATATCAATATCTAATTGCTGTCTTGCTGGAAGCGCATTGTAATCATGAACATTGGTTTGTAATCTTCTTTCTATTCCTATGAAATCCACATGATCTGAAATTGGAGTGTGAAAGAAGTTGAAATTCATGTATGTTCCAATTGCAAGTTCTTCTATGCTTGCTTTTTCAAGGTCTTTTCTGGCAATGAGGCCTTGTTTGATTTTAGCTTCTGCTTTTTCTTTATAGTCTTTGTATGATGAAACTGTGAAAAATGCCCTCTCTAATGGCCTATTTTTTTCTTGAACTTTAACAATGCATGGTTTATTGATACTTTTTGGATCTTTGAATAATTTTGGATATTTTATTCTGGCTTTTTCAAGAAGATAATATTGATTACGCTTTGCAGTTCTTTCTTCGGCTTGGAAAAGTTTTCTATTGCCAAATATTGGAACCTTAAATGAATTCTCAAGTGCCTTGTATCCTAGATAGACTGTAAGTGATCTGTGTGGAACAACAATCGTATCTGAATCTCGGAGTTGTTTTTGTACTTTGGCCGATGCCAGGTCTTTGAATTTGTTTAATACTACAATTTCATCAGCGATTCTTCCAAATCTCTGATATGGACCTTCTCTACCTTTCTGACAAAACACTGCAGTCTGAAAGTTTTCTTCTTTTGCACCGTCCATCACTTCAAGTGCTGAGTGGCTTCCTAGAACACCTATGCGCACATCAGTGTAATTGCCAACAATTTTTTTGATTTCAGAATGTTTTATCACACAATGGCTAGAAATTAGGATCTAATATAGCTAATTTTCAAAAAACTGGATCGCCATTAATCCAAAGATTTTTCTCAAAAGGATTCCGATTATGTATGTGCTGTATTATTTTGAACTGCAGATGGCTGGAGTTATTTTGTTGACTGCAATGGCAGTTGGCGGATTTACATTGTGGTTGAAAAGAAGAAAAGAACGTCAGGATATTGAGAAAGCACAAAATGATGAATCTGGAATCTAACTGGTGCCAAAACTGATTTTTTTGTCCAATAGATAAAATACTATGAAATTTCATAATCTCTATGCGACTAATCATTGGAATTACTGGAAGCACTGGTGTCTTATACGGAATACGAATGCTTGAGGTCTTAAAGAAACTTGGCATTGAAACGCATCTTGTGATGTCTGAATGGGCAGAAAAATGCATTGGGATGGAAACTGACTATGATCTTGACAGTGTGAAATCTCTTGCAACAAGCGTCTCTGATGAAAAAAATATGGCATCTAGTATTTCAAGTGGAACTCATAAAATTGATGGTATGGTTGTTGCTCCCTGTAGCATGAAGACTCTTTCAGCAATTGCCAATGGTTATGATGACACTCTAGTTGCCAGAGCAGCTGGCGTCACAATAAAAGAATCAAGAAAATTAATTTTGATGGTGCGTGAAACTCCTCTGTCTGCGATTCATCTTGAAAATATGTTGAAACTTTCTAGACTTGGTGTGGTGATATTGCCTCCTGTTACAGAGTTTTACACAAAACCAAAAACCATTGACGATATAGTAAACCATGGAGTGGGAAAATGTCTTGATCAGTTTGATTTGGAGCACAATTTATACCCGCGATGGGGTTCTTCCTAATCATTGCCAAAGTTTAGTTTTGAAAAGTTTCTAAATTCTCAACAAAACAAAGTCTTTGATATTGCAACTGATTTTAAGAATTATCAAACAAACTTTCCAAACACCTTTCCTTCTGTGAGGGTGTTATCTACAAGAAATAATGTATCTGTGGTTGAAGAACATATGATGCTTGGAGAAAAAGAACTTGTCATGATGACCAAGCATGTGGTTAACAAACCAGACACTCATGACATTTTTGTAATTGGTGGTGATGCAAAGGGAACTCATATTTTAGAAACCTTTGAGGCGTTTGAAAATGGCACAAAAATGAAGATTTTAGTTGATTTTAAACTAAAAGGAACTATGAAAATTTCAAACTTGCTGAATAAGAAAACAATTGAAAATGACTATTCTAAGATTGTAGATGAGTTTGTCAGAGTAGTGGAAATCTAATCTGATTTTGCTTCTTTATCCTTAAAGTCTTTGAGCTCTTTTTCCCCTTCTATTTTTCCTTTCTCGAACTCTCCTTTTGCTTTTCCAAATGTCTTTGCTAGCTCTGGAATCTTTTTGGCACCAAAAATGAACACTACTGCAATAATTATGATAAATATCCATTCTTGCCCTGCGATGAAATTTGCAATGTTAATTCCAAACATTATGTTCTCTATTTGCTGATTTTAGATTTAAGTGTTCAACTTTTTGCGCTCTTTACGCTCTATAATGATCATGCCTGCTACATACAGTGCAATCATGGGACCTCCGATAAACCACATTGTAACTCCGCTACCGTCAGGAGTTATGACTGCCCCAAAAATTACAATTGCAATTATCGCGTACCTGATGTTTTTTCTCCAAAAATCTGAATCTACCATCCCTGATGCTGAAATGGCATACATCACAAGTGGAAGCTGAAATGACAAACCAAATGCCAGCAGAAATTGTAGTACAAACGTTACAAAATCTACGACATTTAGAAAAGTGACCAGTCCTGCAGATTCACCATACCTGTAAAGAAATTCCAAAATGTATGGAATTACAAGATTATATGAAAATACACATCCTGCAATGAATAGTCCTAATGCGGGAATTGATATTGTTCTGCTAACGTTGACTTCGTTTTCTTTTAATGCTGGCTTGATAAAGCCTACACCTTCTTTTATGATCATTGGCATACCTACGACAATCCCAACAAGTGCTGCAATGTATACTTGGGAAAAGAATGCTTGTCCTGGCGCCGTTTGAATTAACTGTACATCTTCTGGTACTAAATTGGCTTTCATATGGTTTGTAATTTGTGCTGCAATGTTGTTCAGTGGTTCAGGGGTTGGATAATACAGCTGTATTCCATTAAACTCAACTGTTTCGGCATGAAATGTTAAAAGAAATACTGTAACAATGCCGATTACTAAAACAACTCGTAAAATTCTCTTTCGTAATTCATCAAGGTGTAAGTTGATTTCTTGAATCTCTGACATCTGGGATCTATTACCCTAAACTACCTTATCTATTTGCCGGGAATTGGCAACAATTTTGCTTCAGGCAAACCTGCATCCTTTAACTCTTCCAGAGTTAAGTCTTGGAACTCCAATGAGATTATTGCTTTTGTATTGAATTTTTGTTCCATATTTTTTGCTAAATCTACCAAGTCTTTTGGGGAGTAGATTTCTTTTGAATCTTTGAGAAATACCCTCTCACCTTTTTCCATCTCTTTTCCCCCATATCTGTCGTGGAGGAATTTTGTAATTGCTGGGAGTTCACTTCGTGGGATGTTGTTGTGATAATATGTGATGCCCTTTACAGATTCATAATCGTATGCAGTCCCGTTTCTGTACATGAAAACGCCGATGAACATTGCTTCAGATTCTGGTTCTCTGACACATTTAATTTCCCAATTTAGTAACTTTTTTTCATCATAGGAAAACTTCTCCATCTCATCAGGCGTTATTTTCCAATACCTTGATCTTGCCAATGATTAACTTCAGATTGAATGTGATATAAATTCCAATGTTTGATATTTTGTGCTTTCCTTTTATACACAAAGTGTTCTTAGGTCATTAACATGGGTAGTAGAATCACAATTGTACTTGATGATGAGAATTCAGAAAGACTGAGAACCATTCAAGCAAAAATGATAAAAACATCTGCAAAATCTGTTAGTTTTTCACATGTTTTGAATCTGGTTGTTACAGAAGGTCTCAAAAAATTCAAAGTATAAAACAATAATCTACAAAATCTGTATCGTTGATTTCTAGTGAAAACCCACTTTATCCGATTGACATTGATGATTATCCAAAACTTTTTGATTATGTTTTAACTGCTGAAGGATTGAAATTCTATCAGAATCTTAGACGACAATACGTTTTGGGAAAAGATCTCACACTTGATGATTATAACAAATTGAGGTTGTTATGTGTCTATTATGCAACTGCAAATAGAAATGTTCAAGAGGTTTCTTTTTGGCAAGATCTTTGTGTAACATTGGATGGGAAGGGAATCTATGAAAAAAACATGTTTCAATCAAAGGAAGATTTGATAAACAAATCTCTGATTATTAAAAATCCCTCTTACCAATCAGGATTGTATAGAAATTATACTGAATATGTGAAAAATAATTTCAAGACTGGAGATGATTAGGATAACCGATTCTGGGCGATATGGAATTTACAACAATACAGTCCTCAGAACCGGATTATCTAGCATGTATTTCGTTTTAAGTATAAAAGCACAATACATGTCGGAAGATAGATTAACCTCATTTTGAATTTCAAAATTATTCATGACTACATATGATGTACATGTGACAATAGAAAACAAACCTGGAATAAGTGATCCTGAAGGTGACACAATTCTAAATGATCTTGTCCTGAAAGGAACTCATTCAACAATATCAAAAATCAAAACCGCAAAAATGCTAAAATTTACAATTAAAGAAAAAGACAAAAAAACTGCACAGAAAAAAATTCAAGATATTTGTGATGAACTGCGAATTTACAATCCCATGGTAAGCAAAGTCACAATTGATGTTTTTAATGTCTAGTCCTCAGTTTCTATGTTCTTTATTGTTCCGTTGATTAACAACTTACTTCGAAGAAAACTGGTAAGATCCGTCTGAGTGATTACTCCGGCCAAGTTTTCATTTTCTAAAACAAGCAGTCTTCTTATGTTGTTGTTTAACATCTTCTGGACTGCATCTTCAATTGTATCCTCTGGCTTTACCCATCTGAAATTCTTTGACATTATGCTCTCTAGCAAAATCTCTGATGCTCTCTTGTCTTCTGCTGCTATCTTCCTTACAATGTCTCTTTCTGAAACAATTCCTGTTGGCAACCCCTCTTTTACAATTACTAGAAAACTGATCTCTTTTTCTTTTAGCATCTTTGAGGCATCAAGTGCATTTTTGTTGTGCTCTATTGTAATGACATTTTTCTCCATAATGTCACGTACATGCCCCATGGCGATCATAATATTTTTAGACATAAAATTTTTTGGTAGATTCAAATTAAATATCTCATAGTGTAAATCTAATTGTGAAGGTTGGAGTCATTGTTTTTCCAGGCAGTAATTGTGATCGAGACATGTATCATGTCTTGACTGATGTATTTCATTTTGACGCACAATATTTTTGGCATGAAAAGGGACTTCCAAAAAATATTGATGCTGTGATTTTGCCTGGTGGTTTTTCTTATGGGGATAGACTTAGGGCAGGAGTGATTGCAGCCCATAGCCCTGTAATTGAAGATGTGAAAAAGTTGGCAAACAAGGGAATTCCTATCTTGGGTGTTTGCAACGGATTTCAAATTCTTGTCGAGGCTGGCCTCTTGCCTGGTGTTTTACTCAAAAATACCTCTCTTAATTTTATGTGTGAATGGACAAATTTGGTGGTGGAGAATAACAAAACCCCGTTTACCAATCAATTAAAACTTGGCCAAAAGATTCCTATCCCAATTGCAAACGGAGAGGGTAGATACTATGTCGATGAATCCACTTTGGAACAACTAAAGAAAAAAAATCAAATTGTTTTTAGATACACAGATGCAGTAAATGGTTCATCGTATAATATTGCAGGAGTTTGCAATGAAGACTTTAACGTAGTTGGGATGATGCCACATCCAGAACGTGCTGTAGAGTCTGAAATTAATCCTATTGACAATAAACCGTCTTCATTGATTTTCAAATCTCTTCTAAGTACAATTGGTGTGAAGAATTGAGCTTAGAGCCACAAGAACTAGAAGAACTAACCTCCAAGATTGGAAGAAAACCAACGTCCACTGAAGTGCAAATTGTTGCAGCAGAGTGGTCTGAGCATTGTTCTTACAAATCTTCAAAGAAGCATCTCAAAATGCTTCCAATGAAAGGCCCGTTGGTAATTTCTGAAAAAGGATATGATTCTGGAGTCTTAGATGTTGGTGATGGTTATGTTGTTACTGCACACATTGAAAGCCATAACCATCCATCTGCAGTTGAACCTTATGGCGGTGCCGCAACAGGAGTTGGCGGTGTCATCCGTGATATTTTATCAGCTGGAACTAGACCGATTGCAATTTTTGATGGATTGAGATTTGGTGATATTGAAAAAGACCAACAAGCAAGATGGTTATTCAAAAATGCCGTTACTGGAATTGCAGACTATGGGAATTGTTTAGGTATTCCTACAATTGGGGGAGAAGTTGAGTTTGACAAATGCTACACAAACTATGCCTTGGTAGATGTTGCATCTGTTGGATTTGGAAAAAAAGAAAATTTGATTAAAAATCATGCAAAGAAAGGAGACCTAGTAGTGTTGCTTGGGGGCTCTACTGGCAGAGATGGTATAGGTGGTTCTCAATTTGCATCTGATTCTTTAGAGTCTGAAGACCGCTCTGCTGTCCAAATCCCTGACCCATTTATTGAAAAACTAATCATCGAGGCAATTTTAGAAGCAAGAAATCAAAACCTCATCAACGCAATGAAAGATCTTGGCGGTGGAGGCCTGTCTTGTGCTGTATCTGAAACAGCCGATGCTCTTGAAATTGGAATCGAGATGGATGTTGAACGAGTTCACACCAGGGAATCTGGAATGCACCAAGATGAAATCATGGTTTCTGAATCTCAAGAAAGAATGTTGATTATTACAAACAAGGCAAAACTAAAAAAATTAGAAGACATCTGCAAAAAGTTTCGTATTGCCTGCTCTGTAATAGGCCACGTTACATCTGATAACATGATGCATGTGAAGAAAGGCAAAAAAACATGTGCAAATCTTCCTACCGATGTTGTTGCAAATGCAACACTGTTGAGCAGACCTTCCAAAAAACCTGCATATCTTGATACTATTCAAAACGAAAAGAAACTCAAACCAATATCTGATTACTCCAAAACGATGATGAAGTTCTTGGCATCTCCTAACATTGCCAGTAAAATTTGGGTGTATGGACAATATGATCATGAAGTGGGGATTAGAACTGTAGTTAAACCTGGCAATGATGCCTCTGTACTAAGATTAGATAATGGCAAATTTCTTTCTGTAAAAATTGATGGTAACCCTAAACATTGCTACATTGACCCAAGAGAAGGTGCAATTGGATGTTTTGAGGAGGCTTGCAGAAATGTTGTGTGCACTGGAGCAAAACCAATTGGTATGCTGGACCATCTTCAATTTGGAAATCCCGAAGACCCTGAAATCTTTTGGACCTTTTTAGAATCTCTTAAGGGTTTGACTGACTTTGCAAAGTACTTCAAAATACCTTGTGTTGGTGGAAAAGTTAGTTTGTACAACGAAACTCCTGTTGGCCCGATTAAACCCACACCTTTGATAGGAGTACTTGGATTGATTGATAAAAAACCTCAGATGCCTCAGCAAATTACCAAAGATGATGTTTTGCTAATCATTGGCAATACCAAAGATGAGATGGGAGGCTCTGAATACTTTGAATACATCCACAAGTTTATTGGAGGAAAATGCCCTGTCGTTGATTTTGCCGAATCCAAAAAAAACATGACTGCTGTTCTTGATGTCATCAAAAAAAATCTTGCAAAAAATATCCATGACTGCTCAAAGGGAGGCATTGCTGTTGCAGTATCTGAATTATCCATGACCAATCAAATCGGATGTACTGTTTCATTACAAAAGGTACCTGGCACAAAATTATCTGAAGATAGACTGTTGTTTTCTGAAAGCCATTCCAGATATCTTTTGGTTGTCAAAAAAGATAATGTCAAAAAAGTTGAAGAAACTCTAAAGAAAAACAAGGTGTCCTACAGTAAAATAGGAAAATTTGGTGGCGATCAAATCAGCTTTGTAAATGGCTCAAAGAAGATCATTGATCTAAGAGTTGATAAGGCACGTAAAGTCTGGTTAAGATCGTTAGAGGAGTTGGTTTTACATGCCTAAAGTCAAAGAAAATTGTGGTGTAATTGGAATCTACAGCTTGTCTGGGACAAATGTTATTCCTATGGCAATTGATGCACTTCGTGCATTGCAGCACCGAGGACAAGAAGCTTGGGGTCTTGCAATTCCAAACAAAGAACCGCTTAAACGTTTAGGATTAGTCACTGCCTCTTCGTCTGAATTCAAAAAAATTGCAGAAGAATATGCGTCTCCTTGTGTTATTGGACATGTTCGATATTCTACGATAGGACGTAGTTCATTAGACAATGCCCAGCCTCTCAAAGTCAAAGACTTGTGTGTTGCCCATAACGGCACCATCGCAAATGTTCAGGAATTATCTAATCTGGTTGGTGGATGTTCTTTTACTCCACAAAACGCAAGTGATACTTTGGTTGCAGCACAACGTTTGGTTAATCTGATTTCTGAGAATGGTCAGATGGGAAAGGCGCTATCTGTTCTAAAAAATGAAATGATAGGCTCATACTGCTTTACGTTTATCTCTGATGATCATTCTGTTTATGCTGCCCGTGATCCAAAAGGATTCAGGCCAATGGTTCTAGGACACAAAGAGTCTGATGATACATACATTGTTGCATCTGAATCATCTGCATTATCCTCTACTGGTGCAAAACTTCAGCGCAATGTAACTCCTGGAGAATTAATTAGAATGAGTAAAGATGGAATTGAAACAGAAAAATTTTCTGATGACAATTCTCGTGCCCACTGTTCATTTGAATTTACTTACTTTGCTCATCCCTCAAGTAACATGGAGGGAACTAACATCTATGTTGCAAGAAAAAACATTGGAAAATATCTTGCAAAGAAATTCCCACTAAAAGATGCTGATTTGGTAATCCCGGTTCCAGATTCTGCACGTCCTGCCGCATTAGGTTATGCACAGGAGCTTGGTGTTTCATTTGATGAAGGATTGCTAAAGGATCGTTATAGTAAGAAAGGGCCACTGCGAAGTTTTATTGAACCTCATCAAACTGATAGGGTTGAAATTAACCGCTGGATTATCCCTATTAAAGAAATCATTCAAGACAAACATGTTGTTGTAATTGATGACAGTCTAGTACGGGGCACGAGCTCAAAAGCTATTATCAAGGCATTAAGACGAGCAGGTGCAAGAAAAATCAGCATGGTGATTACCTACCCTCCGATAAAGTTTCCTTGCTATGCTGGTATTGACTTTCCCTCTCAGGAAGAACTTGCAACATATTCGGATGGAAAGGATCTTTCTGATGAAGAACTTACAGACATGGTTAGAAAAAGCATTGGAGCTGACTTTTTGGGATATAATGACGCTGAAAACCTTGCAACTGCGGTTGGAATTCCTAAAGACTCTATGTGCTTTACATGCTCTTCAGGAAATTATGAATCACTTGGAATTACTCCTGAATTTAAGACCCGTGAAGAAATGAAAGGTGAATGACTTGGAAACTGCTTATGTTTTAGTAAAAAGTGAAATCGCCCATGAAATGGATGTCATGAATGAGATTCTAAAAGTCAATAATGTTAAAGAGGCAAAGGGTACTTTTGGCGTATATGATATCTTTGTCAAAATTGAAGGAAATACCTCCCAAGAAATTGAAGATACTATAACAAAACAAATTAGAAAAATCAACCATGTTCTCTCAACTACAACTCTGTCTGTGATACCTGAACAAGACAAAAAATAGACTGGATCTTTCTTTAAATATCGTTTTTTTGCTATTTTACACATGAAGGCAATATGGAATGATGTTGTGATTGCAGAAAGTGATGACACTGTAGTAGTTGAAGGAAATCATTATTTTCCAATTGATTCGATAAAACCTGAGTATTTTAAAAAAACTGATTTGACAACATTTTGTGGTTGGAAGGGCATGGCAAATTATTATTCAGTTACAGTTAATGGCAAAACAAACAAGGACTGTGCATGGTATTATACCGAACCAAATGATGCTGCCAAGAAAATCAAAGGAATGGTTGCGTTCTGGAATGGCGTACAGGTGAAGTAATCATTCTTAATTATTAGAAAAACCATTTACACTTCAGTGAATCAGTACACTGCACTCGTTGGCGTTGGTATAGGAGTTGTCGCCCTGATGGCAGTAATCTTTGGTTTGGATATTCTGAAGCTCTCAGTATCGACACAAGATCATGATATCTTCGTAGATCCTATAATTGATAAACAAAACCTCTTTGTTACTGGCAGAATAACAATTCAAAACACTGGATCTCAACCATTGACAAACATCCGTGTAAATTTTGGAGCAGGTGACACCCTTGACCTTGGAACACTAAAGACTGGCCAAAAAATCATCATTTCTCCTCCTCCTGATAATCCGATGGAGTTTGTAATGATAGAGGCAGATGATGGAATCTTTGTTAACAAGGCATATCGTGAATTGCCAAAGATGGTTGGAATGATGGGTTCGTAAGATTTCCGAGCAGTTAAATCTCATAATTTTCTAGCATGTTTGTTTGAAATTTCTCACCTCAGGCAAAGTAAAGGATCTGTATGATGTAGATGAAAACACACTTCTCTTCAAATTCTCTGATAGGGTTTCTGCATATGATGTGAAATTCAAAGAAGACATCCCAAAAAAAGGCGAGGTTTTGTGTAAATTTGCTGAGTTTTGGTTCGATGAACTGTCTGTTCCAAATCACTTTGTGAAAAGGCAATCAGATACTGAAATTATTGTAAAGAAAATGAAGATGCTTCCAATCGAATGTGTGGTTAGAGGCTATTTTTATGGAAGTCTTGTTAGCAGATGGAAAAAAGGCGAAGTCAAAGTTTCAGAAGGCACTGATGCTAGACTTGCAGCCAAACTTCCAGAGCCTCTTTTTGATCCTACTACAAAGTCAGAACATGACATTCCAATTAACAAAGAAAAAGCTCTACAAATGAAACTTGTCACTGAAGAACAATACTCTTGGCTGGAAAGAACATCTATTGGTATTTACAAACAAATGTCTGCAGTTGCAGATAAGGCCGGATTCATTCTTGCTGATTTGAAATTAGAGTTTGGCATTTTAGATGGTAAAATCACATTGGGTGACTCTATTGGCCCTGATGAGTATAGATTATGGCCAAAGGATGCGTATGAGATTGGCAAAACCCAAGAAGCATACGATAAGCAAATTCTACGTGACTGGTTAACTGAAAACGGTTATCAAAAACAATTTGATGATGCAAGAGATGCAGGAAAAGAACCTGTCCCGCCCTCTATTCCGCCTGAAATAATTCAAAAGATGACAAAACGATATGTCACTGCATTTGAAAATCTAACCGGCCATTCTCTATGATTTCTATTTGTATTGCTGTCTTGATTATTTGCTGACTAGAAGCTAACGCTCAACTCGAATTTTATTTTTGGACCTTTTTGCAAAAACCGTTTTGACAGGTCATATGGCCTGTTTTGCAGGACATTTTTCCAGGACATGCTTTTTTTTGATGTCTTACTGATTTTTTTGGACCGATACAATAATCCTGCTCTTACTATCAATGATATTGTAATGGATTGAAATTATTTGAAAGCATTATGATATTTTTAGTAGCAGTAACCTAAAACATCGTAGTGCTATGATTATTTTTGATGTAAAAAAAAATTGATGCGATTAGACAAAAAAATATGATACAAGGATCTTTTAGCTCATACCTGAACTACCTGTTAGTATGTCTACGTTACTGGAAAAACAGATTAAAGTAAATCGTATTGTTACGACAAGCATTGAACATGCTCGTGCAATTGAAGACCCTGCACGTGCAAAAATTATTGAAATCCTGTACAAAAAATCATTGTCAGCTGATCAAATTTCAAATGAGCTAAAAAAGATAGGGTACAAAAAAGCTCTGACTACAGTCCGTCATCATTTGGATATTCTAAAAGAATCAGGTCTGATTGAAATTGCAAAAATTGAAGAATCTCGTGGTGCAATCACAAAGTACTATAGCACTTCAACAAAACTGCTCGGATATGATGCACCTGAGGATTTTGATTCAAAATACTCAAAGGTCATTGATAACACGTCTGCCAAAATTGAAAAAATTCTAAAAAGCCTTACTCCAAAAACTACCAAATCAAAAAAGAGCAAAGGACAAAACCATGAAGATTATTCTCAGTATCTGGTATTGGAGATTATGAATCGTGCAATGACAAATGTACTTGAAAATTCGGGCAAAAAATAATCGGTAAAACTAAAGTAACTCCAAAAAGAATCTCAAGACATGGTTCGTGTATTTTACAGCCAGAAGACAGAACAACTCATCGAACAGATGAAGTTGACTGGTTGGCGTCAACGAGTTCGAGAAAACCTTGATCATAGTCATCAGGATCTGTCTGATAATTGGAAATTGTGTGCAATTGGTGAGAGAATTAGGCTTGAAGGACGTGACTTGAACTCCATTAAGGACTTGACTCCAGAGGCGATCAAACTTGGATATGATTTTTCAGTTGCAATGCAAGAAAAAGACAACCAAAAAGCACTTGAAATTATTACAAGGATTGAACAACTAGAAACAATTTGGAGAGACGAACAATATGGATGAAAAAGCCAAAAATTTGTTTTTGGGAAAAAATCTAGTTTACATTGCAACCTTGATGAAAGATGGCTCACCACAACTCTCCCCTGTGTGGGCAGATTTTGAAGATGAACATATTTTGGTAAATACTGCTGAAGGAAGGATAAAACACAAAAACGTTTTGCGTGATCCTCGCGTTGCAGTTTCAGTTGTCTCAAAAGACAACCCTCTTGACATGACAACAATTCGTGGAAAGGTTGTTGAATTAATTCCAGACTATGATTACAAACATGCTGACAGACTAACGCAACAATACATGGGACGTGAACACTATCCTTTCAAAAGAGAAAATGAAAAAAGAATTATTTTGAAAATCAAACCAGAACGTGTTTTTGTTTTGCCTGAACTTAAAATGAATGACGAGTAAAATTAAACATATTTCTAAACTCGAATTTAGAAACATTTTATTTTGATACTGTCAAGTCTCGAAAAAAGATGGTAAAGGCAGCTTAACGTCGACGTTTTGCTGCCTTTCTCTTTGGAGCTGCTTTCTTAGCTGCAGTTTTTCTCTTTGGAGCGGCTTTGCGTTTTGCTGCCTTTCTCTTTGGAGCTGCTTTCTTAGCTGCAGTTTTTCTCTTTGGAGCGGCTTTGCGTTTTGCTGCCTTTCTCTTTGGAGCTGCTTTCTTAGCTGCAGTTTTTCTCTTTGGTGCTGCACGTTTTGTTGCACCTTTTCGAGTTGCGGCTGCTCTCTTAGCTGCGGCTCTTCTCTTTCGAGTAGCTGCTGCTTTTGCGGCTTCAGCTGCTTTCTTAGCTGCATTTCTCTTTCGAGTTCTTGCTGCTTTCTTAGCTGCCTCAGCTCGTTTGGCTTTGGATATTGCCATACAGATTTGCAAAAATTATAGATGTTATATGGTAAAAGTCATACAATATTGCGTCAACAATAGAATAATTTGACACATTTTTTGTTTTTTAGAAATTTATCGATCAACAATTTGCAATGCAAACACTTCCAACATCAACTGTTGCTTGCGGTTTTAGCGGTTTTATTGTTACATTTAGCTGTTCTTGTTCATCATATGGGATATCAAACTGTGTTGTCCAACTAACTGGCTTGTTTGGCTCTAGGTAGTCCTCTAACAAGTCTTCTGCAGAAAATGCACCATAAACTGCTTCATGCTTTCTTAATTTTTCATCAATCAGGATAAACTGTCCGCCTGATATCCTGATTTCCTCATTGCTGATGTTTTTTGCATTTATCCTTATCTTCACAAAGATGTTTTCTGGTTTTGTATCCTTGTTTCCGTTATGTGTACCATCAAATGTTATGACATATTCTATGGGACCGACAGTTATTGGCTCTCCTGCAACTGCTGTCACATAATTTGTCTGGTATAGTGTATATGCGTATATTGCAACCCCCATGGAGATGATTATTGCACCAATTACTATGACCAAACCCATTCGTGCCATGGGTAAAATACTGAAAAATTGGTATATAGTTGAAGCGTAAATTCAGAAAAAAGTAAGCTTCAGGCCCGTGCATGATGCACAAGAGAGAGGGCTGGGCCTGAATCTTGACTAGTATACGACTGAATATATCATAAAAAGGCCGGAATTTTGGTTATTTTGTGGGTTCCTTTTTGGAATTTTGTTGGGAAATTACCAATTGAATTAAAAATATGTCAAAAGGGTAGGGGTATTATGGGAAGATTCAAGCCATTAGATAGAAAAGATTACATCAAAATCGTTGCAATTTTTGGAATTATTGCATTTCCTATACTGTTTGCATTGTCTGTTGTTGATTGATTTTAGTACAAAATTATTGTATTTTTGCGATCAAGTATGCTTGTCATAATTGCATAATACGCACAGTTAATCTTTTATTTCTCATTTTTAGGACATGTGTCAATGAATAGAAAAATTCTCTTAGGAGCAACAATTACAGCAACTTTTGCAGTATTGATGTTTGCAAGTCCTCTGGCATCTGCCATTACTAGTCTTACTGGTGGCAATCTGGATGTTACTGGAACCGCAATCGATTCTGTAACTTTTGATGTATCTCCAGGAACCATTGACACACTTGGTAATGACTTTGGTGGATATGGTGTTTTAACTGATGGTACATTAGTAGTTGTTACGTCTCACAAAGGAGTCTATGACAGTGAAGGACAAACACATCCTAACAAACATGTAACTTTTGATGTGTGTAATCAAGGATTAGTTACTGCTGGATTTTGTGGTCCTGAATGGCATACTCATATGGTAGATCTTGCACCAGAAACAACCGGCACATGCAATCCAAATGTTGGTGTTGGATATCCTGCATTAGAGGTTGCAAATCTCTCATGGGAAGAAGCAACATCTCAATTGACAATAGATGCACAATCTATTACTGTTGAAGGTGTTCCTTCGAGTCAATCACTCATAAGCTCAATTTCTGGCACGTCCGAAACTTGGAATACTGGAAACATCGCAGGTGCACTTGTTGACTTTGATCTACGTGGTGCAATTGATGGTGATGGCAACTTACATGTCTGTGTTGAAAATATCGCAGCTGTAGTTCCTTAATCCTTCTTTTTCTTTATTTTCTGACCATACATTATGGGGTTTAGCTTTTACGCACGACTTTGAAACTTGACCCATGTTTATCTGGGAGACCTTGGTGGTTTGACGGTTGCATTTTATATCTAGGCACAAATGTTAAACCCCCCCTCAAAACACATGATTTTGAAAAAATGATATTGTGCCTAATATGACTAAAATTCATGGGGGGTTTAACGCCTAGGCATGATTTTGAAAAATTACCCTTTTTTGAATTAGAACATTGATGATAATGACTCTGTTGATCTGTTTAACATATCCATAGTTCCGATGATTATTTTTTCCAAAAATTGATTAGCTTGATTGATGATTGATTCAAAATCCATCTGCAACATAATTTTTTGCATGTGTTGATGTGTGAAATTTCTGTATTATCCATCTGTATGTTTTTTTGAACGAACATTGTTATCTAAAAGAGAGGGGTTTTTGGGCAAAAACTGTGCAAGAAGAGGGAAAACCCCTCTTCGAAATGACACAAACTACTCACTGTTCTTTTTCAAGTCTAATGGTAATCTTGCCTTTTTTGGCAGTATTTACTACTTTTAGGGCTCTGCTCATTACACCCATGCCAAATCTTGATAATTCTGCAGCTGAAATGGTTACTTCTCTTGATTTGGCTGATTTTGAAGCTTTTTGTTTCATGAATTGAATATGTGAATTTTGAATATAAGACCCGCGTAGAATTGATAAATTATCTATTTTTTAAAATAAAAAAGAAAAAAGGTTAGAAAACCTTAATGCATTGTGCAACTGCACGGAAATGTTCCCATCCATGAGAAGCAGGATCTGAGAAAGCCCTAGCTTCAACAACCCATGAATTTCCTGAGGCCATACTGGATTGTATATGTGGACCGATATGGGAAAACTCGCCTAATACCAATCCATCAAAACCTCCACCAGATAAAGCCCATGTTGCTGGACATGTTGCTGTTGCTGTATCTTTAATTGGATAAGATACACCAGTATCATCAACCCATACTGTGGGGCCCGACACTATGATTCTTGCAGTGGTTTCTGCCTCATTAACGCTGATGCATAATACTGAGCCATCTGCTTGAATGGCACGAATTGCATTAGTTCCACAATCAGTACCTAGGATACTGTTTAATGTTGCAACATCTTCTTCAAGTGCATCAATTGCATCTGCATTTGCTTCAACATCTGAACTCAATGCATCTATTTCAGCATTAATTGCATCAATCTGTGCCTGTAATGCTGCAATATTTGCATCATTATCTGCAGTTAGTGTGTCTATTTCAGCATTAATTGCATCAATTTGTTCTTGCAAGTTTGTGAATGGAAGTCCATTTGAGACCCCACCGTTTGCCGGGCTTGCTTCATTAGCATTTCCATTGGCTGCAAACACTCCTGGGTTGAAACCTAGTGTCCCAACAACCATGATCGCAGCTAATGCTATTGCTATTATTGTTTTAGTCATTGTTTTTTTGAAATATTGTTGCAATATAATTATTTATGAAATTATGATGATCGCTAATTCATCAATTGTTATTTTATCTAAAATGTCTTCATCAAAAACCTTGCTGTTTTTTCATGCATTTCTGAGACTCTGTCAATTGCATCAAAAAACGTCTGCTGGTTTATGTCTGCTTTGTCATCTAATACGACATACACTCCTACTTTCTGTTTGCCATCTTCCACTAGTATTTTGTTGATTGCTTGTATGGAATAGCAAAAATCTCCTACTTTTTTCTCAAATTTTGCTTTTTCATCCTCATTAAACCCCAAGTACCTTGCAATCTGGTTATTTTTCATTACGACTTTGGCACCAACAACTAACACTCCTGGTTGGGCTTTTGGCTCAAAAATTTCTATGGGTATTCCAAATTGCCCTGCATGCTTTACAAGAATGTGAAAACTGTTTTCTGGGTTTTTCACTTCGTTAAATGAGAGGCTTTCGTGAATCAACCATCTTTCTACGTTGTCTCTCATTTTGCTCATATTGTGTGGCTTTACCAGAGGTACTATATGATTCTAAATCTTCTAATTGTTTTATGGTGTAAATTATCTATGTTTCAAAACTCGAATTTAGAAATATTGTAAATCTATGCCTGCAAATCTGTGTTTTCAAATGTTGACGTTGAACCCGTCTTCAAAAACTGGCAGTTGGGTTGCAATTAAAATATTCATAAATATTCCAATTACTGCCAAAACAATTCCAAGATATAAGCAATTTTTTGCTTTTTTTGGATCCTCATTTCTTAAAATAAAATATGCAATTACTCCACCTATTAATCCAAGAAATATTGGCAAAAGAAACCATGCATTACTCCTTGGTTTTTCTGGATACATTGTTCTTCTTCTCTTTGATAATCAATAAATTTCATTCATTTGCTTGTTGCCATCTTTTTTTGAAGTTGTGTTATCTCTATTTCTACTGTTTCTAGCGGATCTTCTACTTGGTTTCTTTTTATTGAAAACATTTTTGGTTTTTCAAAGTCGTCAGTACAATCTGGGCATGCATACACTAAGACTCTGTGTTCGTTAGGTGCTTTTGGGTTTGATAATCTTGGATAATACACCAACCTTGCCCCGCAATCAACACAATATCTGTTGGCCCTTCTAGTCCTGACCAATGTAAACCTCCTGCATTATTGAATATCTGCGATCATCTATTAGATCTGTTTTGTCTAATAGAGTAAACCAAATTGTTTCAACCGATCAATGTTTCAAAACTCGAATTTAGAAATATCCATTATTTTTCATTACTGTGTTTGGACTAATGTGTTTCAAAACTCGAATTTAGAAATATAAAAGCGCCGCCCATCAGACTTGAACTGACGACCGTCCGATTAACAGTCGGATGCTCTACCACGCTGAGCTAGGGCGGCAACAGATTTGTTCCTTGAAGGAAGTGATTTAATCCTTGCGTCTATGTGTTTTAGACCAAAGTCTAAATCTTCTCAGTTAAATTTTGCAAAAAACTCTTTGATGTCTTTTGAATATTTCTCTACTAACTCTATAATTTCTAGATGTTCATCTGCTGTTGGTTCTCTTTGATGTACGACTTGAAATGCACTAAGTGCAGAACCTACCATTTCCCCAACAAAAAAACCGCATAGAAAGTCTCCGACATTTTGACAATCCCATGTTTGTCCTACTCGAGGTGATGCACCTGCTGTTTTGTACAATTCAAGTGTCTGTGTGATTAACTCAGTTGTTTGTTTTGTAAACTCAGGGTCTAAAGTCATTGAAAATTCTCAAAATTTTATACTATTTTTCAATACCTTTTTTCTTCTCATAGACATAAATGCCGTCTAAGAATACTCTGTGGTCTTTGTCTTTAACTTTGGTATGTAATTCTATGTTGGCAGCTGTTTGTGTAATGTCTGTCCATACTTCTCCTGTTAATATTATGTCTTCACCTTTTGGAACTACTTTGGTATTGCCTACTATTTTTGTAGTTCGTGGTGCTCTTTCACCTTGGAAGTTTTCAATTAGGACTGTTTTGCCTTCAACTTTTACTGTGATTGGAAAGTGTGCAAAAACAACTTTCATTTTAATTGTATATCCTTCGATAAGACCTTCGCAGATGTTTCTGATGATTGATCTTGAAGTATGTAGTATTGAATAATCTCTCTTTCTTCTACCGATTGCTTTTAGCTGTACTTTGTTATCTTTTATTTCAATGTCTACTGGAATGTTTCTAAAACTCTTGTGAGTTTTTCCTAGTGGTCCTTGAAATTGTAACATGTGTTTTTTTTGTGTAATTGTGACTCCTTCTGGAATTTCCACAACGTCTTCAAATTTTTCAACTTGCTCAGTAGACATATCCTATCAAAAATCCTCCTAGTCCTTTGTTTACTGCTTCATGATGGGACATTACGCCTTGGTTTGTCGTAACAAGCAGCATTCCTCGGTTATATGCTGGCAAATATTGCTGTTCCCAACTGTTGTATTGATCGTTTTTTACTTTGAATCGTGGTGAGATTGCTCCGCATTTTGTAATTTTTGCAAGCAATTTGATTTTGAATTTTCCTCCTCTTTTATCGTCTATGTGTTCAAACTCTCCAATATACCCATCTTTCTGCAATGTTTTTAGAACTTCAATTCCTAGTTTTGATGTTGGCAATATGGTACAATCTCCTTTTCTTCTTGATTCATTGTTGTATAGTGTGTTGAACAGGTTTGCTAAAACGTTAGTTGCTGGCATATCTTATCACCGATTTTTCCTGAATCCTAAAGATGTTGCTACTTCTCTGAAGCATCGTCTGCATATCATGAGGTCATATTTCTGAATAACAGCTGTATAATCACCGCATCTTTTACACCATCTGGAACCTCTTCCAAAATCGTGCTTTTTTCTTCCTGTAAATTCATATGATCTATCTTTTGCCATTATACTACAGTCACTCCAAATTCTTTTGTTAGATAATCTTTTGCTTCTTGTTTGCTGATAATGTGCTTCTTTCCAACACTTGCTTTGTGTTTACTCCTTCTTCTAATTCCATATCCTGGTCTTGTTAGTGTAACTGATATTCCTAATCCTAAAATTCCAATTTGTGGATCGTATTTTACTCCTGGAATGTCGATATGTTCTCTAATTCCAAACGAATAATTTCCAAAATTGTCAAATGCTTTTCCATTTACTTGATTCCCTTTAGCTTCAAACAATCTTTTTAACAATTCTTTTGCATCTTCTCCTCTCACTGTGACTGCGACACCTATTGGCTCTCCTTTTCTTACACCCCAATCCCTTTGTGTTTCTTTAGCTTCTCTGGCACATGATTTTTTACCTGAAATTTGATCCAGAGCTTTCTTTGCCACATCGATGACATCGCCTGACTTTCCTACGCCCATGTTGAGAACGACTTTCTCTAGTCTGATTTTCTTCATTGGGGATTCTGTTACTTGGGACATGTGATCACTTTATCTGAATTACTGGCTCCTCTTTACCAATTGCCATGATGATGTCAGCTGGAATTTCGATTTTTCTATCTCCTAAAACTAGTGCTGCTCTTTTTGGGAGGATAAACGAACCTTCTTCCATTGATTCAACCTTGCCGATTTGTCCTGCGTTAATTCCTCTTGTTACTAACGCTTGACACCCTGCTTCTAGTTTAATTACATCGATAATTTTTTGATCAGGGATTTGAATTAAACATGTATCTCCAATACTTACTTGTGTGTCTGAGATTGTCGAACGACCGTCATGAAATCCTATTTGCATTCTTCCTTTACTGATGGTTGATTTGCTTGTGACTCTGACTAGTTTCTTTGATTTTTCTGATTCATTGATCTTTAAGGGTTTCAGTAATTTTCCTTCCATTGGAACTAATCTGTATACATCTGACACGTTTTCTAACTCTACAACATCCATTAATCCAATTGCATGATGAAGTGATTTTCTAACCACTCCGTCAATCTTTACTTTTCCGGAGTATATTGATGCTTTAGCTTCTCTTAGACTTGTTACAATCTTTAACATATCTCTGAGAAACACTGCTGTTGGAACAGAATATGCCTTTTTGTGTGGTCCTGGTCTAACTGTGATGACAAATCTTTTGTCTTTTCTTGTAATCCCCCAAAACTGTGGGGCCATTTGCCTTTTGAGTTTTTTACTACCTGAAATACTTACCATTAACTATCATCCTCTTTCTTTTCTTTTGTCTCTACTTTTGTTTCTTTAGGTGTTTCTTGTTTTGGTGTTTCCTTTTGTTGTTTAGCTGGGTTTTTACCTTCTAGTTTTGTAATTCTCCACTTATCATCTGTGTTTAATCCTGTTATTTGGAGATTTGAAGTGTGAATATATACATCAAATTTGTCTCCTTTTGTCTTTTCTTTTTTTACTCCTTCAATTGCTACGCTGTTTTTTTCTGTTGACACTTTTGCAATCTTTCCATCAACACCTTTGAACTCCCCACGAATAATTTTTACACTGTCTCCTTCAACAACTCTAACGTTTTTCTTTGAATATTTTTTTCTTAACTCTTCTGATAACTGGCTTTTAAGCTGGTTGCTTTTAGTGTTGTATGTGGCACGATAAATCTGACTGTTTCTCATCTTAGTTGGTTTCATTTCATACCACCATTGATGCCAAGTTAGCTACTCTTGGCCATTTTTCTGAAGCTTCTGCTGCTACTGGTCCTTTGATGTCTGTTCCTTTGACTTCTCCTTCTGGGGTAATCAAAACAGCTGCGTTATCTTCAAAGGCAACTCTTACACCGTTTAGTCTGCGAACTGGATATTTTTGTCTAATAATTACTGCACCATAAACTTGTTTTCTTAATTCTGCAGGTCCTTTCTTTACTACTACGTTACAAAAATCGCCAACTGCTGCTGCTGGAAGTCTTGATACTCTTGTTTTGTGCTTTTGAACCATGACGATTTCTAAAATTTTTGCACCTGTGTTATCTGCACAAACTATGTTGGCGCCTACAGGGATTGATCTTGTGACGTATGGTCTAAATTCTTCTACGCCTTTGCCTGCTTGCTTTGCCATTATGCTTTAACCTCCACTACTACATATGATACTGATTTTGAGATTGGTCTGCATTCTGCAGTAAGGACATGATCTCCTGATTCTACATCGATACATTCAGGTACGTGGGCATGAATTGTATTCTTGCTTCTTGCATATCTCTTAAATTTACTAAAGTAAACTGGTAGTTCTTTTTGTAATGTGATTGTTTGTCTTGCTTTGTCGCTGGTTACTTTACCGTCAAACAGTTTTCCTCTGATTGATAATCTTCCGTGGAATGGGCAGTGTATGTCTGTGCATTCTCTTGATGGCTCTTTTACTTTCAATCCAATGTTTTTAGTCATGCTTTTCCTCCCAATCTGTCAAATGATCTTTTTGCAATGTTGGATCCTTTTACAATTATTTCTTTACTGTCTATGTTGAATTTAAAATCTGAACTTGTCTTTGCAATTGACTTGATTCCGTTTACTGTGTTGATTCTGATCATTGATTTTGTTTCATCAACAATTCTTCCATTTAATCCTATAATTTGTGGATTTGATGAGTTTGTGACTTCGGTATTCATTCCAATCAATTCATGTGATGTGATATTTTCTGATGTGATCATTTCTTCTTCATCTCGTTTAATCTTGTAAGCATTCTTGCTATGTCGTGTCGTAATGGTTTTAGTTTTCCACTTTCTTTTCTTAATGTACCTTTAGACCCATCTACTCTAAGCTTGGCAAGCTCGCTACGTGTTTCTTGAATCTTGCTTTTTAGATCTTTTTCATTTAATGCTCTGATTGTTTTCATACTTAATCTGCTCATTTCAATTTGGCCTCCTCTTCTTCAAGTGTTTCTAACTCTTTCATCTTTTCTTCTTCTAATGCAATTTGTTCAGATTCTGTTCTTGCTTTTCTTTCTGCTTCAGTTTCATCTCTCATCTTTCCTGTGTCTGCATCTTTGACTTGTTTTACTTTCTTTGGTTTCACAGTCTTTAATTCAAATTCTGGTACGAATTTTTCTTTTCTTGCAATTCTGATTCTGATTCCAATTAATCCCATTGGTGTTTTAACATGTGCGATGTCCTCATCTACAATGACTTCTGCATGGTGGCCTGCTCTTGGCAAAATTCCTGCAGTGTGTTTTTCAAATGCAGAACGGTCACCTCGTAATTTTCCTGAAATTGTGATTTGAACTCCCATTGCACCGTTTTCCATAATTTGCTTTAGTGTCCACATTGTTGCTCTTCTAAAAGCTGTTCCACGCTCAATATGTGATGCCATTCTGTTACACATCACACTTGGTGATAATTCCGGCTTGTCTATCTCCACTACTGAAATTTGTGGGTTTTTTAATCCAAAGTCTGTTGCAAGTTTGTCTGTTAACTCTCTAATTCCTGAACCTTTTCTTCCGATTACGATTCCTGGTCTTGTAACATGTAATGCCACTCTTGTTCCTGTTGGTGTTTTTGAAATCTCAGCATGTGAAAAACCTGCTTCTTTAATTGCTGCTCTGAGATAATCTTTGAGCAACATCATGTTGTAATTGTCTTTGATTACATTTTTGACTGATGACATTTTAAATCTCCTGAGCCACCAACTCTACATGTGTTAAGACGTTGTTCTTTGGAGTTGCTCTTCCCATGGCCCTTGGGATGAATCTTTTTACTAGTACTCCTTTGTGAACTGTTGCATTTACAATTTTTAATCTATCTAAATCCATTCCTTTGTATTCTGCATTTGATTCTAAATTGTCTAAAACCTTGATGAATTCTTTTGCGGTTTTTTGTGGATATCGTCCAGACATCATTCCAGGATCTGCTCTATGTCCTACTTGGTTGTTGAATCTTCTAAATGCAATTGCTCTTTCTTTGTTGACTACTGCTTGGAGATAGTCTCTTGCTTTTTCAATTGATAGACCTTTGATTGCAACAGCAACTTCACGTGCATGTTTGTGTGAGATACCTTTCTCTCTTAATGAAGAGCGAACATGCTTTGTTGCGTCATAATTTTGAAATGCGTATCCGAATCTTCCCATATCAATCACTTCAGTGGCACATAGAGACTGGATCGTGATGCTCCTACACCTGGTGCACCATGTGAGACTCTTCTGTTTGTTATTACATATTCACCCAAGTAATGTCCAATCATTTCTGTTTTAATGTGGACTGGAACGAATTCTTTACCTGAGAAAACATTTACTGGAACGCCTACCATGTATGGCAGGATAATTAAATCTCTACAATGAGTTTTGATTGGATTTTTTAGCTTCCCTGCTTTTGCTGCTTTGATCTCTTCAATTAATTTTCTTTTACCGTCGGTAATTCCTCTTGTAAGTGATCTTCTTTGTCTTGAATTGAATAATTGGAATAATTTTTCTAATGACATATTTTCTAATTCTGCCTGTGGGATTCCTCTGTATGAAAATTCTTTAACCATTTTACATTATCTCCTTTGTTTGTATTGTTGAGGTTCTATGGTCCATATTATAGCATTCCTATCTTTGTTGCGAGGTCACGAGCTTTTTCAGTTGTTTCAAACTGTACAAATGCTTTCTTTCCATAAATTGTTCTTGCAGTGTTTACGCTTATTGCTTTTTGATTGTAAAGTGCATTAACAGCTTCTGCAATTTGTGGTTTACTTGCTGATCTGTCTACGATAAAACAAATTTTACTTTCATTTTCTACCATTGCAAATGTTTTTTCTGTGATGTATGGTTTCAAAATAATTTTAACTGCTTGATCTACATTCATTGTACTTTCACCATTACCTCCAGATGTGTTGATTTTATTTTTGCAATTTCATCTAATGCTGATTTTGTATATACTGTTAATCTAATGGGGTCTGAGCCTGGAGCTAAATCCAAAACACTAAGATCTTTTACTGCTTTTACTTCTACTCCTGGAAGTGTTCCGCATGCTTTGCTAATTTTTGATGAATCTTTTGTGACAAACAAAACACTCTTTCCGACTTTCTTGCTTCTTCCTCTAAGTGATGACTTTCCTGATCTTGCTTTTCTTGCTTCTAATCTGTTAACGTCATCCATTAGCTTCAATGATTCTAATGCTTTAGAAATTTCAGTTGCCTTGGTGATTGATTCAATCTCATCAGACACAACAATTGGAAATGATTCTATCTTGTCGACCTTGTGGCCTCTTGATTCTACTAACTTCTTTGATGCTGTTGCTGCAATTGCAGAACAAAGTGCTAATTTATTTTCTTTTTTGTTTAGTTTCTTATGAATGACTTTGTCAACTATTGGTGGATGGGCTTGTCTTCCTCCTCTTACTGATGCTACTCCTCCTGCCTGACCTTGTCGTCCACCTCCCCCGCCTCTCATCTTGGCAATACGTGATTGGCCTTGACCTGTTGGAGGATCATTTGATCTTGCGACAACATCCATACCTGCAGTTGGATGTCTTCCCTGTGGTTGGAATTTGTGTGAGTTTAGATTAGTGTATGCTTTATGAATTAACTCTGGTCTAAATGGTGTTGAGAATACTAGTGGGAGTTCTATGTCTCCTTCTTTTGCACCGCTAATTGAAAATGTTGTGGTTTTCATTATACAACTACCTCCAAAATATTTGGTTTTGTTACTTTGGGTGGAGCATTTCTGATTTGACTTCTCAGTTTGATTAGTCTTCTATATGTTCCAGGAACTGAACCTTTTAGAATGATGAAATCCCCTTTGACAAGACCAAAGTGTTTGTAACCTCCTTCGGGATTTATTTTCATTTCATTTTCTTCAGTATTGCTTATGATCATGATTCTTTTGTCATATTCAACTCTTTGATGAAATCCCATTTGTCCTGCTCTTGGAACTGTGTACATGATGTTCTGTGGTGAAATTGGACCAAGTGAACCTAGTTCTCTTACAGTCTTTCTTGATTTGTGTTGTTTTCTCTTTGCACCCATTCTTTGAATGACTCCTTGCCATCCTTTACCTTTTGTAATTGCTGCAACGTCAACACTTGCACCTGTTTCAAAAATCTGATCAATCTTAATTTCTTTACCAAGTAATTCTTTTACATGTGCAAATTGTTTTTGTATGTCTCCTCCACTTACTGATGCTTCAAAGACATATGGTTTCTTTTGCTCTAATCCTGCGTCTCTTGGCGAAACTGCTACAATTGCAAAAATCTCTTTAATTTTTCCTAATTTTTTTTCTGCATCATCTATTGCACCTTCTTTGTTTTTTACAGAAATTTCTTTAGATATGTTCTTTGGAAGTTCCTCTGCATATACATCAAATTCTGCATGTCTTCCGTTGTGATCTTTTGAATATCCTCTAACTCCTAAAACTAACACTGGTGGAGTTACTAATACTGTCCCGAGACTTACGAGTTGTTTTCCTGCGTTTGGTGTTTTGTCTCTGTCATCAATACTGACAATTTGAACACACCCTGCTTTGAAACCACAATGAGCTAGAATCTTTGGCTCTTCAGAAGCAAGCTTTGGCCAAGCTCTGATTCGTGCCTCCATACTTTGAGCACGTTTTCTTGGATAGTATGCCATACTTCCTCTACGTGGCTGACTGTGTTTTCTATGTCCCATGGATAACCCACAATCATCGAAAACCGTCTAATAAACCCTGTGAGAAGTGGTTAACCTTGAAAATTTACTTGGTTAACAATAATTTTCTTAATTTGGATCATGGTTCAAGCAGACTTGATGCTGTATTCCATATTGTAATCGCACCAAAAACCACACCTGCTACTCCTAATCCTATTGCCAATATCAAAAAATTTTTTCTCTCAACCATTATTTCCAATATTTTGACCAATACTATATGCATTAATGATTGCAAGTGTGCCTAGGATGGCTTCTTCCAAACGGACAGTCTCTGTTGCCTGGTTTGGGAAAAAATTTAATGATTTTGCATTTTGAATGTTCTTTAGTTTTCCTCCCAGAATTTCATGTACTCCCTTTTCAGGAGATCCAAAAATCAGCAGAGTCGGGATGTTTGTCTTTATGTATTTTGATAATTGTTCTTTTGTAGCCGTTTTTCCTTTTCTTGATGTAATTATGGTGTTACCTTTCCATTCTGTCATTAGGGAAAATAAATTTGATCTTTCTTTAACAGAATAGCCCCAATACGTTGGAATTTCACTACGTTGTATTTCTTTGACTGAAAAATCTGGATATCCTACTTTGAATTGAACTGTAGTCCTCTTCCCAATTCCAGATTTGCCAAAATATGGTACTAGTTGATTTATTCCAACATCCACAAACCTCTTTCCTTTTATGCTAACTACTATTCCTTCTCTGATGTCTCCTCTGTTGATCTTTTTTGGGTTTGCAGGTGTTATGTGGCTTGGAATTTTTAGAGGTTGTAGGACTCCTGCAAATTTTAATTCATTCATTTTTGGAAAAAGTCTCTTTCTGAGAAATTGAGGTGTTTCTAAATACTTCAAAATAGTTACAAGTAGATTTCCATCTTCTTTGTTATTTCCTTCTTGATAAACATAAATTGTATCTATTTTAAAAATTGCACACGCTCTTGCAAGAATTGAAATTTTTCTTGTTTTATCCATTTTTGTGGTTTCATCAGACAAAGATGATTCTGGAATTGCAATAGATAGTTTCAATGTAATAATTCACGCAGAATTTAAAAATTAGTTTTTATCGTGTGGATACTTCTCTTTGGCAGTAGTTGCATATGTTTTAATTTGATTTTCTGAAATAATTTCAAACAAACCACTATCTGATCTTATGTGTGCCATTCTGATATGGCTTGTTCCTTCTTTATCTTCACTTGCTAAATAAATTCCAGCAGCTGCCAGTGCAGATGCATCCTCTAGTGAAAGATCTTCCTTGTATGTTTTTTCTAGAAAGTCTGTTACTTGATCAGAACCTGAGCCAATGGCAATTGCATCATATGAGATGTAAGTTCCACTAGGATCTGTTAAGAATAACTGGGGTTTGCTATTGATGACCCCGCCTAATATTAGGGCCACACCAAATGGTCTTACTCCTGCATATTGTGTAAATTGCTGACACTGATCAGCCAAATGTTTTGCAATCGTTTCAACTTCTACTGCTTCATCGTAAATCATTTTGTTGCTTTGTGAAAAGAACCTTGCATTATCTACCTGACTTCTTGCATCTGGAATGTATCCTGCAGCTGCAACTCCTACATGATCATCAATTTGGAAAATCTTTTGAGCAGTCTCTGAAATTTGCAGTTTTCTTGGTTTTTCCTCTACTGCTATCACGATCCCTTCTTTACATTTTATGCCTACTGCAACAGTGCCTCTTCTTACTGTTTCAATTGCATATTCTACCTGATACAATCTACCGTCCGGTGAAAATACCGTGATTGCTCTGTCGTAACCTTGTTGTGCAGGAAGCATTTGATTCCAATGCTTTGAAAGTTTAATTTAAACTCTGCCCATATGCTGAATCTCTTTCCGCTAAGATCGGAGCCTGTCTCAAATCACAAAATATGTTTCTCAAGATTAATTTGAGTCTGTTGATGGTAAATATCGTGCAATTTGAGATAGATTTTTTCGGACATGAAAATATTAGATCAAACCATCAAAAAACAATTGAGATTACAAAAGAATCAGATCTTACTCCTCAGGGTGATTGTATAATTGGAGTAAATGCTACTTCCAGCTGTTCTGATTTGCCTCTTGCAATGAAAGAAAAACTAAAGGATCCTAAAACAAAGGTGTCATTTCTAATTAAAGTAGATGAGTATGAGTTTACTGTTGAGGGCAGAGGACATGAAAATCTTTCATTGACTCATTCTGAGGATATTGTTATAAGAAAAAGCGACTTTGTATGTCCCAGAACACTGGCTGTAAAATGCGACAAGGCATCTGATGTTTTGCCACGTGAAATGGTCTCTCTTCTTCGAAATCCAAAAACGAAAGGAAAATTTGTAATTATTATAGAATAAACTGTGACAATTTTATAGGAATACTACTTACTTGCTTTATGGGTTTGAAAACCAAAATATTCATTTTAGTACCACTAGCTGCTTTTGCTGCAATTATTTTGGGGTTTGGAATGTATAACACCATCTGCAAAAACTCTGTAGTTGGGTTGAATTGTTGACTATATCTGAAATTGTTTTTACCAATTACTATCTTTAGTAAAATCTCCTTTAGCAAGAATTTCTTATGCTATTAGATTTTAGATTTATTGTGCAAAAACATACTGTTGAATTGCCATTGTCAAAAAAACCCACAGATGCGGAAGTAAGGAAACTAAAAGATTATTTCAGAGAAATGCCCGTTGATGAAATTTTGACTGGCTTGAAATTTGCAAAAAATAGATGGTCTGCTAAAGATGCTGGAACATTAAAGGTTGGAAGAAAAAGTATTATTCAAAAAGAAGTCCATTCTGTTACAACTGAACAAGCACAATGGAGGCTCAAAAATTGGAAGATGATGATTGCCAATTATCGAAGACGTGGGTATAGCTATCCGACAATTTCTAGAATAAAGAAAATATTAATTCAAAAAAGCAAAAAGAAAAAATAATTTTTCAAAACTATAAACTAGTAGAAAATTGTGGTTTTTTCATGACAATTGAACAAGCAAAAGAGATGATTAGATCAAAAATAGAATCAAAGGAGAATCAGATTAAATTAAGAAAAAGTCAGGTAGATGCAGGAAAGTTTGAATCCATGATTGAAATAATAGAATTTGAAATTAAAAACTTACAAAAAGATATTGAATTTTTAAAATCTTTAAAAATGGAGTTAGAGTGACGTTGTTTTTACTAGATGAAGATATCTGAATCTCTCTTTTGAACAATCTCATTTTTGAGACTAGCTGGAATATCTGGGATCTGTTCTTTTGTTTGCCCCGCAATTACTGAATGTGCTTCTTCTAATATTGCTAATGTGTCAGCACTTTCATGTCCTCCTATGTTCATTGGTTCTACTCCTTGCATTGATGAGCCACTCATTACATCACCAAGAATTTGCGACAAATCTTGCATTGATGCATTTGCCTCTGGCATGATGCTACTTAATGATGGACTTAATCCCTTGATTATTGACATACAGGGACTAAGTGTCACAACAACATCTCCAAGTTCTGACACTGTGTTTAATCTAAGTTGAATTTGTTCCATGGATAGTTTTGCACCATTAACCATGTTTTTCATTTTTCTTACTTGGACTAATTCTGCAGCATACGCTTGAGCGTAAGCATTGTTTCGAGATTTTTGTGCATTTACAACTTTTTCAAAAATACCATCGTGTTTCTTTTGTAATTTTTCGGTGATGTTTTCTAATTTTGAAATTTGAAACTGTAATTTTTTCTGAGCCACATCGATTTTATTTTTTAATGGAATGTCTGGTTTTACTTTTCCCATTACTCTTTGAGATATGCTTTCTCTTTCAGTTTTGTTCCAAGAATTGCTGATCAAACCTAACTTTCCTCATTCTGACTCGAAAATTTTCTTTTAAACAGGTTTGTAACCGTAGGGTGTGTCACTCTGGTTACATAAGGGGATGGTTACATTATCCAAAAGTGAACGTGAATATTTGAAATCCTGGGCTGCGTACTTTGATTTCTAAGACGTGAGTAGATGAATCATTGCTCTCTATTATGTTGTATAATCCTGGCTCGCTTACTGTGATTTTATTTCCTGTTTGCATGTCTTTTCCTGCATGCTGAGATGGTAATGGTTTTCCGTCAAGGAATATCTCCAATTCTCCATAATTTGCCGTGACAATATTGACTTGTTTTGCATTAAACTGTAATTTTATACTGCCCGTTTCTGAAACTAACTCCATGCTGTCTTGAAGATTTTTCCAATCTCCTATTGGATAGAATTTATGTAAATCGATTTTTTCAGGTTCATTATATGACACTGTTTGTTCTTTAACAAACCCCTCGCCACTTCCTAATTGATTTCTTCCTTGTGCAAACTTATATCCGAAATACAGTTCTGGCGTTCTAAATATAGTATGTTCGAACTCTTCAATGTTCACAAGTGCTTTATCTGTTGCAATTTGCATTCCTAATGACTGTGCTCTCTCTTCTAACAATTCTTGGATAATTTTTTCTGTTTCTTGATATGCCCCTTCCCCTATGTGATCATATCTGATGTATCCTTCATGATCTGCAATGTATTTTCTTGGCCAATATCTATTTTCAAATGCTTTCCATGTCTCCATTTCGTTATCCATTACTACTGGATATGAAATCCCATGTTTGTCAATTGCCATCTTAACATTGTTTGGATCTTTTTCAAATTCAAATTCTGGTGAATGTATTCCTATAATCAATAATCCTTCATCAGAATATTTTTCATTCCATGCAGTAATGTATGGTAATGTTCTAACACAATTAATACAACTATAAGTCCATATGTCATACAAAATTACCTTGTCTTTCATTTGCTCTTTGAGTTTTTCTGGAGTTGTATTGAGATAATGAGCAATACCTACAAGATCTGGTGCTTTCTTAAACCCTGATTTGTCTATTGTACCATCTAGATTTTCAATTATTGTAGCACTTGGTTTTGTATCTAATGATGAAAACACAGTACTTAGTATAATTACTGCCACTACGATTCCTACTCCGAACATAATTGATGTTTTAATTTCTGACTTCATTTGATCACCCTAAAAACAACAATTCGTTGAGAAGTGGAAAGTTTGCAATATATGCAATTTGATTCGTAAATACTAACACGCCTAAAATTATGATAAATCCACCTAAAATTAGATTGTAATATTTCAGATGTCTACTCATTGCTCTGATTACTCTGTTTGCCCTTGAGTAGAATACTCCTATTAGAATAAACGGAATTCCTAATCCTAATGAGTATGCAAGAAGTAGATTGAATGCAACTGATGGCGTTGTTGCAGCCAATGTAAGTATGGTTCCTAAAATAGGACCAACACAAGGAGTCCAACCTGCAGCAAAAGCTAATCCAAATACAAATGACATTGGATAACTAGCCTTTGATCTTTTTGGAAAAAACTTTTTTTCAACATTTAATCTGTTTATTTTTGTAGATAACAACAAAAAGACACCAAAACCAACAATGACTATTCCTCCCACTTGGTTTAGTATTTCGGTTAATTCTCCTGCCGAACTTGACAGAACGCTGTTGATGATCACCCCCAATGTTGAAAATACTACGGAAAAACCAAGTACAAAAAATATTGAATTTAAAACAATGTTTGCACGGTTAATTGAAATTGTTTTTGTCCTTGATTCTTGATTTAATTCAGTTAAGGTGGTGCCTGAAATATATGCCAGGAATGCTGGAATCATTGGCAAAATGCATGGCGCAACAAATGATCCTAATCCTGCTAGTGCAGCAACTGCAAAGGTAATTTCTGCCATGCTATGGTTCTTCAAATTTTGCATTAAAGGCTTATTCCAAATTTGTCCCCAATTGCATTTCGTTTTTATCTAGGGTATGCTGAAATTTGATATGAATAAACGATTTGTCATAGTCGGTATTGTTTTAGGCATTATTGTTACTGCTGCAGTTCTTATAGGATCCCCTATGTTTGGCGGATTTGATATGAGCCGATAATTTTTTTGTGTGTTTGACACATTCAAATTTTGAATTTATTTGATGCGCTATCAAATACCGATAACGCAGTATCTATGTCTTTTTCTGATAACCATGATGTAACTGATATTCTTAATCGTGCCTGATCTTTTGGAACAGTCGGATATCTGATTGGTTGTGCAAATATGCCTCTTTTGAATATATATTCGCCAAATTCCATTGCTTTCTTTTCATTTCCGATAATCAGTGGAATTATTTGACTTTGTGATTTTATCTCATATCCGATTTGTTTTAGCCCGTCAGATAGTTTCTTTGTATTTGATAGTAATTTTTTTCTGTATTTTTCTCTGTTTGATTCTAATTTATTTAGCGAATAATCTATCAAAAAAGATGGCAATGCCGATGTATAGATAAATGATTTTGATCTGTTTATGCAATAATCAATAACGTTTTTTTGTGAACAAATGTATCCGCCAAAAGATCCTAATCCTTTACTAAGACTGCTAATGTATATGTCAATTTTTTTTGAAACATTGTAATGATTTGCTGTTCCTTTTCCGTCTTTGCCAAAAACAAAATCTCCATGTGCATCATCTAATATCGTAATTGCATTTGATTTTTGTGCAACCTCTGTTATTTGATCTAATTTTGAAAAATCCCCGTCCATGCTAAACACTCCTTCTGTAATCACAAACTTGTTTTTTGCATTTTGTTTGAGTTTTTTTTGCAGATCATCTATATCATTATGATTGTAAATTATGATTTTAGCTCCTGATAATTTACATGATTCAATTATGCTTGCATGATTTAATTTATCACTAAGTATGATGTCTCCTTTTTTTGCAACTGCCGAAATTGTTCCCAAATTTGCCATATATCCTGTTGGAAACACTAGGGACTCTTGTTGCGATTTGTGTTTTGCAAGTTTTTTTTCTAATTTTTTGTACGTTTCATCGTTTCCTGAAACAAGTCTTGAACTTGATTGCATTTGCTTTATTTGCGTTTTTTTTGAGGGTATCCCCAAATAATCATTTGAGCAAAAATTCAGCAGTTTTTTTCCATTAATTGTAACATGTGATCCCTCTGATTTTACATACTTTAGTTTTCTGTGTAGGTGGTTTCTTTTAATCTGGTCTAATTCTTTGTCTATGAATTTCAGTTTAGGCTTCAAGGCCTATCTTTTTTATCATCTCGATGTCTTTTTCTGCATTATTTCCACCCATTGTGAGATAACCTGATGTGATGATTCCGTTTGCTCCGCTTTGTAACAATTCTTCTCCTGAATCGTCCAAATTGGTTTCGCGACCTCCAGAAATTTTAATCACGGATTCTGGTAGCAAAAATCTGATCACTGAAAACATCCTGATTATTTCTGATTTTGGCAATGGTGTTTGTAATTCTAATGGCGTTCCAGGTATTGGAACCAAAATGTTTATTGTGACTTCTTCGGGAAATAATGCAGCAAGTTCTATTGTAAGCTCTAGTCTTTGTTTTCTTGTTTCTCCAAGTCCTATGATGCCTCCGGTACAGAGCTCCAATCCTGCATCTCTTGCAATTCTTAATGTCTTTATTCTATCATCATAGGTGTGAGTTGTACAAATTTCTGCAAATTTTGATTTTGCAGTCTCTAAGTTGTGATTGTATCTCTTAACCCCCAGTTGTTTTAGTTTTTTTGCTTGTTCTTGTGTAAGAAACCCTAAACTGCATTCTACACTAATTCCTACTTTTTGATTAATTTCATTAATGATTATGCATACTTTTTCAAAATCCTTCTGAGATGGCTCTCTCCATGCTGCAACCAAGCAGTATGATTCAGCGCCATCTTGTTTTGCTACCCGTGCTCTTGATACAACTTCTTCAGGTGTTGGTAATTGGTATGTTTCAACACCTGTATCAAAAAATGCAGATTGTCCACAAAATGAACAATCCTCACTACATGCGTTTTTCTTGATATTGTTTAGTTCTTCTACGTCTACTTTATCTCCATTAAAATCACGTGTAATTTCATTTGCTGCTCTTGCAAGATCTGAAATATTCTCATCTGGAACTTCAAACAATCTTTGTACGTCTTCAGCAGATATGCCCGTTCCAGAAAATACTTTTTCTTGACATTCTTTGATAAACTCTTTTGCAGAACTCATCTGATTATTTTTTAGAAAATTCCCGTTAAATAAGATATTGGAAAGGTTAACCTTGGTTACTGAAGGGGGTTAACACAGTAGGTGTTTTTTGGCATTTTTTATGGTCAAAATGGCCTTTGAGATTAGAATGCTTAACTCCTTCTCAGATATTGCCAATGGAGGTACAAGCATAACGATATTTCCTAACGTCCTGAGATAAATCCCGTTTTTCTTTCCCGTTTCATAAAATATCTTGTTGATTGATTTTTTTGGGTGGATTGGCATTTTTTTGGCCCTGTCTTGAACCAGTTCTATTCCCATCAGCATTCCTTTGTGCCTGATATCGCCTACAATATCGATTTGTGAAATCTCATCATAGTATTTTTCAAATATTTTTGATGTTTTCTGAATTTTTTTAATCAAGTTATTTTTCTTATACAATTTGATGTTTTCATTTGCAACAGCAGCTGCCAAGGGGTTTCCTGTATATGTGTGACCATGAAACAAATGTTTCCAATCGTTAAACTCTCCTAAAAATGAATCATAGATTTTCTTACTTGCAAGGGTAGCTGCCATTGTTAGGTATCCTCCAGTTAACATCTTGCCATATGCCACAATATCTGGTGAACTTTTTTGACTTGTATACTCCGTCATAGATCCAAGGCGGCCAAATCCTGTTGCTATCTCATCAAGTACTAAAAGGACATTGTATTTCTTACAGAGGTTACTGATTTTTTTCTGGAAATCTTCTGGATAAATTATAACGCCTCCTGCAACTTGTGCGCCACTTTCCATTACAAATGCTGCAATGTTGTTATCATTTGATAGATGTGCTTCAATTTTGTCTAAGCAGAAATTTTGATAATCAGACAGTGTGTAGTTTTTTGGAATTCTGTATTTGTTCGGAACTGGGATTTGTATTGTAGAGAATAGTTGTTTTTTAAATTTACCAAAAAATTCTGGAACATATCCTACTGCCATGGCACCAAATGTGTCTCCGTGGTATCCATTTTCTAATGTAATGATCTTTGTTTTTTTCTTTTCTCCTAGGTTGTGCCAATATTGTAATGCGAGTTTGAATGAAATCTCCATTGCAGACGACCCATTGTCTGAATAAAACACCTTGTGCATCCCAGGCGACAACTTTACAAGAGAATCTGCTAGTTTTTCAGCAGGCTCATTTGTAATGTTAAACATTGAAGAGTGCTGGAGTTTCTTTGTTTGATTGTTGATTGCCTTGACTAGTTCTGGCTTTGAATGCCCCCATACGTTGCACCACATTGAGGCTACAGCATCAATCATTTTGTTGCCTTTAGAATCAACTAGCCACATTCCTTTGGCATTTGTTATTTTGTCAAACGAACTCCATTCTTTCATCTGAGTGTTTGGGTGCCATACAGAACTTTTCAACTGATTTAGTGTGTTTTTTGAACTTAATAATCAACCGAAGAATTAATCAATAAAATACCTTGACTTAGATCATGAAATCTCTGTTCATTGCAGGCACAGATACTGATGTTGGTAAAACATACATCGCTTCTGGTCTGGCAGTTGCTTTTCGAAAGATGGGTCATGATGTTGGTGTGATGAAGCCTTTTGCCGCAGGAACTGCTCAAAAAAAGGGATTTCAATCCGAAGATGTTGAGATTTTATCAAATGCCGCACAAGTAAAAGACCCAGAAAATTTAGTCAATCCTCAATTCTTCCCAATACCTGCCTCGCCTTACACTGCATGGAAGAATCTAAAGATAAAACCCAAAATTTCTACGGTTTTATCAAATTTCAAAAAACTCTCAAAACTACATGATTTCATACTTGTGGAGGGAATGGGAGGTGTGATGACTCCTATTCTAAAAGATTACCATGTCGTAAATTTGATCAAAGATATGAAAATCCCTACCGTGATTGTAACAAGAAGTAAGATTGGAACGGTAAATCATACGATTATGACTATAGATGCGTGTAAGAGATTCAAAATCCAGATCAAAGGTATCATCATAAATAATTTTGATGGTGATGGTTATAACATCAAAGAACTAAAACGAGATTTGCAAAATCTTACAGATGTCAAAGTTTTAGGTTCGATTCCATTCATAGATGATATGAGTGATTTTTCATTAAATAAAATTTTCAAGAAAAATCTTGATTTGAAATCATTAATGTGAAAAATTAAACCCGCAAAATTTTAAACTTGTTTTGACCCTGAACATTTACAAACTTTGCTATATCAAAAATTATGTCTGCAAATGAATTTTCATCTTTCCCAATAATGTATGTTTTGTTCTTAACATCTTGTTTTTCTGACAATACTAGCCATATGTTCTGTGTTTCAGATTGGATTTTTTTTAATTGATGTATTTTTTGAATAATTTGATCTCTGTTGTTTGTTTTGGGGATGCATATGATAAGCGTCTTTTGACTGTCTTTTTCTAATGTCTTTACATCTGGAATTACAATGTCTAATTCGATTCCCTGGCACTCTATTTTTCTTTGACTGGTGATCAATGCATTTGTTAAAAGATAATGAAGTATCCCTGTTGCTAAAATTCCTAATGCTTTGTGTTTTTCTTCTATTGCTATTGCTTTATCATAACAATTCATCATGATGTCATTTATGATGTCGGAGAATTTTTGTTCTGAAACTAATTTCTGAATTTTTTGCTCTGATTTTGAAATATATTCAAATAGAAAATCCTTTACTGGATTTGGCTCTTCTTGCATCATTCGTTGAATACGTAGCGTCTTTCGCCTCTAGACTCTACATCTGTCTTTACATTAACTAAGACAAACTCATGTTTTGGATTTAGTTTTGATTCTTCTGGAGATAGTTTGTTTTCATGCAGTTCCTCATATTCATCTAATGTAAGTTTTCGTCTGTCTCCAATCTCTGCTTCAAGATTCATGTTCTTTACAATTTCTTCGTATTCTGGTTGTACTAACCCACTAAACACCATTGCACTACTTCCACTTCCATAAGATCCGAACCCTATTCTCTTTCCATTTAGATCAATTCCTTTTTGATATTCAAATTCCAAACTACTTCTAAATCCAAGGTATAGTGATGCAGTATACAAATTACCAATCATCTTTGATGCAATTAGTGAACTTGCAAGTTTTGCTTCATAAACTTCTTGGAACTCTGGTGTTTTAGTAAACAATTTTGTAAATTCGTGGTCTTTTGCCATGAACTCTTGGTCTCCTAACACTGATTCAATTGTTCCTCGTGGATCTTTTGGAACTGGTTCTTCCATCCCTATACTCTGAATGATGTTCTTCCATCTTGGCAATTGTCTCCATTCGTGTCTTACAAGATATGCTAATGCTTTTTTACCCATGTTGCTATATGGCAAGTGCATGTTAAGATAGTCAATATGATCCAAAATTGTTTCACCTGATTCTAACTTCATCAATCCAGTAGCCAGTACTTTTTTCTTGTATGCTTCCAGTGCTTTTCTTACTTGAATCATGTAAAGCAAATTGGAATATTGACCATGAACGATTGGCGTTTCTTTTCCAAATGGTCTGTAAAAATC